>NZ_CP021642.1:1646202-1975443 GCF_003048375.1 Campylobacter concisus | reverse complement strand
ATTTCAACCCTTTTTATTTAATGAATTTTATTAGCGATTTTATCTTAAATTTAATAAAACCTTTGTTAAACTCTGACAAACTTTTTCACGCCGTGAAAAAGTCGTGAAAAAGTATTGAAAAGATTGTGATGAAAATTTTAGGAATCGATCCAGGCACGAAAAATTGCGGTTACGCGATACTTGAAAAGAGCAAATTTAAAACTATACTTCTTGAAGCTGGACTTATAAAGATAAAGCCAAACACACTTCAATACCAAATAACAGAGCTTTGCGAGGGGCTTGATCTCATCTTTAAAAACCATAAATTTGACGAGGTTGCGATAGAGGACATCTTCTTTGCCTACAACCCAAAAACGGTCTTAAAGCTCGCTCAGTTTCGCGGGGCACTTAGTCTTAAAATTTTGCAGCTTCATGGGGACTTTGCCGAATATACGCCGCTTCAAGTAAAAAAAACAGTCACTGGCAAGGCAAAGGCTGATAAAGAGCAAGTGGCATTTATGGTGAAGAAAATTTTAGGTATAAATAAAGAGATAAAACCGCTTGATATCACCGATGCGATCGCGATCGCGCTAACTCACGCGAATAATTTAAGAATAAACTAAATTTGATAGGAAAAATATGGCAACACTGAAAGCTTTACTAATCGGCGAGGTGAAAAACTACGGCTCACAAAATGCAACTGATAAGCTAAATTTACCTTGGAGCTCAGCTATTTTTAAAGTGGCTCAAAACGGCGAAATTTTCGCAAATGAGCTTGGTTTTGAGGGCGATAGCGTCGCTGATACGAAGCACCACGGCGGCCCTGAAAAGGCAGTCTTTGCAAATTCGTTTGCAAACTACGCCGAGTGGGAGAAATTTTTAGGATTAAAAAATATGGCTTATGGGGCGATGGGGGAGAATTTATGCGTTGATGGGCTTGATGAGAGCTGCGTCTATGTGGGCGATATCCACAAGGTGGGCTCGCTTGTGCTTCAAGTCTCGCAGCCTAGAAAGCCATGCTTTAAGCTCTCAAAAAGATGGGGCAATGAAAATATGGCTACTCACATCTTTGAAACAGGCCTTACTGGCTGGTACTACCGCGTCCTTACGCCAGGATCGTGCAAAGCAGGCGACGCGATAGAGGTTATAGAGAGTGACCCAGTTCATATGAGTATTTTAGAGATAAACAGGCTCTTTTACGCGCCAAGTGAAAATTTAAATTTACTTGAGAAATTTAACGCCCTCACCACTCTTACAAATGGCTGGCATGATGATATGAAAAGACGCATTGAGGGAATTTATAGCACCGAATTTATGAGAACACTATAAACATTTATACTTTTGCTCCGATTTTGTTTTTCAAATGGATTTCAAACAAAATTTAAAGGAGCAGAGGTGTTTCGTTCTATCACAAATAAGATAGCACTCGCCTTGATGATCTTACTCATCATCTCGTTTTGCGCTATCTCGGCGGTTAGTTATTTTACTTCAAAGGATAAGATCGTTGAGCTTGTCAGTGGCAAAGAGGATCAAGTCCTTAAAGATATAAAGAGTGTTGCAAACACTTTTTTTGATGAAAATTTAGAGCATATCAAGAAAATTTCATCAGCAGTTGAAGGCGCTCAAAGTGGCGATGAGATAATGAATTTTGTCTTATTAGAAAAAAAGGTCGCAAACTCTGCGGTGAAATATGTCTATTACGGCGATGAGGATGGACACTTCTTTCAGTCAGACGGCAAAAGAACAACCGTAGCTGATAACTACGACCCAAGAACTAGAGGCTGGTATAAGAGCACAAAAGAGAAAAATAAAGAAATTTACACTGAGCCAAGGGTCACTTCTACAAATGATCTTGTTGTAAGTTTCACCGCTCCAGTTACTAAAAATGGTAAATTTGTTGGCGTTGCTGGTATAGATGTGGATGTAAAGAAAGTTAGCGACAAGATCATCGAGATAGGCAACACTGGCGATGGCGGATATGCTTATGTGATGAGAAAAGATGGCACTATGCTCTTTTCTGACGTAGTTTCAGAGGTTGGCACTATCTTGCCAGCTACAAAGGTCGTCTCAGAAAAATATAACAATAAAGAATTTGATGAAAATGGTCTGATCTCATATAAAAACTCTAAAAACCAAGATGTAACGGCTAAAATTTTGCCTATCAACGATGATGGCTGGCTTGCAACCGTCGCCATAGGTGCGGATACCTTTTCAAACCACACTATGCCTATCTTAAAAGCTCAGCTAATGCTTGCAGTGCTCTTTATAGTCATACTCTCAGCCATTGTTTTCGTGCTACTAAAACGCTCACTTAAGCCTATCAGCGTTATCCAAGAGAAGCTTTCTGATACCTTTAAATTTATCACTTATGAGAGCAGCACTGCCCCAAGCAAGCTAGACATCCACACGACTGATGAATTTGGCGTGATGAGCGAGGAGATAAATAAAAACATAGACAAAGTCATAGCTGGCATCAAGAAAGATAACACCATGCTTGAAGAGCTAAATGTAGCTGCAAATAACATGATAAGAGGAAATTTAGGCGTTAAACTAAATGAGAACCCAAATAACCCATCGCTTATCAAGCTAAAAGATCTGCTAAATACTTTCTTTAGCTCTATCAGTCAAAATTTAGGCAGCGTCATAAATATCCTAAAAGCCTACTCAAATAACGACTACACCGCTAAGATCGAGCTAAGAGATGACATAGAAGCTGATCTAAAAGCTATGATAGTTGGCATAAATAATGCAGGTGATGCTATAAGCGCTATGCTAAATAGCAACCTAAATCAAGCTCAAAATTTAGAAGAAAAGGCAACTATGCTTGCTGAGTCTATGAGAAATTTAACTGATGGTGCTAGCAAACAAGCTGACTCTATCCAAGAGAGCGCGGCTGCGGTTGAGCAGATGAGTAGCTCGATGAATGCTATCTCACAAAAGACAGGGGACGTCATAAGACAAAGCGAAGAGATCAAAAACATCATCGTTATCATCCGTGACATCGCTGATCAGACAAATTTACTTGCTCTAAATGCAGCCATAGAAGCAGCGCGTGCAGGTGAGCATGGACGTGGCTTTGCAGTCGTGGCTGATGAGGTTAGAAAGCTAGCTGAACGCACACAAAAAAGTCTAGGTGAGATCGAGGCAAATACAAATGTCCTTACTCAGTCAATTAACGAGATGAGTGAATCTATAAAAGAGCAAGCTGAGGGCATAAATATGATAAATAGAAGTGTCGCTCAGATAGATAACGTCACAAAAGAAAATAGAAGCGTTGTTAGTAACACAAACGACGTAACTAGCGAGATAGACGGCATGGCGAAGGTCATACTAACAGACGTTAGAAAAAATAAATTTTAATACCCAAAAATACTACTAGGCTCATGTAAATTTACGTGAGCCTTTAAATTTTAAATCTTTTTTACGCTAAAATTACCAAAAATTTAAAGGAGAATATATGCCACTACTTGATAGTTTTTGTGTAGATCATGTGAAGATGAAAGCCCCAGGAGTAAGACTTGCAAAGAGTATGAAGACCCCAAAAGGCGATGATATCAGCGTTTTTGACTTGAGATTTTGCAAGCCAAATGAGGAAATTTTGCCAGAAAAGGGCACTCACACTTTAGAGCATCTATTTGCTGGCTTTATGAGAAACCACCTAAACGGCAACGGCGTGGAGATCATAGACATCTCGCCGATGGGTTGCAGGACTGGCTTTTATATGAGCGTGATCGGCACACCTAGCGAAGAAGCTGTAAAAAAGGCATGGCTTGCTTCGATGAAGGATATCTTAGAGGTCAAAACTCAAGATCAAATTCCAGAGCTAAATAAATTTCAATGTGGCACTTACAAGATGCACTCACTTTATGAGGCGCACGCCATAGCAAAGAAAATTCTAGATCACGGTCTAGTCATCATAAACAACGAAGAGATCAAGCTTGACGTTGATGCTATGGGACTAAAAAAGCACTGATTTGAAACCAGTAAAACAAGAAAATCAAGCCTATCTAAAAGAGCAAATTTTAACCTATCTTGGTAACAAACGCTCTCTTTTAGGCTTTATCGAGCGAGGCGTAAAATACGCAAAAGACGAGCTTAAAAAAGAGAAGCTTAGCTGCTGTGACCTCTTTAGTGGAAGCGGCGTGGTGGCTAGGTTTTTAAAACAAAATAGTGAATTTCTAGTCGCAAACGACTTGGAGCTTTACAGCTTCATCACAAACTTATGCTATTTGCAAAACGCCACAAATGAGCTAAGAGATGAGATAAATTTCTGGCAAATGAGACTTGAAAAAGAGATAAAAAATAGCCTTCATGAGGGCTTTATAACAAGGCTTTATGCCCCAGAAGATGACGAAAATATCGCTTGGGGCGAGCGGGTCTTTTACACAAGAAAAAATGCCATATTCATCGACACCGTAAGAAGACTCATAGATGAGATCTTGCCAGAGGAGATGAGAAAATTTTTCATAGCTCCACTACTTTATAATGCAAGCGTGCATGCAAATACGAGTGGAATTTTTAAAGGTTTTCATAAAAATAAAGAGGGCATCGGTCAGTTTGGTGGCAGGGGACAAAATGCCATTTCAAGGATCACTTCTGATATAAATTTAACTAAGCCTATTTTTTCAAATTTCAGAGTGCCATTTGAGGTCTATCAAAAGGATGCAAATTTACTGGCAAAAGAGCTTGATGGGCTTGATCTAGTCTATCTTGATCCGCCTTATAACCAGCACCCATACGGCTCAAACTACTTCATGCTAAATCTCATCGCAAGCTATGAAGAGCCAAGTAAAATTTCAAAGGTTTCAGGTATCTCAAAGGACTGGAACAGATCAGTTTTTAATAAAAAATCATCAGCAAGCGAGGCATTTTTCGAGCTGATAGCAAATTTAAAGGCGAAATTTGTGCTGATCTCGTTTAACTCAGAGGGCTTTATCAACCAAGATGAATTTGATAAAAATCTAAATAAAATGGGCAAAGTTAATCTACTGCGCCAAAAGTATAATGCCTACCGCGGTAGCAGAAATTTAAAAGCTAGAAACATCCACGTAGACGAGCTTCTTTACGTTTTGAAAAAGTAAATTTAAAGGATATAAGATGACAACTACAATTTTTAAAGGTGATATAACGCCTCAGATAGCCCAAATTTTACAAGATGCCTATGAAGCCATAAAAAAAATCGACCCTCAGTTTAAGATGGAAAATGATGGATACAGACTTTGTAAAGAGGATGCAAAATATCTAAAAGATGTAGCTTTTAAGGCTAAAAACAGTGAGCTTGAATGTATCGAAGAAGATGAATTTAAAAGCCATAAAAGAGAGTTGCTCATAGGACTTGGTGCAGATGAGAGTAAAATTTTCTAAGGAATTTGAGCAAGCTACTGATAAGATCAGTAAATTTATAGCTAAAGATAGTGTTGAGAAGGCGGTACTTTTTTACAATGATCTGATAACAAAGATCGAAGAGATAAAATATATGCCGTATCGTTTTCGTAAAAATTTAGATATAAACGATGATGATGTTAGAGACTTGATATTTCATGGTTATGTTGTTCCATTTTATATCGATAAAGAAAAAGAGACTATAACTATACTTTTGATCTACAAAGAGAATTTACCAAGCATAAAATTTTAGTTCTTTTCTCTTTATTTAACTACTTTTAATTTTAACCCTCATCCTCTGGCAAGCACTTCTCAAAGATAAATTTATGCTCATTTGGCAAGGCGTCGTAGATAGCATTTGCTAAATTTCTTATCTCCCAAAGGGCTGATTTTGAGCTTCTTAGAGAGATGAAATTTTGCAAGCTTCTAGCGTTTATGCTCCATGTAAGCTCGGTTTTATAGCACTCTGGCAAGCAGTATTTAACTATATCAAGGCTTTTTGTGGTTGAAGCTAAAATTTCACGTAAGTTTTCAAGCGCTTTTATGCTTGCGTTATCGACCATTTCGTCATTTGTTAGCACTATAAATTTAGCCGCACGTTCAAACTGCCCTACTTCAAATTTCTCCTCCTTTTTTAGCTCTTTTAGCGTGTAGCGGGTTGATTTGACGCTTAGGCTTGCTATGCGGTGGCGGGCTAGCTCTTGAAGTAGTGCGCGCGAGATGCCTTGGATGTAGAAGTTGTAGTAAAGGTGCTCCAGCGTTGAAGCGTGTTTAAATTTATTACCCACTCTATCTATCAGCTCGACGTCTTTTTCGCCGCCATTGTCGCCTTTTTCAAAGCTTTGCCAGCATGTGCGGATCGCGTGAGAGCAGATATTTAGTGGGGTGTGATTTAGAAGTGTTACTTGCATATTTTCTCTTTTTGTGAAATTTTTTAGCATTTTACAAAAAGAAGGCTGATTTTATTTGTAAATTTAAAAGGGAGCGAGCGCCCCCTTTATGATTATTGTTTTAGTTGAAGAAGTGTGTTTAGCATCTCATCACTTGTCGTGATCGTTTTTGAGTTTGCTTGAAAGCCTCTTTGGATGACGATAAGATCTGTTAGCGCACGGCTTAGATCGACGTTACTAGCTTCTAGTTTTGAAGCCGCGATCGTTCCTTTATCACCTGTGCCTGCTGCGCCTATGACTGCTTCGCCTGAGTTTGCAGTTTGTGAAAAGACGTTTCCGCCCTCACTTTGAAGACCCTCGTTGTTTGTAAAGCTAGCAAGTGCCACTTGAGCTAGACCAAAGCTTTGTCCGTTTGTAAATGCACCGATGATAGTGCCAGTTTCGTCGATCTTTAGGTCATTTAGTGTGCCACCTGTGTAGCCATCTTGTGAGATAGACTCAGTTGATGAGTCTTTATCAAAGCTTGTTAGTCCGTTAAAATCAGTTCCCAAACCAAAATTTAAACTAACGTTTTGACCACTTTGTGAGCCGTTGTTAGCTGAAAATGTTATCGTAGCTGGGTGAAAACTAGCAAGTGAGCCATTTGAGTTAAATCTCAATGAACCAGTTACGACGTTATCTGGACCTTCACCTGTGTAGTTTATCTTAGCAGGCTCTGGCACTTGGATGATCATATTCCACTCTGTACCACCATCTGTTGTAGTGCCTGTCTTTGCCCATCTGATACTAACTGTGTGCTTTGAGCCAAGTGAGTCAAAGATCTCAGCTGTTGAGCCGTGGCTTGACATCATCATCTTGCCACTCGCTCTTAGTGCTTGACCCGGGCTTAGTGCGCCATCAAGTGCTTTCATGATATTTGTAAAGCGAACGTTTTCATTTACTGCTGCGTTGTTTGTGCCTTGAGCTGGTTTTGTAAGACCAGTTGTAGTCATATAAAGGGCTTGATCAGCCATTTCGTTTGTAGGGTTTTCTAGTTGAAATTGACCTAGTTTATTTACAGTAATCTTTACGCCGTCGTTTGTATCATCTCCAGCTGCTGCTTGAAGTGCTGCGATACCTGCTGCGTGTTTTTGATCAGGTGTGCCTGCTGCTGCCGCATAAGCGTTGTTATATGCTAGTGCATAAGCTGGATTTGTTATAGCTGCGCCACCTGTACCTGGAGCTACCTTGTGAGCAGCAGTTGCAAGTTTTGCTGCATCAAGTGCGTCAGAGTTTGCTCTTATTTGACCATCGCCATTATAATCAACATGGTTTCTAGCATCCTCTTGCATAGCAGCACGAAGATCTTCTGTTGTTGTTATTTGTCTTGCTATCTTATCGTTATTTGGATGAACAGCTGTTGTTTGTGAGCTTGTATAGACATATTGATAAGCTGTTATGATATCTTTGCTAGCTAGACCGCCAACTGTGTTTCCAGCATTTACTGTTAGGTGGATGTTTTTTGTCTCTTCGGTTGTACCTGAGTTGTTTCTGTTTATAAGCGTTAGTTTGTTACCCTCTGAAATTTCAGCTCTAACACCAGTTTTGTTGTACTGAGCGTTGATAGCAGCTGCAACGTCACTGATGCTTGTCATTGTGCCAGCTTGAGTTTTGATATTTTGTCCATTTAGTGTTATATCAAGTGTAGCTGGTGGGTTGATCTGACCTATGTTTTGTGCTAGAGCGCTACCTACTGAAAATTTCTCAGTCTTAGCATTTGCGTAGCTTACCCAGATACCTTGACCATCTCTTAGAGCAAGACCATTTCCAAGCTCGTCAAATGTAACGCCAAGATCGACACCACGCTCTGTTAAAATTTGCTCGTTTCTTGAGTTTGTATAAAATTCATCATTATTTGTATCGTTTTCGTTATGAACTTCGTTGGCATTTAAAATTTCATCATTATTAAAATCACGTCCGCCAGCAACTGAATCAAGTGCGTAAATAGGTGTGCTTCTTTGACCGATGCTGTTACCTGAGTCAAGGTTGCCTTTTATTTTAACTTCTGTTGTCGCTCTTGCTGGAGTTGTAAGACCTTCTTTGATGACGATGTTGCTTATAGGGCCTGTTGAGTCGATAGTGCCAGTCTCGTCATCTCTAGTCCAGCCTTGAACGATATAACCGCTGTTATTTACGAAGTTACCAGCCTTATCACGGACGAAATCGCCGTTTCTTGTATAGTATCTTGTAGTTCCGCCATCTGGAGAGACGACAAAGAAGCCATTTCCTTGAAGAGCAAGGTCGGTTTGCTTATCAGTGGCTGTTAGTGTGCCTTGTGAGAAAATTCTTGTAGTTGAGTTTATAGTCGTTCCTAGACCTATTTGCATAGCGTTTTGACCGCCTAGCTGGCCTTGTGGAGCGGTAGCTACTCTTGGAGTTTGGCTTAGTATATCAGCAAAATTTGCGCGGTTGTATTTAAAACCATAGGTATTGACGTTTGCGATATTGTTGCCTTCTACGTCCATGGCTATCTGGTGGGCTTGTAGGCCTGAAACACCAGACCAAAGTGATCTCATCATGAGCTTATCCTTTTTCTCGTTTTAAAATTTTTTATGATCTTTCTAAAGCAAAAGATGTTCCAAAAATTTATATCGGCAAAAAATAATAGTTACTGAGGATATTTTAAATTTGGTAGATTGTGTTTATAGATTGATATGATAGTGATAGTCTGTTCGCCCTCATCTATGACGAATACAACAACATATCCCTTGAAGATCAAGTCTCTTACTTGAGTATCTTTCATAGTTAGGTTTTCTCTGTAAGAGTATGGTCTTTCAGGGATTTTTATGATTTCGTTTTTTAGACTATCGCGAAAGTTATATGCACGATCCTTGCTATCTTGTTTTATGAATTTTAACATCTCTTTTAGGTTTTCTTTAAAATCTTCTGTAAAAAGAATTTTCATCTTAAATTTTGCCTTCTATTATGGCATCGGTTTCAGCGATAATATCATCAAGAGTGCAATATTTAAGTTCGCCACGTCTATGCTTTGCGATCAGCTCTTTTAAATTTTGTTCATTTTCTTTATTTATATAGTAGTCGTTATAATCTACAAATTCAACCCTTGCATGAGGGTTTATTCGTTTTATCTCTTGAACCGCTTTTTGTAAAATTTGAGTGATCTGTGGTGTCTCTTCGGTAACTAGCATACCTATCATTTTTACTCCTTATATAATTTTGGTTGTTTTTATCTATCATAATTTATCCAAGTATCATGGCTCCTACGATGCCACCGATGATAAGTGGGATGTTAAAAAATACAAATGTAGGCACGCAAGTATCATATATGTGGTTGTGCTCACCATCAGCATTTAGACCGCTCGTTGGTCCAAGTGTGCTGTCGCTTGCTGGGCTTCCAGCGTCGCCCAGAGCTGCTGCTATACCAACTAGCAAGATGATAGCTGGCACGCCAAAGCCAAGGCTAAGGCAAAGTGGCACGTAGATAGAGGCTAAGATAGGGATAGTTCCAAAGCTAGTGCCTATGCCCATCGTGACTAAAAGTCCGATAAGTAGCATCAAAAATGCTCCGCCTATCTTGCCGCCAGATACCAAGCTAGCGTATTTTACAAGCTCGTCTATACCGCCACTCTCTCTTAAAATAGTGCCATATCCTGCAGCAACAAGCATGATAAATGCGATAAAGCCCATCATAGCAAGGCCATTATCCATGATCTTATCTACTTTTTTGTATTCGATGCCTCCAAAAACAACCATTACCAAAAGTCCAAGTAACGCGCCAAGTGGCAAGAGCGAAGTGTAAATTTGCACGACAAAGGCGACAACCGCACCAGCTAAGACCGCCCACTCTTTTTTAGTCATCTCAAGGCTTTTTGCACGCTCGATCTCATCAAGCTCGGCTTTTTCAAATTTAGAAGTTTTATAAATCCTTTTTTTACTATAAAAAAGTATGGCTAAGATGAGCCCCACAAACATCGATGCACCGCCTATCCACATGACTGATGAGATGTCTGAGATGGTTGTGTTTATGCCGTTGTTGGCTAGCTCTTTTTTAAGGATATTGTGAAAAAGCAGACCAAAACCAACGCTAATGCTCACATAAGGCGCTTGCAGTCCAAATGTAAGAGCGCAAGCCACCGCGCGTCTATCTATGCCCATTTTATTCATAAGAGCAAGAAGTGGCGGGATCAAGATAGGTATAAAGGCTATATGAACTGGGATCAAGTTTTGAGACAAACAAGCGATAAACGCGATAGTTAGCGTAAAAATGGCCTTGTTTGAGCTAAGAAATTTACTCATTGCATTTATCAAAATGGCTGTTAAATTTGTATTTGCTATGGCAGCTGCAAGAGCACCTAGCAAAATGTAGCTAAGTGAGGTTTCAAGGTTACCTTGCATACCGCTTATGAGGCTTTGCGTGGTCTCTTTTAGAGCTGTAAAAAAGCTCTCAAAACCGCTTGCCAAACCACTTTCAAATCCGCTAAAACCATGCTTATACATAACCCCAGCAACAAGCGCAGAAACGAGGATAGAAAGCAGGATGTTAAAACGCAGCAAACATAGCACCGTCATCACCAAAATGCTAAAAACAACAGGGTTAAAGAGAAGCATGTGTGTCCTTTTTGTATGAGTGCAAGAATTATACAAGCGCAGGGCTTATTAAATTTTAAAAAGAGTGGCTTAAGTGGGTATGTGTTAAGATTTTTGGCAAATTTTAAAAGGAAAAAGCGATGGATTTAGAGAAAATTTATAAGGACGCTGGGGCGTATTTGGAGGGGCACTTTTTGCTAAGTAGTGGCAACCACTCGCAGTTTTATCTGCAAAGTGCAAAGGTGCTTGAAGACCCTGCTCTTGCTGCAAAGCTAGCAGATGAGCTAGCGCGTGTGATAGAGAAATTTGGCATTAAATTTGATAGCGTTTGTTCTCCTGCACTTGGTGGAATTTTAGCTGGATATGAGTTAGCTCGCGCGGCAAAAAAGCGTTTTATATTTACTGAACGCGTTGATAGGGTGATGAGCTTAAGGCGCGGCTTTGAAGTAAAAAAGAGCGAGAAATTTATAGTTTGTGAGGACATCATAACAACTGGCGGCTCGGCACTTGAAGCAGCCCACGTGATAGAGAGCCTTGGCGGCGAGGTGGTTGGCTTTGCGGCACTTGCAAATCGCGGTTTTTGCAAGGTTGCAAATTTAGGCAATGAAGCTAAGCCAAATGCAAAACTGCCAAGCGACAAGCCATTTTTTGCTTTGGGAAATTTTGAATTTGAAATTTACGAGCCAGAGCACTGTCCGCTTTGTAAGAGCGGTAGCAAGGCTATTAAGCCTGGAAGCAGAGGCAACTAAAGGCTACTAAATTTTACGTATTTTTTACGCTCAAAGCTTAAGATAATAATATTTGTAACTTATTCGTTATTTTGGGCTTTGAGTAAATTTTCTCATCAAATTTATTCTTTTTTTCTTAAATTTCAAAAGTTAATTTATAATTAAGATTTGAATGTATAAAATGGCACAAATTTTTAGGAGATCCCAAAATGCAAGGATGTGTGCTATGAAAATATCTACAAAGATAATTCTCACTTTTGTTTTCTCAGTTTTGCTTGTCAGCTGTTTGCTCATCTTTTTAAATAGCAAATTTTCAAGCGATCTAACTCAGTTTTTCACCCATAAGTCCTACGACGAGCTGGTAAATGCCAGAAAAGAAAATTTAAAAGATGACGTCGAGACGATCAACCAAATGATGCGTGAAATTTATAATGGCGGCAAAGAAAAAGGGCTAAGCGACGATGAGATAAAAAAAGAAATTTTTAGAGTCGTCTCAAAGCTAAAATTCTTTAGCGACAAGACTGGCTATATCTTCATCTACGACTATGACGGCGTTGTTTTGATGCACCCTGAAAAGCCATCGCTTGTTGGTAAAAATTTAATCGGTTTAAAAGATCCAAAAGGGCTATTTCTTATAAAAGAGCTCATCGAAAAGGCCAAACAAGGCGGCGGTTTTGTCACATTTGGCTGGGCAAAAAAAGAGGGCGAGGAGCCAGTGGAGAAGCTTGGCTACGCTGCAAATTTTGAGCCATATAAGTGGATGCTAGGAAGTGGTGTATACGTCGATGACTTGGCCGATGAGATAGAAAAGACAAAGGTTGTGTTAAACGAGCAAAATAGCCAAAATACAAAAACCTTTATCATCGCTTGCGCCTTGATCACGGTTGTTTTGATAGCTATCGTGCTATTTATCTTAAGTAGGGCGATCATCAAACCTATAAAAAATATCGTTGCAAATTTAACCGAGATGTCAGATGAGATAAAAAGTGGCAGAGGCGATCTTACTAAAAAGCTTGAGGTTAGTGGCAAAGATGAAATTTCAAACATCAAAAGCTCGATAAACGACCTAACAAGCGAGCTAAGATCTGTTATAGAGAGCGTTAAAGGGCTAGCAAATGAGAACTCTTCTATCGCCGAGCAGCTCTCCTCAACCTCAGCTCAAACTACAAATTTAACCAACAAATCTTCACTAATCGTCACAGATACGACAAATATGGCAAAAACCATGTCAGAAGAGATAAAAAGCTCATTTGAAGAGGCTAAGAAGAGCAAAGAAAATCTTGAAAGAACCTGTCTATATATAAATGAGGTCTCAAATGATGTTTTGGGGCTTAGCAAAAATGTAGATGAGGCTGCAAATAGCGAAATTTCACTCGCTAGCTCGATGAAAAGCCTAGCTGATCAAGCTAAAAATGTAAAAGATGTCTTAAATATCATCGATGATATCGCTGATCAGACAAATTTACTTGCCCTAAATGCTGCCATAGAAGCAGCGCGTGCAGGTGAGCACGGACGTGGCTTTGCAGTCGTGGCTGATGAGGTTAGACAGCTGGCTGAACGCACGCAAAATAGCCTAAGCGAGATAAATGCGACTATAAATTTAATCGTTGAAGCGATCTCAAACTCAAGTCAAACCATCGGCGATAATGCTAAAAAAGCTGGCGAGCTTTGCAAAAAATCAGCCCAAATCAATGAAAAAATAGAAAATATGAACCAGCTAATGAACGAGAGCGTTAGCTTAAATGAGACCTCTACGAAGGACTATCTAGAGACTGGACATAAGGTCGAAGAGCTGATAAAAGGCATCGTAAATATCGATGAAATTTCAAAACAAAACTCAAAAAGCATGGATGAAATTTCGCTTGCAGCCGCTCATCTTTCAAAGATGACTGATAATCTAAACACTAGCCTTTCAAAATTTAGAACCTGATAAATTTAGCCAAATCTTTGGCTAAATTTAACTTTTTCTTTTAAATTTATCACTTAAGTAGCGAGCCTATTTTTTACTTTAAGCTTACGATCATGATGTAAATTTATGAAATAGTTTTTATTTTGTGTTATTTAAGTCGGCTTTTTGGCTTAAGAGATGAGATGACGTATGCAAGAGAATGATATTTTAGATGTTTTATCAAACAAAAAGGTCCTTTGCCTAGAGGATGAAGAGGCGATTTTGCGAAATATCTGCGCCTCGCTGGAGCTCTTTTTCGCAGAGGTTAAAGGCGTCACAGACGGCTTTGATGCGCTTGAGCTTGCTATGAGCGGGGCGTATGATGTTTTGGTGCTTGATATCAGCGTGCCAAATATCGATGGTCTTGAGATCGCTAAAAAAGTAAGAGCTATCAATCAAAAAATCCCTATCGTGATCTTATCAAGCCACGTCGAGCAAGAGTATCTGTGGCGCGCAGTTGAGCTAAAGATCACAAGATACCTTGCAAAACCATACGATAAAAAATCTTTCATCAAAGCGCTTGAAGATGTGGCTTTTGAGCTAGTTGGACGCACACCAACTATCAGGCTAAATGACGAGCTTGAGTATGATTTTGGTAAAAAAGCGCTTTATGTAAATGGCGAAATTTCTCATCTAAGTAAGAGCGAGAGCAAGCTTTTAGAGTACTTTTTAAACAACAAAAACAAAACTATCACTTATGAGCAAATTTTTGACTACATCTGGGACTACGAACAGCCGACAAAAGAGGCGATAAAGACGATCGTAAAAGAGCTTAGAAGAAAGCTTGGCAAAGATGTGATCAAAAATTTATACGGCGTGGGCTATCTTTGTGAGATATAAATTTCAGCTAATAGTCGGTGCTTTTATCTTTGTCTATCTGCTAGTTTCGGCGCTTGTTTTAAATTTTTACAACGACCTAGCGATGAAAGACGCCAAAAGAGAGGCGCATTATGTGCTTGAGAGTATAAATTCTGTAAGAGAGTACATCTCAGGTGTGCAACGCCCGCTGATCGAACAGCTAAAGCAAGAGGGCATTTTAAAAGAGGACTTTTTTGACGAGAGACTTCTATCATCTTCATATATAAGCCGTGAAATTTACAATATCCAAAAGCAAAAATACAACCTAGACTTCGACTACAAGCTAGTTGCCATCGCACCGCTAAACAAAGCTCACCAGCCAAATGAATTTGAAGCTGGCGTCTTGCATGGCTTTAAAGAAAATAAATTTAAAGAATTTGTAAAGATAATAAAAGATGAAAATGGCTCACAGCTCTTTGTGGGTCTGCCTATAAAAAACCAAAGTCCAAGCTGTCTAGCCTGTCACAGCAGCGCAAATGCCCCGCAGCAAATGCTAGAAAAATACGGCATGGAGGGCATAGAGATCCCAGACGTGAACGAAACGGTCGCGATGATCTCTTTTAAGATACCAATCCGCGCCATTTTTACCTATCACTTGCAAGAGGTCATCGTCATAATGAGCGCTATAACGCTTATCTTTGGGTTATTTTTGCTACTTGTTTATAAGATGCATAGGCGTGGCGAGGAGAGCAAAAAGCAGACTGAGCAGCTAATGATTCATCAAAGCCGCCTAGCTTCGATGGGCGAGATGATAGGCAATATCTCGCATCAGTGGAAGCAGCCGCTTGCTCAGATAAGCTCAGCTTTGATAAATTTAGAGCTTTATCAGGAGAGAAAAAAGCTTGATGAGGCGAAAATTTATGAGTTTATAGAAGAGACCAGCAAGCAGATAAATTTCATGTCAGAAACCGTTGATGACTTTAAAAATTTCTTTAGTCCAAATACCTTGAGAAAAGAGTTTAAGGTGCTTGAAGTGATAAATCAAACGATAAAAATTTTAAACGCAACGCTTAAAAAGTATCAGATCGAAGTGCAGCTTGACGTGAGAGAAAATTTTGAGGTATTTGCAAATTTCAATGAGATAATCCAAATTTTAATAAACATCATAAATAACGCCAAAGACGCATTTAAGCAGAGCTACACAAAGCCAAGAGTGATAAAGATAAGCGCCTTTTTAAAAGATGATCGCAAGAATTTATGCGTGCAAAATAACGCAGGAGCGATAAAAAATTCATTTTTAAAGGTTATCTTTGAGCCACACTTTAGCACAAAAGAGAGCGGTAGCGGGCTTGGGCTATATATGAGCCGCCTTATTGCTCGCAAAAACAACGCCCTAATCTTTGCTAAAAATGTGGATGAAAACCACGTTGCATTTACAATTAGTTTCGAAAATTTATAATTTGTTAATTTTCCCCCTTTTCTACCCTTTTTTGGTGTTAAGATTATCAGTATGAAATCATTTTGATTTTAGGATAAAAATTCAAAGGAGGAGACGTGAGAAACTTACACAAAGCCTTAGCAGGCTTACTCATGGGTGTTAGTATCTTTGCTTCACAAGCCTGTTGCGAAGAGCATAATATGCAGATGTCCGATAAAGCACGTGATGTTATCGCAAATCCTAAAGGCACACTGCAAAGTAGAGGTGTTGTCTCCTTGCAAGACTACGTCGTAGAAGAGCAAGAGATGTATAACTGGCTATTTAAAAACCACCCTATTTTTACAAAGTATGGTGGCAAAACCGTCGGCAAAATGGTCGTTCACGACCGTGGCTTAGAGTGGCTTGCCGAGGGACATGGCTTTGATATGTCAAAGCTTAGCAAAAGAGATGGTGGTAAGGGCTATAGCTCTATGATGTATAGAATTCCAGCCACCTCATCACTTCAATTTCCTAATAAATTTGTAGGTCCAGAAAAGTGCGGTGAGTGTCACCCGGCTCAGTATGAGGTCTGGAGCAGATCTCGCCACGCAACTACTATGCGCTTCCCTGGCGAGCACCCAGAGGTTAATAACAACCTAACTGAGCCAGTATTTGACAAAGATACCGCTTCTATCCTTCCAAAAGGTATCACTCCAGATGTCATCTACGCAACCGTTGGTCACTTAAGAACTAAGATGGGCTACGTCGATGCATGGCTACTTCGTGGTACTTACTACGTTGAGGGCGGTTTGCTAAGAGATGGCACAGGTCAGATCGTAGCTGGCGGTAACCAATGGCAAAGAACATGGGCGTTAAATTTAGACGACGCAACTGTTAAAAAGATAAAAGAGCTTGTCCCAGAATTTCCTGGCACTCTTGAAGAGTATGGCGATAATGGCGGATATGTCAGAGGTCTTGCCTCATACGCCGCAAAACATAAAAAGTCGATGTTTTTCCAAGCAAACTCATCATATTGTGAGGTTTGCCACCCAGTTAAATTCGACTTTAAGTCAAAAGCAGAATTTTACGCAGCACTTGGTAATGCCAAAGAGCTTCAAAAACACACTATCTCAAAAGGCGTAAGCTGTGAGGAGTGCCACGGAGCTGGCGGTCACCTTGATGGAGCTACAAATTTTAGAACATCAAACTGCGAACGCTGTCACCAAAGATTTAACTTTAGCCCAGATCTAATGCGTGCTAACCCACTTAATAACGGCAAGCTTGATCTCTCACTAAGCTCTAAATTTAAATCAATGGGACCAGGATGTGGCTCAGAAGGTTCTCAATCATACTTTACCGCTCACTATGATAAAGGTATGAGATGCGTCACTTGCCACGATCCACACGACAACACAGGTAACGTTGTAGGCGATAAGAGCGTAACTGGCATGAACTACAACCCAGATCAAGGCTATCTAAGTGCGTTCTACACTAAACCAAAGATCAAAAAAGATTGTAAAGATTGTCACGAGACTCAAGCATATATCGCATCAAAAGCAGATACACACAAAAACAACACTTGTGCATCTTGCCACATGCCATTTATGATGAGCTGCGAGAATTTCTACGCTGTTCAGTTCCAAGACAACGCTGGCTTTGATACTCAAAGACGCTCTCACATCTGGAAGATCATGGTCGATCCAAAAGAGAAATCTCTAGTCCCAGGCGACGCAGCTAAAGGTCCAAGAGATGCTAAAGATTGGCACTTTGAGAGAGATAAAAATGGCCACAACTATGTTGATTTGATGTGGGCATGCGCTAGAACATCTTGGGCTGATAAAGATATGAAAGATAATAAAGGCTGCCATAGCCCAGTGCTATCTGAGCTAAAACCAACACTTCACTTCAAAAACCAAAAACAAGTTTATGATGAGGTTATGGGATGGCAAACTCCAGTTAAAAATGAATTCTCAGAGGTCAAAATAGGCATCGAGGGAATTTACTCACTACTAGAGACTAAAAAGCTAGATCCAAGTGATAAAGCAAGAGTTTATGAGCTTGTCCAAAACGCTCAAGAGATCATCGATATGGTCGAAAAAGATGGTTCGTGGGGTATGCACGGATTTAAATTTACTAAACAAAGACTAGATGCATCTAAAGAGTATATAAAAGAAGCTCAGAGAATTCTAAACAAAAATTTATAGCATTTAGGGGCTAGTTTTAGCCCCTTTAATCTTAAGGGTTTGAAATGAAAAATGGGTTTTTAAAATGTTCGCTACTTCTTAGCCTAAGTGTGGCTAGCCTCTTAGCAAATGTCGATACAAACGACTCTTACGCCATAGGCGCAACAAGCGGTGGATATGTTTTAAAAGGACTGCTAGATCAAAAGCAACTAGGTGTTGGCTATGACGCTGATGCAGTGATAAAAGGCTTTAGCGATGCGCTAAAGAGCGAGCTAAAACTAAGTGATGATGAGATAGCAAAGCTACTAAACAAAAGAGCTGAAAGCTTAGATAAGATAGTAAAAGAAAAAGAGGCTGCCAAGCTAAAAGAGAATTTAGCCCAAGGCAAAGCCTATATGGAAAAAAATGCAAAAAACAAAAATGTAAAAACAACAAAATCAAATTTACAATATGAGATCATAAAAGGTGGCTCAAAAGGGGCTACTCCAAAGCCTGAGAGCATCATCATAGTAAATTATAAAGCAAGCTTTGTCGATGGCAAGGTCTTTGACGAGACAAAAGAGGCTCCAGCTCATCTTTCGATGCTAAATTTGATCCCTGGGCTTGAAGAGGGACTTATGCTTATGAAAGAGGGCGAGAAGTTTAAATTTGTAATCCCGCCTGAGCTTGCATACGGCGATAGCGGCATGGAGGGGATACCTGGTGGCGAGACTATCGTTTTTGAGATAGAGCTTATTAAGGTCTTAAAGCCTGGCGAACTAGCTGAGGCGGCAAGAAAAATTCATGAAAAAGAGCAAAATGAGGGCATTAAAAAGCCTCATTAAGGCATAAATGGAGTTAAAAATGCAAAATCAAAATAGCAGAAGAGCCTTTTTTAAACGCATGGCAGTTGTGGCTGCTGGTGCTAGCGTGGCAAGTAGTGGTTTTGCTTTTAAGAGTGAAGAGAGTGCGAAAAAACCACATTTTGGCATGATATTTGACCAAAACAAATGCGTCGGCTGCACGGACTGCGAAGTGGCATGTAGAAAGGTAAATTTAGTCCCAAAAGGGCAGATGAGACTTTTTGTAGAGGATAAGACTGATCCAAAGAATTTGCTCGATAAAAGATATGTAAGAGTATCTTGTCAGCAGTGCGAGGACGCGCCTTGCGTGGCTGTTTGCCCAACAAAAGCCTGTCACAAGGACATAAAAACTGGCATCCAAACTACAAACATAGATGACTGCATCGCCTGTAAATACTGCATCGTAGCCTGTCCTTACGACGTGAGATATATCGACAAGGTCAATCACTCAGCCCAAAGCTGTAACTTCTGCATAGATACAAATTTAAAGGATAAAAAAGATCCAGCCTGCGTTGAGGCGTGCAGATATGAGGCTTTGGTCTTTGGCGATTTAAACGATGAGAGCTCGCACATTAGCCAGCTTTTAGCTGTCAAAGATAGCATAAGGCTAAGAGCAGAACTTGGCACAAAACCAAGCCTTAGATATATTCCTAAAGTAAAAGCGGGGGTGTAAGATGGATGGTGCATTAAATTTCACTGCGACATTTTCGCACGCAGTTGAGTGGGGCTGGCCGATCGCTGTTTATCTTTTGCTAGCTGGTATGAGTGGCGGAGCGCTAATAGCTGCCATAGTTCTAAAGCGCTACAAAAGGCAAGATGGCTTTAGTCCATTTTTCAAGGCTGCTTCGCTTTTAGCCTTTGTTAGCATCATGCTTGGTATGGTTTGCTTGATAGCTGACCTTGAAAAGCCACTTTTGTTTTGGAAAATTTTAATTAATTACAACTTCACGTCAGTTATGTCTATCGGTGTAGCCGCACTTTGCGTATTTATACCGCTTAGCTTTTTGATGTGTCTATACGCCTTTAATGCGGAGCTAAAGTCATTTTGTGGCTTTTTTAATGGCGTGATGAAAATTTTATCGCCACTTTATCCGCTTTTAAGCGCGCTTTGCCTGCTTTTTGCGGTTATCATTTGCGCATATACAGGCTTTTTGATCTCGGTGCTCATTAGATTTCCACTTTTAAATACCGCCGTTTTACCAGCGCTTTTCATAGCTTCAGGGCTTAGTGCTGGCATAAGTGGTAGCAGCTTAATAGCGGCACTATTTTTTAAAGAAGATCCACACTCAAGCGACCTTAGCTCGCTTCACGGCGTGGAGTTTTACGTCTTATGCGCTGAAATTTTACTCATTTTAATGCTTTTTGTATCGCTTTTGCTTGGTTCAAGCTATCAGCAAGAGGCAGCAGTTGCATTTTATAGTGGCGTTTGGGCTAAATTCTTTTGGCTTGGGGTTGTTTTAGTTGGCTTTGTCTTGCCTCTTGTTTTAAATTTCGCACTTGGCAAGATGAAATTTAGCTTCTACCTTGGCTCATTTGCAGCAGTCGTTGGCGTTTTATTGCTTAGGGTTTTTATACTTTATGCAGGACAGACTTATAGCATTTAAGGCTTAAGGGCAGGTGATGAAAATTTTAAACATTTATCGCTTGTCTTTAATATTATTATTTATCCTTGCTTTTGGTGCAGGAGTGGCGACCTTTTTGGAAAATTTTTATGACACACAGACGGCTAGAGTGCTTGTTTATGAAGCGCTCTGGTACGAGTGCGTCATGGCAGCTTGTGCTATTTGTTTAGCCATTAGCATCGTAAAAACCAAGATGTATAAGAAATTTGGCGCATTTTTGATACATCTTGCTTTTATCGTTATATTTATCGGTGCTGCGCTTACAAGATACTTTGGCGAAGAGGGCGTTATGCATCTTAGAGTAGGCGAGAGTGGCAACTATATGCAAAGCACAAAGCCCTATTTAAGAGTGCAAATTTCAAATGAAAGCTTTGAATATCCACTAAAACTTAGCCTACTTGGCAAAAACGACTTTGGCTTTAAAAAAGATATAAACGGCAAAGAATTTGAGATAAAGATAGTTGGCTACAAAAAGGATGAGAAAAACGCTCCAGCTACGCTTAGCATAGAGGCTGGCTTTGCTAATGAAAAGAGCAAAAGCGCCAAGCTAAAAGGTGGCGCTGGATATAATCTTGAGCCTAGCATTTTAAGCTTTGACGGGCAAGAGGCGAAATTTTACTTTAGCTCAAGGGCTATAAATTTACCATTTTCACTAAGGCTTGATAAATTTATCCTAGAGCGCTACGCAGGGCTAAATAGCCCATCATCTTACACGAGCAAAGTAAGCATAGCAGGCAGCGAGCATGAAATTTCGCTAAATCACCCACTAAGCATCATGGGCTATAAAATTTTTCAGTCATCATACGACGCTGACGAGCTTGGAAGCGCCTTTGAGATCAGCTTTGATCCTGGCAAAGTGCCAACTTACATCGGATATTTTCTGCTTTGCCTTGGCTTTGTGGGAAATTTATTTAGCAAAAAGAGCCGATTTTTTAGACTTTGTAACTTCATAAAAGGCACGCAGTTTGCACTTTTGGCCCTACTTTTGCTAAACGCTACGCCAAATTTTGCAAGCGATGAGGCTACAAATTTTAAAGCCCACGCAGATAAATTTGCCAAAATTTTAGTTCAAACTGATAGCAGGATCGCACCAGCTAGCTCTTATACAAGGGCGGTAATAAGCAAAATTTCAACCAAAACGACGCTCTTTGGGCTTAGTAGCGATGAGCTGATGCTCTCTTTTGCCATCTCGCCACAAGAGTGGATGGATAAAAGGATAGTAAAGATCACAAGCAAGCGTGTGGGCGAGCTTCTTGGCGTTAGCGAGAAATTTGCTAGCTTTAATGACGTTTTTAACGAAAATGGCGAGTATAAGCTGGCTAAATTTGTAGAGGCTGCCAATGAAAAATCCGCCTCAAAAAGAGATAAATTTGATAGCGATGTCATTAAATTTGATGAGAGGCTAAATGTCTTATACCTTGCGCTAAAGGGCGAAATTTTAAAATTTATCCCTGCTAAAAATGGCAAAGCGATCACGTGGCTAGGCGTAAATGAAGCCTTTAGTAAAGATGAAATTTCAAACGAGTTTAAAAGCGTTTTAGGAGCTTACATAGAAAATTTAAGTCTTTGCGTAAAAAGTGGCGAGTGCGCGGGCGCCAATAAATGCTTGGAGCAAATTTCAAGCTATCAAAGAAGCACTCTAGGCTCTCTTGCGCCAAGCGAGGCGAAAATTAGCCTTGAAGTGCTTTATAACCAAATGGAGATATTTAAATTTCTTATCTATTTTTACATGATCCTAGCTCTTGCTTCGCTCGCCCTTGGCTTTTATAGGATATTTTTTGGGAGGAAATTTAGATTTGAAAGAGCGCTTAGTCTTGCGTTTTTTACTGCATTTATAGTGCATGCTCTAAATTTAGCCCTACGCGCTTACATCTCAGGTCACGCACCTTGGAGCGATGCTTATGAGAGTTTAGTCTATATCTCGCTTATAAGCGTGCTAGCTGGGGTGCTATTTTTCAAGCATCAAAGCTTCGCACTAGGCGCTGCTTCGCTCTTTGCAAGTGTTAGCTTGCTCGTTGCTCATCTAAATTTTATAAACCCACAGATAACAAATTTAGTCCCAGTTTTAAAGTCATTTTGGCTTAGCGTGCATGTAAGCGTCATCACCGCAAGCTACGGCTTTTTGGGCTTTGGCTTTGTGCTGGGGCTTGTGGGACTTATCTTGATGGCTCTAAAAAATGACAAAAACGAGCAAAAACTTAGCGAGCAGATAAGATACCTAGCCGCCACCGACGAGCTAAGCCTTATTATTGGACTTAGCTTGCTAACTATAGGGAATTTCTTAGGTGGCGTCTGGGCGAATGAGAGCTGGGGTAGATACTGGGGCTGGGACAGCAAAGAGAGCTGGTCATACATCACGATCATCGTCTATGCCATAGTGCTTCATTTAAGGTTTATACCAAAACTAAGGGGCGTTTTTGTCTTTTTAACAGCTAGCGTGCTATCATTTGCTTCGGTGCTTTTTACATATTTTGGAGTAAATTTCTACCTTAGCGGACTTCACTCATACGCAAATGGCGAAAGTTTTGGCGTTTCTGGGCTAATATACTTGATCTTAGCGGCTCTTGCCTTGCTGATCGCCCTAGCCTACCGCGGCAGAGATATAAAAGTAGTTTAGGAGATATGATGAAGAGTTTGATTTTATTGGCTGCTAGTTTATGCGTTTTAAATGCTGGCTACATCAAAGAGGCTTTAAACGCAAAAGATGATCACAACAAGCTAGCGCAAATTTATGAAGATGCTTGCGACAAAGAGAAAAAGGCATCAGGCTGCTACAACCTAGCTGTGCTTTACAGCAGGGGCGACGGCAACGTCAAAAAAGATGAGACAAAGGCGGCAATGCTCTATGAAAAGGCTTGCGATCAAAATTTCTCTATGGCTTGCAGCAACCTTGGCTACGTCTATGAAAAGGGCAAAGGCGTAGAAAAAGACCTAGCAAAAGCAGTTAAATTTTATGAAAAAGCATGTAACGACAACGAGGGCTGCACCGAGCTTGGCTTGCTCTATGCAAATGGCACTGGTGTGGCAAAAGACCTAAAAAAAGCAAAAGAGCTTTATGAAAAGGCTTGCAAAGCAGGGGACGGCATGGGATGTAGCAACCTTGGCTACCTATACGCTCAAGGCGAGGGCGCCGAGAAGGACTACGCAAAAGCCAAAACATACTACGAAATGGCCTGCGCAAACGAAGCTGGCATAGGATGTGATAATCTTGGATTTTTATATGTTTATGGGCAAGGGGTTGATCAAAACCTTACAAAAGCGACAAAGCTTTACGAGCAAGCATGCATATACGCCTATGAGAAAGGCTGTAACAACTACGCTATCATGCTAGCTGAGGGCAAAGGCGTGAAAGAGGACGTAGAAAAAGCACGTGAAATTTTCACTAAAAGCTGCAAAAATGGACTAAAAGAGGCGTGTGAGAATTTAGAAATTTTAGGAAAGAATTGATGAGTTTTAAAAACTGGGGCAATAAAGAGGCAAGCCTAGAGGCGCTTTATCTACTAGACAGCGCCTTTTTAGAGCCAGATGAAGAGTATCTAAGGCTCATTTCTAAAAGAGAGGATGAAAATAGCCTAAGATACGTGGTAGATAACGGGCAGGGCGATCTACTCGATGTGATATTTGCGCGTGAGGCGGTGCTGGTTAGAGGGTTTGATCACGAAAATGAGCTAAATTCGCTTAACACAGCAGACAAAAGCGTGATAGAGCAAATTTATAGTGGCGAGGCTGCTAAATTTCGCTCTTACTTCTTGCCAGATGAGATAGAGCAGACGACCTTTTTTATCTGGTATGACGGAGCGGAGCATCAAAATTTAGTCAGTGGCAATAACGGCGGACGCTGGCTGCTTGGCTATGCATTTGATGAGTTTGATAAATTTAGTGAGTTTGTAAAGGGCTACTACGAGATAGAATTTGACGATGAGATGTTAAAAAAGCTCTATGAAAAGGGTGAGTTATCGCAAGAAAATATAAAAATGCTAAAAAAAGAGTTAATACACTAAAGGAGATGATATGATTTTACGTTCTGTTTTGGCTTCCGCACTACTTGCTAGCCTACTTTTTGCTACTTGTACGCATGATCACGGCGCAGCCACTAATAAAATGCAGCCTATGTTTCAAAGCGTCGAGCCTAGTAAAGCTACTTTGGTAGGAAGTGGCGAAGGCAAAGAGTACTGCGCAGTTTGCGGTATGAATTTGGTTAAATTTTATAAAACAAACCACGTTTATAACGGCAAACAAGTAGCGTCACTCCACTGCTTATATGAGCTCACAGAAGGCAAGATCCCAAGCGACGCGCAAGTCGTTGATACTAAAAATTTAAATTTGATCGACGTAAATAAGGCATTTTACGTAGTTGGCAGTAGCGTCAAAGGGACGATGACTAGAAATAGCAAATACGCCTTCTCAACCGAGGCCGACGCGAAAGAATTTCAAGCAGCAAATGGCGGCGAGATAATGAACTTTGCCAAAGCTTACGAGGTCGCTGGACAAGACTTTGCAGGCGATAATAAGATGATCAAAGCTAAGCGCGAGGACGGCGTTTACGCACATGGTAAGGAATTTTACGAGGCAAACTGCGACAAAACTGATCCAAAAAACTTTAAGGCTATCTCTGAGCTAAAAGCTCACCTTAAAAAAGTGTGCGACGCAAAAGAGGCTAACAAAGCTCCAGAGTATGACAAGCACTTGCAAGCCGCAGCTCTTTATCTATGGGACGCTCCAGCAAATTTAGGCAAAGAGGGCAAAGAGGCTAAGGCTAAAAAACCTGAGAGGATAGTCGTGCCAGAGGGTACGAGATGTGCAGTGTGCGGTATGATCGTGAAAAACTCTCCATGGGCGACACTTATCAAGGCTGATGGCAAGGACTATTACTTTGACGGCGTAAAAGATATGGCGCAGTTTTACTATGCAAACGATAAGATGAAAGAGGCTTATGTGAGTGATTATTACACGCTTGAAAAGCTTGATGCAAAAGATGCGTTTTACGTTCATGGCTCAAATGTTTTTGGACCGATGGGCGAGGAGTTTATCCCATTTAAAGACGAAGCAAAGGCTCAGAGCTTTATGAAAGATCACGCCGGCAAAGGTGTCATAAAATTTGACGAGATAAAGACATTTATCGGTAAGTAAAGTGAAATTTCTAGCATTTTTGGCATTATTTTTTGGACTCTCTTACACGCTTTTAGCGGCGCACTACCTTAGCTTTGACCACAAAGCAAAGCAAGATGAGCTAAGAGAAATTTCAAAGATAACAAGGGCAAATTTAGCTTCTAGCTTTAGTCTAAAAGAGCAAAAGGGCTTTGTATATGATAAGTAGAAATTTCATAAATTACTCTGTGATCCTGCTCTTTAAAGACAAAAAAGATCATCTCTTTAGCTTTTGTCTATTTGCGCTCATTATCTTCGTGCTAAGCTCGGTGCTTTTCATCTCTGGCTCGATCCAGCACGATCTTATAAATTTAGTAAAAGATCGCTCAAGTATCGTTGTTAGCGCGTTTCGTGCTGGCAAAAGAGACCTCATGCACCCTGGCTATATCTACGATATCTCAAAGATCGATGGCGTGGCTGACGTTAGGGGTGTGGTTGATGGGGAGTACTACTTCGTGCAAAAGCGCGTTTGGTTTCATCTATATGAGGATGATAGCCTAAAAGAAGACGAGATGATCGTTGGCGAGGGCGTAAAGGCGGCTATGAATGAGCTTTACTACGACGAGAGCTTTAACTTCTTAACAGAACAGCGCATGATACCAGTAAAAATTCTAAAAACCATGCCAAAACAAAGCGGCCTAGTCTCAAATAACGCGATATTTTTACACCCAAATACCTTGAGGGCTATCTTAAATTTAAAAGACGAAGAATATACAAAGCTCTATGTAGACGTGCCAAACAGCGACGAGATCAGCCAAGTGGCTTTAAAGATAGAGAATTTATATCCAAATTCATTTGCTCTTAGCATAGAAGACGAGGTGGCAAAAGTCAGGCACCTTTACTACTATAAGGGCGGAATTTTTATGAGCATTTATGTTAGCGTTATGCTCATATTTTTCGTGCTACTTAAAAATCAAATTTCACTTGCCTATGGTAGTAAAAAGCGCGAGATAGCCATTTTGCGAAGCATCGGCTTTAGTATAAAAGAGATCATTTTTTTAAAATTTATACAAAATTTCATCGTTAGCGTTAGCGCATTTTTGCTTGGCGTTATGTTAGCTTATATCTTTGTGTTTGTTTTTAATGCTCCATTTTTAAAGGGGATATTTTTAGGCGATGAGCTTTTAAATTTTACAAATTTCACGCCTATTTTGGAGTTTGATAAGCTCTTTTTGATCTTTGTCTTTGGCGTCATACCATTTTTGGCATTTGTGCTTATCCCATCGTGGCGTGTGGCGTGTGGCGACATAAACGAGGGGCTAAAATGATAAATATTAGAGGCGTTAGCCTAGTCTATAACCAAGGCAAACAAAACGAGTTTTGCGCTCTAAAAAATATAAATTTAGACGTTAATAACGGCGAGTTAGTGATACTAAAAGGCGTTAGCGGAAGTGGCAAAAGCACCCTACTCTCGCTCATCGCCCTACTTCAAAAGCCAACTAGCGGAGAAATTTTGATAGACGGCACTAACATAGCAAAGCTGCCTGACTCATTTTGCTCCGAGCTTAGACATAAAAGGCTTGGGCTTGTCTTTCAAAATTTTAACCTCATAGAGGGCTTAAGCGTCTATGAAAATTTGTTAGCTCCGTTTGCTCTAACAAATTTTAAGGCAAACGTGCGTGAAGAGATGATAAAAAAGGCTCTTGAGCTTGCAAATATCTCACACAAAAGAGATGAAAATGTATCAAATTTAAGCGGTGGCGAGCGCCAAAGATGTGCGGTGGCTAGGGCTTTATCAATGGATGCGGATATCATTTTGGCTGATGAGCCAACGGCAAATTTAGATAGGCAAAATTCGCGTGCATTTTTAGGCCTACTTGAGTCATTTAAAGCGCTTAAAAAAAGCGTCATAGTCGCCACTCACGATAGCATTTTTGACGAGCTAAGCGCCACAGATAGAGTTGTTAGCTTGCAAAACGGAGAGATAGTATGAGCGTATTTTTATCAAACGCCGTTATCGCCTTTTTGTTAGCGGAGTTTGTGCTGTTAGTTTTGATGGGCATTTCACTATTTTATGTCGTTAGGATAGTAAGATCGTGGGACTATAACGCGCTAACATCGCTTCAATACTCACTTGAAAAGCAAAACTACCTTGTAAATACGATCTTGCTCTTTAGCGTCTGCACAAAGATCGTTTTGTTTATATTTTTCGCACTTTGTCTAAATGAGCTCTCTGACATCGTGCCAGGGGCTATGTGCTCGGCTGGCGTGATCGGCTCAAATAAATTTGGTGGCATCTTGATGCTCACTAAAATTTTGCTGATCTTTGGGCTTGGTATCTGGCTGGTCATAAACAAACTCGACTTGCAGGCTCTAAATTTCCCATATCTAAAGAAAAAATATGCCATTTTCATCTGCCTTTTTGTGATGATACTAATAGAGCTCGGCATAGAAATTTCGTTTTTTTATAACATCCCGCTAAAGGTGCCAGTCTTTTGCTGCTCGGTCACTTTTCAAGCTCCAAAGCTGCCATTTGGCTATACAAATTTTGGCTTAGTAAGCGCCTTTTTCGTGCTATTTTTTGTCATTTTGGCGCTAAATTTCTTAAAGCAAAGCATGGCAAGCTTTGTGGCAAATTTGCTATTTTTAGTGCTTAGCTACTATGCTATCACCTACTTTTTTGGTCTTTACGTTTATGAGCAGCCAAATCACAAGTGCCCATACTGCATGCTAAGAAGCGACTATTTTTACGTTGGCTACCTCATCTGGGGCAGTTTGTTTTTGGGCATTTTTTACGGCCTTATGCCATATCTTGTGGAGATCATCACAAAGACAAACTACTCGCACAAGCTTAAATTTTCATCGATCTGGCTAAGTGTTTGCGTGCTGATCTGCTCGCTTTACGTGCTCAAATACTATTTGTTAAGAGGATTTTTATTTTGATAAAGCAAATTTTTTCTCTTTGTTTGTTGGCTCTAGTCTTAGCCGTGCTCGCCTATAATGCTGACATAAGCGACGATAAAATTTTAGTCCTAAATAACGGCAAGTCTGAGCCCATAGAGCAGCTTACGCCAAATAAATTTATATGTTATGAGAGCAGGACGCTCATCGCTGATAACAACGACACAGCTCAGGCGATCATGCCAAATGGCGACATCTACTTTTTTAACGACGTCACAAATTCTTTCATCTGGTATATGGCGCAAAAGAGCAAAGATAAGATCAAGTTATATGTCTATTCAAGAGATACAAACCGCTACATCCTAGCGCAAGATGCCTGGTACTCGAGGGTCGATATCACGCCGATGGGATACGGCATAGGGGCGTATGAGTTTCACACTTACGGCATAAACGACAACTACTTTAAAGAGGTCTTGCTCTACGCAGCACGTGGCGAAACACTTCTAAATCCATATATAAACATCCTACTTTCAGAAAATAAGATATAAATTTACGAAGTTAGTCGATTTGTTTTAGATGATTGATAGTTTTACTCATAGTTTTAAATATGATCTCAATCTTTTCATCATTCTCGTCTGCGGCAATCATTTTATTAAGATAGTCGCACCCATCTTGGAAACCTAGAGCGCAAGCTTTAAAAACGTATCTTTTTGCCAAGCGATAGTCCTGATTTATGTATTTGCCTAGCGCATATAAAACACCTAAGTTATGGCAAGCTTGGGCGATATCGCCGTCGCAAGCCTTTTTGTATAGATTGATAGCCTTGATATAGTCTTGTCCTATGCCTTGATCTTTTATATATAAAGCCCCTAAATTTAGGCAGCTACCAGCAAATCCGCCATCGCATGACCTTTTATATAGCTTGGCTGCTTTGTGATAGTCTTGTTTTACGCCTTTAGCGTCCTCGTATAAAACTCCTAAGTTATGACAAGCACGGGCGACATTATCGTCACAAGCTTTTTGCCATTGCTTGGCAGCTTTATCAAACTCGCCTTTATTATAAGCTTCAAGCCCAAGTTTGAAAAGATCCTCGCAAAAGCTGGTAGTTAGTAAGATCATGGATAAAAGAACAATCTTTTTCATCTCTTCTTCATTTTTGTAAATTTAGCTTGCCTTTTTGCTAGAGAAACAAGCCTGATGTTAGTATCTAACGTTATTAACTTTTAAAAAGTCTCTTAGGTCTTCGTATTCGCTATTTTCAAAGTAGCGCCATTTGCCAGGCTTTAGCATATCAAGGCTAACGCGTCCAAAACTAACACGTTTTAGGTCCATCACTTCAAGGTCGAAGTAGCCAAAGAAGCGGCGTAGCTCTCTGTTTTGACCCTCATTTATGATGACCTTTAGTTTTGTGTAGCCACCGCTTGAGCCAAAGACTTTATAGGCTAGAAATGGCTTAAATTCCATTGATTTTATAGTAGTTTTTGCGTGAGCGCCTTTGGTGGCATCCTTGGCGAAAAAGCCATTTGTCATCGCTTCTATCACCTCTTTTGTCACCTCACCTTTTACCTTTAGGTAGTATTCGCGCTCTAAGTCGCTATTCATGAGCGCTGTGGCGATCGCTGGAGCGTCAGTTAGTAAAAGTAGTCCCTCACTTGCGTAGTCTAGGCGCCCTACGCTAACAAATTTGGCAAATTTCTTATCTAACGTGTCGTAGATCGTCTTTCGTCCGCGGTCATCTTTTTTGCTAACTAGCTCGCCCTTTTGTTTGTGATAAACGATAACGGTAAATTCTTTTTTTAGCTTTATCAAACGGCCATTTATGCGCACTTTGTCATCTTCATCCACGCTTGTGGCAAGGTCGCTAACCACACGCCCTGCTATGCTAACCTTGCCAGCTTTTATCAGCTCATCTGCCTCACGGCGTGAGTAGTTTGTGTTGTGTGAGATAAATTTATTTAGTCTTGTTTTTTCCATTTTATAGTCCTAAATTTGCAAGGTCATGGATGTGTAAAACGCCCACAGGCACACCATTTTCTACGACAGCTAGAAGCTGAATTTTATACTTTTCTATTAAAGCTAACGCATCTACGGCTAACATCTCTTTGTCATTTATCTCTTTTGGATGCATGGTTGCAAATTTCATCGCTGGTTCTTCTAGGTCAAAGTCCTCTCTCATAAGCGCGCGCCTAAGATCGCCGTCACTTAAAAGAGCGTCTAGCACACCATCTTTATCGACGATGAGAACCGTGCCAAGCTTGCCATGTGTCATAGTATCGATCGCGCTTTTTAGGCTTGCATTCCAGCGGACTATCGGTAAATTTTCGCTTCTCATCACGTCTTTGACCTTCAAAAATAGCCTCTTGCCAAGGCTGCCACCTGGATGAAAATTTGCAAAGTCCTCTTTTTTAAAGCCGCGCTTTTGCATCAAACAAACAGCTAACGCATCGCCAAGAGCTAACGTTAGCGTGGTTGATGCCGTTGGGGCGGCATTTAGTGGGCACGCCTCTTTCTCTACATTTATATCTATAAAAGCATCGCTAAATTTACCAAGTGAGCTTGTCTTGCTTCTTGCCATGGCGACGATTTTCACGCCAAAGCGCTTTACGTGAGGCAAAATTTTGATAAGCTCATCGCTCTCGCCACTAAAACTAATGGCTAACAAGATGTCGTCTTTTTCTATCATGCCAAGATCGCCATGCATGGCCTCTGTCGGATGTAAGAAAAAGCTTGGCGTACCAGTGCTTGCAAGCGTGGCAGCGATTTTTGCGCCCACGTGACCGCTCTTGCCCACGCCTGTTACTATGACTTTGCCCTTTGCGTTAAATATCAAATTTACAGCATCTTCTATCTCCACGCTTTTAGCGTGTCTTAAAAGCTCGTTTGCTTCTATCTCTAAGACTTCAGCGGCGATTTGGTTGGCTTTTTGCATAAATTTTCCTTACATTAGATAGATGATCGGCACGATAGTTGGGTACTTTTTGACCTTTCTAAATATGTGCTTTCTGATCACTTGGCGCACCTGTGACTCGAGTAGTCTGCTATCTTTCAAAAGCTCCTCTTTGACGTTGCTTAAATACTGCTCTAGCACGCCCTCCATCTCTTTTCTAAACTCGGCGTCTTGCTTGTCGCCCACAAGGCCGTAGCTGATGACGCGAGGTTTGTTGATGAGTTTTGCGCCGTGACGTGAAATTTGAGCGATTATCATGACGACCCCTGCTTCAGCTAGGTTTTGTCTGTCGATGACGACGTCGTCTGCGATTTGTTTATTTATTTGATTATCTATGAAGACTTTGCCAGTTTTTACCGTTTTTACACGTTTTAGGTACTTTTGGCAAACCTCCATCTGATCGCCGTCGCTCATTAGATAGATATTTCGCTCATCCACACCACAGCTAATGGCCGTCTCTTTATGCTTTGCGATGTGGTTGTACTCGCCATGCACCGGCAAGAAAAATTTTGGTTTTATGAGGCGAAGCATCAGCTTTTGCTCTTCTTGCGCTGCGTGACCGCTGACGTGGATCTCGCTAAAGTCTTGATAAGCGACGCTCGCGCCTGATTTTAGTAAGAAATTTAGCACCGTTGAGACGCTGTTTTCGTTGCCTGGGATCGCTTTTGAGCTGATGATTATCTGATCAGTCGGCTTTATCTTTATATATTTGTGCTCATCTGTCGCCATGCGGTAAAGCGCGCTCATAGTCTCGCCCTGAGAGCCAGTAGTGACGATAAGCACCTCGTCATCTTTAAATTTACCAACCTCGTTTGCATCGATAAAAATTTTCTTATCAAGCTTGATGTAGCCAAGCTCCATAGCAGTGTATAAATTTCTCTCCATTGATCTACCGATGACACAGACTTTGCGGTTGTATTTTAAGCCCCACTCGATCGCTTGATAGACTCGGTGGATATTTGAGCTAAATGTGCTCATTATGACGCGGCCTTTTGCCTTTGAAAATATCGCGTCAAAGGTCTTACCAACGCTGCTTTCGCTCTTTGTAAAGCCCTCTTTGTAGCTGTTTGTGCTATCGCTTAATAGACAAAGCACGCCACGCTCGCCGTAATACGCTAGTCTGCCAAGGTCTGTTGGGTAGCCATCTATCGGCGTGTGGTCGATCTTAAAGTCGCCTGTGTGGATGATCGTGCCAGCCTTTGTCGTGATCGCAAGTGCTGAGGCGTCGATGATAGAGTGCGTGATATGTATCCACTCGACCTCAAAGTCACCTATGAGATATGGCTTTCTTTTTTCGACTGATCTAAAGAGTGAGCGCTCTTGTTTTAGTCCGTGCTCTTCAAATTTATTATTTATCATGCCAAGTGGTAACGGTGTGGCGTAGATAGGAAATTTAAACTCTTTGTAAAAATAAGGCACTGCGCCGATGTGATCCTCATGTGCGTGAGTGATGATGACGCCTTTTATCTTATCTTTTATCTTGCGAACGTAGTCAAAGTCTGGGATGAGGATATCCACGCCGTGCATGCTCTCGCTTGGAAAGCTCATGCCGATATCAACGATTATAGCGCTAGTTTCTGTCTCAAAGACCGTCATATTGCCGCCGATCTCGCCAAGACCGCCAAGTGGAGTTATGCGAATTTTATGCTCGCTTGAGTTTAGATATTTTAGTGGCTCAAGTCTTAGCTCGTGAGTGGCTTTGTTTGCCTCCATCGCGCTTGCGATATCTTGTTGCCACTGCTCGTTGCCATTTAGTTTTGCAGGTAAATTTTTCTTTGGTTTTTTAGCCTTTTTTGGCTTTTCTTTTTGCTCTTTTGTCTCGTTTTTAGCTTCAGCTTTTGGCTCTTGTTTTGGCTTTTCTTTTTGCTGTTTTTGCTCTTTTGGCTTATTGTTTTCGCCAGTTTTGTTTTGATTTTTATTATTTCTTTGCTTTTTTGGGCGAGGATTTTGACTTTTTGGCTCGGCATGCGTTTTGGCTTCAGCCTGCTCTGCTGCAAAGAAGTTATCTATCACGCTTTTGCTTGCTAGTGATGTTTGCTCGGTAGTTTCGCCCTCTTGTTTTGGCTTGTTTTTTGGTCTAAATCTTCGTCTTTTGTTGTTTTTACTTTGGTTAGTTACAACTTTCTCTTCGTTTTTGTCGTTCATTATCTTCCTTTAATCTTTCAAATACTTTTAGATAAGAATCGACATCTAGTTCGTGTGGACGTAAATTTTGAGCTAAGCCTAGGTCTTCAAAAATTTCTTCTAACGCCTTTTTGTCAAAATTTGTGGATAAATTTTTCAAAAGCGTCTTTCTTGGCGAAGCAAATGCAGCTCTTAAAAATGCTTTAAAAGCCTCGTATTGTTTTGCATCTTTGAAAATCCCGTCTTTGCCAAAAATCTTTTTTGTTTTTTGTAGTTTGATGACTGAGGATGTGACCTTTGGAGGTGGATTAAAAAGCTTTGAATCCACGTCAAACAAAAGCTCACACCTGCCTTGAAGTGAAGCGAAGATCGATAAAGCGCTAAATTCTTTATCCTTGCTCTTTGCGCTAAATTTAAGAGCAACCTCTTTTTGTATCATCACGATAAGTCCAAGGCATTTTTCGTCATCTATCGCATTTAGTATCATCTTCGTAGCAACGTAATAGGGTAAATTTGCGACTAAAAAGTAGTTCTGGCTACTTAGTCCGCCCTCTTGCTGCCACTGCTCTAAAGCATCTTTACAAAAAAGTTTTAATTGTCCATTTTGGATCTCATTTGCAAATTTGACCTTTAAAATTTGAAACAGCTCACAATCTATCTCAAAAGAGGTCGTCTTATAAATTTGCAAAAGTCTAAATGTCAAATCACCTAAGCCAGGCCCAATCTCAACGACGTTTTCTACGTCCTTGGGTATCGCTTGGATGATCTTATCTAGTGTCGCTTTGTCTTGTAAAAAATTCTGTCCAAAGTGCTTTTTTGCCTTTATCATAGCCGCGATATTAGCCAAAAATTACTTATACAATGATTACAAGTTTAGTTTAATCATATATAAAATGGACTATAATCACTAAATAAAAACAAAATAAGGCGCAAATTTGAGTAGGGCAAACACCTTAAAATACTTTTTATTATCACAATATTTAGAGCCAAAAACCTTAGACGAGCCAAAAAAGACAAATAGCAAATTTAAAAAATCAATGGACCTTGAGATCGCAAATTTTGATGAGAAATTTATGCAAATTTTAAGGGCATTTGATAGGTCACTTTTAAAAAATGGTGTAGAAATTTCGATTTATGGCGGTATTTTTGAGACGGACTTGCTCGCCCTTGCGATATCAAAGCTAGCAAAGGTGAAATTTGAAAAAGAGCAAATTTTAGATGAGCTACGCTCTGAGCAAACGAGCTTTGAAAAGGCATTTTGTTATAAGCTTAAGCTCTCTGGCGATCTGCTCTTTTACAAAAATGAGCAAAGTTTTGCCTTAAAAGATGCAAATTTAGATGATGAGCTAAGTCCATTTTTTACGCCAAACTCATCAAATGAGCTTTTTATCCCAACGGCTCCATGGGCGATGGTGCGCCTAAACCACCTAAAAGAGATCAGTCAAAACGACTTTAACAAAGAGTGCGAGCACATCAAGGATAAAATTTCTATCCACAAAGAGAAAATGAAGCTTAGCAACTATGTAAAAGCAGTGCACGAGGAGCTAAAAAGCTCGCTAAAGACGCCATTTTGCAAAGATGTGATCAGACTTGAAGTAAGGATCGTTGATCCAAATTTTAAAGAGAACGACGCCCTTTTAAATAGCTTTTTTATAGATGATATAAATTTACTTATCAAATTTTATGAATCAGGCAGGACGCACGCGCTGACGGATCAGTTTTTGGACGAGGGCGGTGAGAATAAATTTGAGAGGCTTGATGTTAGAGATGAGCTAAATCAAAGGGCTGTTAGGGACTTTTTTGGGGCTGAGCGCTACCCAAGATCGGCTTTTGCGAGTGATTTTGCTCTAAATTTCTCGCAGCAAATGGCGCAAAATAATATCATAGAGAAATTTAAAGAAGGCAACGGCGGGATTTATAGCGTAAATGGCGCTCCAGGTACTGGGAAAACGACACTTTTAAAGGACGTGATGGCTGAAGTGGTGACGCTTAGGGCGATGAAGCTCGCGCAAATGAGCAGGCACGATATCTTTGAGCCAGTTTATGATAGCGACGAAAAGGCGCTTTATTTTAGGCTAAATGACGAGCTGCAGGGCTTCGAGATGGTCGTTAGCTCTTGCAATAACGGCGCGGTTGAGATTTTGAGCAAGGAGCTAAGTCAGCTAAAGAGTATAGGGGATTATGCGGGCGAGATTGATTATTTTAAATTTATAGCCACAAGGCTGCTCTCGGCTGATGAAAAGAGTGAATTTGGCGAGAAGTCCTTTATCTCAAAGCTAGCTTGGGGGCTATTTTGCGTGGCGCTTGGCTCAAAACAAAACAAGTCAAATTTTGTTTTTAATGCAATTAATGGCGTAAAGATCGAGGCTACTCACAGCCAGCATGATGAGATATCAAAAGAGTATGGCGAGTTTTTGGAGCAAGATGGCTTTTTGATGGGGCTTGGCAAATATCTGGCAGTTGGCGAAGGGGTTGATGACTTTGACGTGGCAAAGGAGAAATTTAATCTCGCACTTCACGAGGCAAATTTACTTTTTAGCGAGATCAGGATCAAAGAAGAGGAGCTAAAGAGCCTTAAAACAGAGCTAGCTGACGTTGATAGAAGGCTAGAGAGTTATAACTCAGCCAAGCAGATAGAGGAGCTTTTATCTCCGCTTGAGAGCGAATTTACTAGCATTAGTGGCAAGCTTGAAGACAAAAAGGCTGAATTTAGCGAGCTAACAAGAGTTGTTAGTCAAAATGAAGCGTTGCAGGAGTATCTAAGCACGCCAGAAAAGCCGCCATTTTTTCTCTTTCAGCAGATTTTTAAGACAGAGGCCTTTGAAAAGTATAATAACGAGGCGCTAAAAGTTGGTGAGATAAACCGCCAGATAGCTGAGCAAAATTTAAAAGCTAGTAAGCAAAATGGCGAGAGCAAAGAAAAAAATGAAGCAAGGCTAAATGAGCTAAAAAGCGAGATAGCAGAGCTTGAGAACAGGGCTGCAGAGCTAAATACTAAGATAAATCTTTACAAAAGGTTGCAAAGCGACTTTGCTAGACGTCAAAAGATACTTGGCAGGAGCGAGGAGCTAGATATCTTTCTAAACGGCAGCTTTAGCGAGAGCAACGAAGAGATGCAAAAGAGTATGCCATTTATGATGGAGCGTGGCATAGACCAGGAATTTCACAAGACAAAGCTTTTTAGGGCTAGGATAGAGCTTTTTAAAGAGGCGCTAAATTTGCACAAAGCTGCCATTTTTGCCTGCAAAGAGGCTGTCAGGACAAATTTACGTGCCCTTAGCGTTATCTTTAACGATGAAAAGATGGCTGAGAAAAACGGCTTAGAGGCAAAGCATAGACGCGAGGTTATCAAGGGGCTCTTCTTGCTAACGCCTGTTGTTAACTCGACTTTTGCCTCGTTTAATAACACCTTTAAAGACCTTTTAAATGGCGATATAGGCATGCTTTTGATAGACGAAGCAGGGCAGGCAAATTTAACTAACGCGTTAGGCGCCTTGCTTCGCTCAAAGATGGCCGTGGTGGTTGGCGACCCACTTCAACTTGAACCTGTCGTAACGCTGCCAGTTAGTTTAAATAACGCGATACTTAGCTACTGCGAAGCAAAGGAGGAGTTTAACTTGCTTAAATCCTCTGTGCAACTAAGGGCAGACAAGGTGCAGAATATCGGCACATATATAAAAGGTAGCGGTGAGAGTATCTGGGTCGGCTCACCACTGATCGTGCATAGAAGATGCGCTAACCCTATGTTTGAGACCTCAAACGAGACTATCTACGATGATATGATGATACTTGGCAGAAACGCGGCTAGTAAATTTGCAAACACTAACGTGCAAACAAAGTGGATAGACGTTAGAAGCGAAGAGTGGATAGGTAACTACAATAAAGCCGAGGGTGAGGTGGTTAAAGAGCTCTTAGCAGGCGAGCTAGCTAGCCAAAATTATAACATCAGGATAATAACGCCATTTAAAGATGTTTGTAGAAATTTAAAAGGTGCTGGCACTATCCACACTATGCAGGGCAAAGAGGCTGACATTATCGTATTTGTGTTAGGTGGGGCGACAAAGGGTGCTAGAGCGTGGGCTGCTAGCAAGCCAAACTTGCTAAACGTGGCGCTAACAAGAGCAAAAGAGGTTATTTATATAGTTGGAAACCGAGAAAATTGGGCTAGTTTGCCATATTTTGAGGTGGCAGCTAGAAAGATAGACAAAGGATAAATTTGAATCATTTTGCAAAACGCATAATCCCATGCCTCGACGTAAAAGATGGCAGGGTCGTAAAAGGTGTAAATTTTGTTGGACTTGTTGATGCTGGAGACCCAGTCGAGATAGCTAAAAGATACAACGACGAGGGCGCTGACGAGCTGTGCTTTTTGGATATCACAGCCTCTCACCTTGGCCGTGATACGATAGTTGATGTGGTAAAAAAGGTCGCAAGTAAGCTTTTTATACCCCTAACCGTTGGCGGTGGCATACGCACGATCGATGATATATCGCGCCTTTTAAATGCGGGCTGCGACAAGGTGAGCCTAAACTCATCAGCGATAAAAGATCCAAATTTGATCGACGAAGCTGCTAAGAAATTTGGCTCGCAGTGTGTCGTCGTAGCGATCGATGCTAAAAAGATCGAAAATGGTTATAGCGTTTTTATAAATGGCGGCAGGATCGATACCAAAAAAGATGCCTTTGCTTGGGCAAAAGAGGTTGAGTCGCGTGGAGCAGGGGAGATATTGCTAACGTCTATGGACAATGATGGCGTCAAACAGGGCTTTAGTCTAGAGCTGACAAAGATCTTTAGTGCGCTTTCTATACCTACTATCGCAAGCGGTGGCGCTGGCAAGATGGAGCATTTTAAAGATGCTTTTGAAGCTGGGGCCGATGCGTGTTTGGCTGCTTCGATATTTCACTTTGGCGAGATAGAGATAAAAAAGCTAAAAGAGTATCTCAAGGCAAATGACGTTGAGGTTAGGCTTTGATGTTAGTTATCTCAGCTGGAAAAAATGAAATTTTTGACTTTGCCTTGCCAATGGGGGTGGGGCTAGTCGATATGGCGATAAATTTGACAAAGTTTTTGCAAAAAAGATCGTGTGTTGGGGTGGATGAAAAGAGTATAAATTTAAAAAATATTGATCCACACTACCTTGCAAAGATCGAGGCCAAATTTGCAAACTCATCAAACCTAGAGCTGCAAAATATAAGTCAAAATTTGACAAAAAATCCCGAGCGAAATTTATACCAGATGCCAGAAAAGATAGTTTTTGTTGGCTCGGCAGGTCTATATAAAGATGGCGAAATTTTGCAAATTTATGAAAGCTCGGTTGGGGCGAATGTTGAAATTTCTAGCATAGAAAATAGATCTTACTCGCCCATCGAGTGTGAAATTTCTTCTATCGTTTCACGTGGAACTATTAAAACAAATTCGTCAAATTTCATAACGATAGACAAAAATTTGGCTCATAAGATGTTTGAAAATGGATATTTTTTAGAAAATATGGAGTTTTTTTCTGTTCTAAAAGTGGCTCAAATTTTTAAAATTCCAGCTTATGGAATTTTCATAGCGACAAATTTTTGTGATGAAAATGCGCATGCTGATTTTATAAAAAATCACTCTGCAGCCAAAGAGCTACTAACAAAATATGTAAAGGAAAATATGTGAAAAATTTGCTTGATCTTAGCATCGAAGAGTTAAAAGAGCTAGTCTCTCCCTCGTTCAGAGCGACGCAAATTTATGAGTGGGTGTACAAAAAAAATGCGACAGAATTTAGTCAAATGCTAAATTTACCAAAGGATATGCGTCAGGACTTGGCTGAGAAATTTTATCTCGATCCTCTAAAATGTGTGAAATTTGAGCAAAGTAGCGACGGCTCGATCAAATATCTTTTTGAGCTAAAAGATGGGTTAAAGATAGAGAGTGTTTTGTTACCGATGAAAGAGGAGATTAGCGACGAAGATGGCAAGATCAGTCGCCATGCTCGTTACACTGTTTGTGTTAGTTCGCAGGTTGGCTGCAAAATGGGCTGTGCTTTTTGCCTAACAGCAAAGGGCGGACTTGTTAGAAATTTGACTGCTGGCGAGATCGTAGGGCAAATTTTGTGGATAAAAAGAGAGAATAACATACCATATGAAAGGCGCATAAATGTCGTTTATATGGGTATGGGCGAACCGCTTGATAACCTTGCTAACGTTAGTAAAGCGATCAAAATTTTAGCTCTAAATGAGGGTCTAGCCATATCGCCACGCCGTCAAACCGTTTCAACTAGCGGCCTTGGCAGTCAGATAAAAAAGCTTGGCGAGATGGATCTTGGTGTCTTGCTGGCCATATCACTACACGCTGTTACTAACGAGCTTAGAAGCCGCCTGATGCCGATAAATAAGGCGTATAATATCGAGGCCGTTATGGACGCTGTTAGGGGATTTCCTATCGATATGCGAAAGCGTGTGATGTTTGAATATCTTGTTATCAAAGACCTAAACGATAGTGTTAGCGATGCGAAAAAGCTGGTTAAACTGCTGCATGGTATCAAGGCAAAGGTAAATTTGATCTATTTTAACCCGCATGAAGGTAGTGAATTTGGACGGCCTGAGCTTGCTAGTATGCTAAAATTTCAAGAATATCTAAGGGATCATGGCGTCACTTGCACGATCAGACAGAGCAAAGGCCTTGATATAAGTGCAGCTTGCGGACAGCTAAAACAGCGAAATGAAAACCCAAAATTCAGAGCTAACGTTAGCGATAAGAGTGCAGCTAAAACAGAAGAAAAACCAACTAACGATAAAACTAACGTGAGTAAAAAATGACAGCTCTTGATATCGCTGAGATAATTTTTATAGTGTTGGTTGCTGGCGCTGGGCTTGGCTTGATTATAAAAGTTTTAAAAGAGGAAAATAAAACTTTAAAATAAATTCTAAAAATTTGGCATGAAATTTTGTGGATGAAAAATAAAAATACAAAGTTGATTGCCAAAATTTTTAAATAAGAACGTCGCCGATACTAAAAAATCTAATTCTACTTTTCAATAAAAATTCTGGTTCAAATTTAAAAGCAAAATTACGAAAAATTTTATAGATTATTTTTACTAGAAAGACTTTTTAAAATTTAAATATTTTGATTGTTTGCTTCTTTTGCAAATTTATAAAACTCACTTTCGGCGTCAAATTTGCTTTTTATGGTGTAAAAAATTTCATCAAATTTAAATGAAATTTCATCCGAGTGAAGCAAAAGCCTCTTTGCTCCAGTTAAATTTATCCGTTCACGCTCGCTCATCTCTTTGTCTAAAATTTTCTCGATCTGCAGACGTGACAAACCATAAAGTGGTTCGCCAAGGATCTTGTGTTTCACATGAAACAAATGCAAACGAATTTGATGTTGCCTACCAGTGAGTGGGATAGCTTGAACCAAAGTCGTATCGATATCGTCAAAATACTTTATAGGCAAAATTTTAGTCACCGCACTTTTTCCATTTTCACAAATTTGCATTCGCATTTTTACATCGTCGTAGTTTTTTGCCAGATCCATCTTAGCATCGATCGTAAATTCTCGCTCGACCCTGCCCTGCACCATCGCGACGTAGCTTTTAAAAACCTCTCTGTTTTCAAAAATTTTCTTTAGTTTTATCGTAGAATTTCTATCTTTTCCCACGACTATCACACCACTTGTTTCAAAGTCTAGCCTATGTGCCACGCTCGCATCTCGCCCAAAAAGTGTGTAAATTTCATCATTTAGAGAGTAGTCGCAGTGCCTGCCATTTGGGTGGCTCAGCACACCGCTTGGCTTGTCAAATACCGCAAAGCTCTCGCACTCAAAGATCGGCTTTAGTCCCTTTGGTTTGGCCTCATAGTCGATCAAAAAGACATCGCCACACAAAATGGCATTTTTCTCGCTCACGACACTGCCTTCGCATATCAGCCTGCCTTTATCGATGAGGCGTTGAGTTTGGCTCATGTTAAAGCCATTTTTCAGTAAAATTTCGTAAGCTTTTTGATGATCTGCAGTGGCGATAAATTTATTTACATAGGGCAAAAATGATCCTTTGAAAAACGAGCGAGCTATCTTAAGCCCAAATTTATAAGCGTATAACCGACATTTCAGCCCGGATTTTATATAATCAAAACTTAAATTTAGAGAAATTGCACGACGTGATTTCTGGCTTAGAAAGCCAAATTTATACTTTCAGGACAAAAGCAAACTAACACAAAAGGTTCAACAATGGTCGAAAGATACTCACGCAAAGAGATGGCTGAAAAGTGGAGCATACAAGCAAAATACGACGCTTGGCTCAAGGTAGAAAAAGCTGCCGTTAAAGCTTGGAATAAGCTTGGCTTCATAAGTGATAGCGACTGCGATAAAATTTGCAAAAATGCTAAATTTGAAGTAGCTCGCATCGACGAGATAGAAAAGACGACAAAGCACGACGTCATCGCATTTTTAACAAGCGTCAGCGAGAGCCTTGGCGAGGAGAGCAGGTTCGTACACTACGGCATGACCTCAAGCGACTGCATCGACACAGCCGTTGCACTTCAGATGAAAGAGAGCCTAGAGCTCATCATCAGCGACGTAGAGGAGTTTATGCGGGCAGTCAAAAACAGAGCAAACGAGCACAAGCACACGCTCATGGTCGGCAGAAGCCACGGCATCCACGGCGAACCGATAACTTTTGGCCTTGTACTTGCCATCTGGTACGACGAGATCGCAAGGGCGCTTAAGCTCATCAAAGACGCAAAAGATACGATCAGCTATGGCAAACTCTCAGGCGCCATGGGAAATTTAGCCCACGCTCCGATGGAATTTGAAGAGCTAACTTGCGAGGAGCTAGGTCTGAAAGCTGCTCCAGCCTCTAACCAAGTGATCCAGCGCGACCGCTACGCTCACGTGGTGAGCGCCATCGCTATCTTGGCTTCTACTTGCGAAAAGATCGCAGTTGCCATTAGACACTACCAAAGGACCGAAGTTTATGAGGCAGAGGAGTACTTTAGTCCAGGACAAAAGGGCTCAAGCGCGATGCCACACAAGCGCAATCCAGTCCTTAGCGAAAACATCACTGGTCTTTGCAGGGTGCTACGCTCATACGTCACGCCTTCGCTTGAAAACGTCGCCCTTTGGCACGAGCGCGACATCAGCCACAGCTCGGTTGAGAGATTTATCCTGCCAGATATGTTTATCACGGCTGATTTTATGCTAGTTCGTATCAAAAATTTGGTAGCAAATTTAGTCGTCTATCCAGAAAATATGATGAAAAATTTAAATTTAACAGGCGGCCTAGTCTTTTCTCAGCGCGTGCTTTTGCAGCTGCCACAGCGTGGGATTTCTAGAGAGGACGCCTACAAGATCGTTCAGCGCAACGCCATGAAGGTCTGGGCGGACTTGCAAGAGGGCAAAAAAGCGATAGACGAGCAAGGTCACAGCCTATTTTTACAAAATTTACTAAACGACGAGGACCTAACTAAGAGCCTTAGCAAAGATGAGATCAAAGAGTGCTTTGACTACAACTACTACACCAAAAATGTAGATAAAATTTTCGCCAGAGTTTTTGGCAAATAAATTTAAACGCAAGGGGTAAATTTAGCCCCTTGCAAATACCCTAACACAAAATCCACCTTAAATTTAGCTCGCAAAGTTTATCAGCCAAGGGCGGCACTTTTCAAGTAGCTTTTACAAGCGCCAGTAAAATTTATCGGCAATTTAAATTTTGATCTCCAAAACTAATCCAAAAGTTCATCACGTTTAACATTTTTATCGCCCTCGCACTAGAAAAATAAGAGTTTTTACAAGCCTTTATCCTTCTCATTTTGGTTGTAAATTTATATTTATTGAGTAGTTTTTGGCAAAGAGAGTTTTTATATCTTTTTGGATAAAATCTCAAATTAAAATTTAACACGGAGAGACATTTTTGAAAGTTATAAAACGTAATGGCAGAACAGAAGAGCTTGATATCAGCAAGATCAAAAAATACACAAACGAAGCGGTCCTAGGCCTTAGCAACGTAAGTCTTAGCGAGCTTGAGGTAGATGCAAAAATTCAGTTTAGAGATATGATAACGACTGAGGAAATTCAGCAAACTCTTATAAAAACAGCAGTTGATAAGATCGACATCGACCGCCCAAACTGGACATTTGTCGCTGCGAGGCTATTTTTGTTCGACCTTTATCACAAAGTGACTGGCTTTAACGGCTACAACCACCTAAAAGACTACCTCGCAAAGGGCGAAAAGGTAGGCCGCATCATCCCTGGGCTAAAAGAGAAGTACGACTTAGAGGATCTAAACGCCTACATCAAGCCTGAGCGCGACCTTCAGTTTGCATACCTTGGTATCAAGACGCTTTATGATCGCTACCTCATCAAAGACAAGAGCGGTATGCCTATCGAGCTGCCACAGCACATGTTTATGGCGATCGCGATGTTTCTTGCGCAAAACGAGCTAGATAGTCAAGGCTGGGCAAAGAAATTTTACGACCTTATCTCTAAATTTGAAGTGATGCTAGCCACCCCAACGCTCTCAAACGCAAGGACTACACGCCACCAGTTAAGCAGCTGTTACGTAGGCAGTACGCCTGATAATATTGAGGGCATTTTTGATAGCTACAAAGAGATGGCGCTACTTTCAAAATTTGGCGGCGGTATCGGCTGGGACTGGAGCAAGGTGCGTGCGATGGGTGGCAGTATCGACGGACACAAAAACGCAGCTGGCGGTATCATCCCATTTTTAAAAGTGACAAACGACATCGCAGTAGCGGTCGATCAGCTAGGCACTAGAAAGGGCGCGATCGCTGTTTATATCGAGCCTTGGCACATGGACGTGAGCGATTTTCTCGATCTTCGTAAAAACTCAGGCGAAGAGAGACGCCGCGCGCATGAGCTTTTCCCTGCACTTTGGATAAACGACCTATTTATGAAGCGTGTCAAAGAAAATGGCCGCTGGAGCCTCTTTGACCCAGCTCAAGTAAGCGACCTTTGCGACCTTTATGGCGAGGAGTTTGAGAAGAGATATTTAGAGTATGAAAACGACGAAAATATCCAGAAAAACACCATCCTTGCAAAAGAGCTTTGGAAGAAAATTTTAACTAGCTATTTTGAAACGGGCATGCCATTTTTATGCTTCAAAGACAATGCCAACAAAGCAAATCCAAACGACCACGAGGGCATCATCAGAAGCTCAAATTTATGTACCGAAATTTTCCAAAACACAGCGCCAAACTACTATAAGATCAAGATTACTTATGAAGACGGCGGCGAGGAGCTATTTGACGAAGAAGAAGACGTCACGGTCGATAGTGGCATAACTAAAAAAGCCAAAAAGCTTAGCGCGCTTGATAGCCTAAAAGGCAAGCAAATTTTCATCGTAGAAAAAGAGAGTATCGAGGGTAAAACGGCAGTTTGCAACCTTGCAAGTATAAATTTAAGCAAGATAAACAGCAAAGAGGACATCGAGCGTGTCGTGCCGATAGCTATTAGGATGCTTGATAACGTTATAGATCTAAATTTCTACCCACACAAAAAGGTAAAACACACAAACCTTGCTTCTCGCTCGATCGGCCTTGGCGTCATGGGCGAGGCGCAAATGCTAGCTGAGAAAAACGTAAAATGGGGCAGCTATGAGCACTTGGCGCTCATTGATAGCATAATGGAAAACATAAGCTACAACGCCATCTACGCTAGCTCAAATTTAGCCGTAGAAAAGGGCATCTATCCAAAATTTGAAGGCTCAAAATGGAGCAAAGGCATCATGCCGATAGACACTGCAAACGAGAACGCAAAGGCGCTTTTAAACGACAAAGGCGGGCTATTTGACGAAAATGTCTGCGACTGGGACAAGCTAAGAGAAAAAGTCAAGCGTGATGGCATGAGAAATGGCTACCTAATGGCGATCGCTCCAACTAGCTCGATCTCGATCCTTGTTGGCACCACTCAGACCATCGAGCCAGTCTATAAGCGCAAGTGGTTTGAGCACAATCTAAGCGGTATGATCCCAAATGTCGTGCCAAATTTAAGCCCTGATACTTGGCAGTTTTACACGCCAGCTTACGAGCTTGATCAAAGAATTCTTATAAAAGCAGGCGCTATCCGCCAAAAATGGATCGATCAAGGTCAAAGTCTAAATATCTTCATGAGCTTAGACAAAGCAAGTGGCGGATATCTAAGTGAAATTTACACGCTTGCATGGGAGCTTGGACTAAAATCAACTTATTATCTACGCTCTGAGTCACCAGATAGCGAAAAACTAAACGACGTAGCTGACCGTTCGATCGAGTGTGAGGGATGTCAGTAGTTAAATTTAAGAGAGAAATTTCTCTCTTAAATTTTTTAAATTGTCTATTAAATTTATAAATTTACGGAAGTGTCACAAAACTTAATTTTATACCAAGCTCATCTGCTAGCTTGCTTAGCTTCTCGCTCTTTTCTATTCCTGCTGATATACAAAACTGCATACCATTTACGTTACGCTCTTTTAGTCTCGTAAAGACATTTGACATGAGTGACTCCGTTTTCATCCCACTTTCGCCGTAGATGACAAAGGCATCCACACCTTCTTGTATTTTATCCGTTAGATTGTTGTAAAAACCTCCGTCGTTGTTTGAAACACTAGTTGTTGCGCTAGCTATTGCGTCAGCAAGAAAGCCACGACTTGGTACTAGCATAATGACTGTACTATCTGATTTTAGGGCGCATTTTGCAAAGCTTTTCATCATGCCATCTTCGGGTGATTTTACGCCGTTGGATGATGCACAGCCAGCCAAAAGTAGACCTATGGCGAGCGTTGTGATTTTTTTCATTGAAACTCCTTTTTTTTGAAAATCGACTAATATTAACATAAATTAAATAAAGATCTATATGGAAGAAAAATTTAAATCTACTATTTTAAAAACTAAAATTAAAATAATTATTTAAGTAAAAATAATCAAATTTTAGTTTAAAATGCCTAAAAAGCGTAAAAATATACTTAATAAAACCCTCTAAAATTTTATATTTTTTGATAAATATTATTAAACAAAATAAAATAGTTATCTATCTTTTAAGCTTTCTTGTCCTATACTTTTAAACTCCATATCAAAAAAACAATCAGAAAAGAGCAAGTGATGCGTGAAATTTTAAAACGAGATGGCACAAGGCAAGAATTTGTAGCATATAAGATAGTAGATGCGATAAAAAAGGCATTTGCAAGCGAAAATAAAGCTTATGACGAGCAAGTTTTTACAAATGTAGTCCAAGACATCTTTCAAAAATCAAGTGCGATAACGGTCGAAGACATCCAAGATGCGATAGAGAAAGAGCTATTTGACGGCGGACATTTTGAAGTTCTAAAGAGCTTCATGCTCTACCGCCATACGCATAAGCTCCAACGCGAGCAAATTTTAGGGCTAAACGAAGATACTACCTATATAAACTCAACCCAAACGATAAATGAGTACATAAACGGCACCGACTGGAGAATTTCTGCAAACTCAAACACAAGCTACTCAAACGCAGGCCTTATCAACAACACCGCCGGCAAAGTCATAGCAAACTACTGGCTAGACGCTGTTTATAGCAAAGAAGAAGGTTTAGCTCACAGAAATGGCGACTACCATATCCACGACCTTGACTGCCTCACAGGATACTGCGCTGGCTGGAGTTTGCGAGCTTTGCTAAACGAGGGCTTTAACGGCGTTCGTGGCAGGGTCGAGAGCAAGGCGCCAAAGCACTTTAGAGAGGCGCTTTATCAGATGGCAAATTTCTTAGGGATTTTGCAAAGCGAGTGGGCTGGCGCTCAGGCGTTTTCTAGCTTTGACACCTACCTTGCGCCTTACGTTTTCAAAGACGATCTAAGCGACGCCGAGATCAAAAAGGCGATAACTAGCTTTATTTTCAACCTAAACGTCCCTGCGCGCTGGGGACAAAGCCCATTTACAAACGTAACCATAGACATCACATGCCCAAGCGACCTAAGAGATCAGATACCAACGAGCGATGACATACACCTTTTTACGAACGTAAAAGATGAGAAAATTTTGAAAAAAGCAAATGAGCGTGGCAGGAAAAATTTGATCGATATGACCTACAAGGACTTCGAGCCTGAGATGGCACGCATAGACAAGGCATTTTACGAGGTTTTGACAGCTGGCGACAAGTGCTCGCAGCCTTTTACATTTCCGATACCAACGGTAAATATCACAGAGGACTTTAACTGGGATAGCGAAGTAGCAGACGTGCTATTTGAAAATACCGCAAAAATGGGCTCAAGCTACTTTCAAAACTTCATCGGCTCGCAATACACTTATGACGAAAATGGCAACAAGATAGAAAACGAAAACGCCTACAAGCCAGGCCACGTGCGCTCTATGTGCTGCCGCTTGCAGCTTGATCTAAGAGAGCTTTTGAAGCGTGGTGGTGGTCTTTTTGGAAGTGCTGAGATGACTGGCTCGATAGGAGTTGTGACTATAAATTTAGCCCGCCTTGGCTATAACTTCAAAGGCGATAAGGTCGCACTTTATAATAGACTAAGCTATCTTTTAGACCTAGCTAAATCAACCCTAGAGAAGAAGCGTAAATTTATACAAGAGATGTATGACAGAGGGCTTTATCCTTACACGGCGAGATATCTAAAGCACTTTAACAACCACTTTAGCACGATCGGCATAAATGGCATGAACGAGCTACTTAGAAATTTCACTGGCGATAAAGAGAACATCTCAACTAAATTTGGACGAGAATTTGCCCTTGAGATGGTTGGCTTTTTACGTGATAAGATAAGGACATTTCAAGAAGAGAGCGGAAATTTATATAACCTCGAAGCAACTCCAGCTGAGGGCACGACCTACCGCTTTGCCAAAGAGGATAAGAAGCGCTATCCAGATATCATCCAAGCAGGCGAGGGGGACAATATCTACTACACAAACTCAACCCAGCTGCCTGCAAATTTCACAGACGACGCTTACGAAGCGCTTGATCTACAAGATGAGCTACAAAGCGCCTACACTGGTGGCACCGTCTTTCACCTATATATGAAAGAGCGCATCAGCTCGGCTAAAGCTTGCAAAGAGCTTGTAAAGAGTATAATCTCAAACTACAAACTCCCATACATCACGATAACGCCGGTCTTTAGCGTCTGCGCAAAGCATGGCTACATAGCTGGCGAGCATGAGTTTTGCCCACTTTGTGATGCAGAGCTTATAGAAAATGAAAAGAAAAAATCCAAATAAGGAGAGGAAATGACAGAAAAAGAAATTTTAGAAAAAGTGCAAGATAAACGCACAAGATGCGTGGTCTATACTCGTGTTATGGGCTATCACAGACCAGTTGAGAGCTTTAACCTCGGCAAAAAAGGCGAGCACAAAGAGCGAATAAAATTTGACGAATACGCAAGTTGCTGCAAGAGATAAATTTCTTGCCTAAAAGCAAGAATAAATTTAAAAAAATCAACTAAAATGCAAACCAAAGGCACGCCCCTGTGCCTTTTAGTTTAAAAAAGGGTCAAAAACTTGCAAAAAGTCTTTAGTATAACGCCATTTACGACGCTTGACTACCCAGACAAAGTGGCAGCTGTCATTTGGTTTGCAGGGTGTAATATGCGCTGTGGATACTGCTACAACATCGAGGTTGTAAAGTCAAATGGCACTATAAGCTTTAGCGAAGTTTGCGACTTTTTAGACCGCAGGGTCGGCAAGCTAAATGGCATCGTCTTTAGCGGTGGCGAATGCACAGCACACCCTCTTTTTTTAAGGCTAGCACGCGAGGTCAAGGCGCGCGGCTTTAGTTTAAAGGTCGATACTAACGGCTCACATCCTAGTGTTATAAAAGAGGCGATAGATGAGGGGCTGATCGACTACATCGCGCTTGATTTTAAAGCTCCAAAAGAGAAATTTATAGGCATCACTGGCTCAAATTTATATGAGAAATTTGCCGCCACGCTTAGATACCTGCTTGAGATAAATTTTAAATTTGAAGTTAGAACGACCGTGCATGCGGACTTGCTAAGCGAAAAGGATATCTCTGAGATGTCTGAGCTACTTTTCGAGCTTGGGTATAGAGGGGATTATTTCTTACAAAAATTCTTTAACACTGGCGAAAATTTTGGAGGCTTAGGCGATCCAAAAAATAGCTTCGATCCAGACAAAATCACATCAAAACTACCTATCAGACTAAGAAATTTCTAAATTTAGCAAAGACTAAAAATAGCTAAAAATAAGAAAATTTAACTAAAATTTACCCCAAATCACAAAAGCAAACAAGGAGAAAACTATGCAAAATTTCAGCTTTTTAAACCCTACTAAAATAGAATTTGGCAAAGACAAAGAGCAAAACATCGGCAAATATATGAAAGAATTTGGCGCAAAAAAGACGCTCATCATCTATGGCAGCGACAGGATCATGCAAAACGGACTTTTTGACGTTGCCACAAAGAGCCTAAGCGCAAATGGCATCGAGTTTTGCAAGATAGGTGGCGTGAAGTCAAACCCAGTGCTAAGCAAGGTAAATGAGGCTATAAATTTAGCTAAAAAGCAAGGCGTCGATAGCGTGCTAGCCATAGGCGGCGGCTCGGTGCTTGACACGGCCAAGGCAGTGGCTGCAGGAGTTAAATATAACGGCGATGTTTGGGACTTTTTTACTGGCAAATGCCCAAAAGAGGCGCTTATGATCTTTGACATCATAACGCTTGCTGCAACTGGCTCAGAGATGAACGGTGGCGCAGTCGTCACAAACGAAGCCACAAAAGAGAAATTTGCCATGCACGGCGCTTGTCTTTACCCAAAAGTATCGGTGGTAAATCCGCTTCTTCAAGCAAGCGTTAGCAAGGAGTACTTGGTCTATTCAGCTTCTGACATCATCGCTCACAGCATCGAGGGCTACTTTACGGCGAGCGTTCAGCCTGAGATCATAAATTTATACATCGAAGCAAACATCAAAACCGTCATGAAAACGACTGAAATTTTACTAAAAGAGCCAGAAAACTATGGCGCTAGAAGCGAGTTTGCCTGGGCTGCTACGATGGCGCTAAATGGCTTAACTTACGTTGGCACGGCTGGCTACTCATATCCAAACCACATGATCGAGCACGCCATAGGTGCGGTGGTTGATTGCGCGCACGGAGCTGGGCTAAGTGTGGTGATGCCAGCTTGGATGAAGTGGTATAAAAATAAAAACTTAAAGGCATTTAAGCGCTTTGGCAAAGAAATTTTTGGCGTGGATGACGCAGACGAGGCTATTAAAAAGCTAAAAGAGTGGTTTAGCAAGATCGGCACACCAACAAGCCTCATAGAAATCGGCGTTGATGAGTCAAATTTAGACGAGATCATGGCGCTAGTTTATGACTACGCCAAGGGCAGGGGCTTGGAACAAATTTATACAAAAGAGGCCATAAGCGAAATTTTTGCCTTAGCGAGATAGAATTTATCCAAAATTTACAAAGGATAAACATGAAAAAAGTCGCCCTTATAGCAGGAGCCAGCGGCGCTGTAGGAAGTGAAATTTTAAAAGATTTATGCGAGAGTGAGCACTATAGCAAGGTGGTCGCTCTCGTTAGGCATGAGCTAGAATTTACCCATGAAAAGCTTGAAGTAAAGATAGTAAATTTTGATGATTTTAAAGATGAGGTGCCATTTATCGCTGATGAGCTATTTTGCGCGCTTGGCACGACGATGAAGGCGGCAAAGCACAAAGAGCAGTTTTACAAAGTCGATGTGACCTATCCGATAAATTTCGCCAAATTTGGCTTGGAGTGCGGTGCAAAACGCTTTGTCTTGCTCTCGGCTGCAGGGGCAAACAGAAAGTCAGGCTCGTTTTACCTAAAGGCAAAAGGTCAAGCAGAAGCAAAGATAAAAGAGCTTGGATATAGCTCATTTCATATCGCTAGGCTGCCACTTATCGAAGCTGAGAGAAAGGAATTTAGACTTGGCGAGTATTTGGCGGCAAAAGCATTTAAATTTATCCCAAAAGGCTTTTTTGACGAGTATCGTCCGATGAAGGCAGCTGATATCGCTAAAGTGATCGTGGAAGTAGCGCAAGATGACCACAGCGAAGGTGTCAAAATTTATAGCCCGGTGGAGTTTACAAAATGAAAAAATATATAGTGATCACTGGAGCAAGCTCAGGCATAGGAGCTGCCGTGGCAAAGGCATTTGCAAGGCGTGGGGAGAATTTGATCCTTATCGCAAGACGTGGCGAGCTTTTAGAGGAGCTAAAAAGCGAGATAGCTAAATTTGCAAATGTCGATGTGGTTATAGAGCTTTGCGACCTTTCAAAGCAAGAAAATGCCCTCTTGCTTTGGCAAAAATTAGAAAAATTTGAGCTAAAAGCGCTTATAAACAACGCTGGCTTTGGCGACTATAACAAGGTCGGCGAGCAAAATTTAGACAAGATCACGCAGATGATAAATTTAAACATCATCTCACTTGTCACGCTCTCAACGCTCTTTACTAAAAAATATAAAGACAAAGATACGCAGCTTATAAACATCTCTTCGATAGGCGGCTACAAAATCGTGCCAAATGCCGTCACATACTGCGCTAGTAAATTTTTCGTAAGTGCCTTTAGTGAGGGACTTTACCACGAGCTAGCACAGGACAAGCAGGCAAAGATGCAGGCAAAAGTGCTGGCCCCAGCTGCCACAAAGACAGAATTTGGCATGGTGGCAACTAGCAAAGAGAGCTACGACTACGACAAGGCGTTTAAAAAGTATCACACGAGCGAGCAGATGGCGGAGTTTTTGCTACGCCTTTATGATAGTGAGTATTGCGTTGGTTCGGTGGATAGAGATAGCTTTGAGTTTTCACTGCACCAGCCTAAATTTGACTATGCGATCAAGTATAAGCCAAAAGATAACTAGGTACTAAAGCCGTGGTAGCCTACGCCAAGGCTAGTAAAGTAAAAAGTAGAACAAAATAAAAAGGTAGATCATGAAATGCGTTAGAGTTGCTATTTTAGGGGTTTGTTTGGTAGGCGCTTGCTTTGGCGGCGAGCTTAAATTTGATGAAAAGAAATTTGAGCTAAAAAGCGTGCAAGTTGGCGAGAGGACGCTTAAATTTAGAGCTTATGAGGGCATAGTCTATGTGGCAAAGCCAGCTAGCGACTATGAGGTGCTAAATTTTTATGTGCCAGAGGGGAAATTTAGCGACCAAAAAGGGGCTATCTTTATGTCAAACGCGATCGGTGGCTACATGAGCGCAAAGCCTCAAAAGCCAGAAGTCCAAAACGAAAAACCAAATGTCACCCTCGAAGCGCTTCTTAGAGGATACGTCGTGGCAAGCGTTGGCGCTAGGGGCAGGACGCTAAAGGATGGCGAGAAATTTATCGGCAAAGCGCCAGCTGTGATAGTCGATCTAAAAGCGGCCGTTAGATATCTTAAATTTAACGACAAATTTATGTCAGGAGACGCAAATAAGATCATCTCAAACGGCACGAGTGCAGGCGGCGCGATGTCAGCACTTCTTGGCACTAGCGCAAATGCAAAAGAGTATGAGCCATATCTTAAAGAGCTAGGCGCTGCAAAGGCGGATGATCAAATTTATGCCGTCTCAGCCTACTGCCCTGTTACAAATTTAGAGCATGAGGACGAGGCGTATGAGTGGATGTTTGGGGATTTGGACAAATTTGAAAGGATTGATTTTACAAGTCTTGATGCGAGCACTTTTAACGATAGAAGCAAAAAGCCAAAGACTATCACAGGCGAGCTAAACTCCACGCAAAAAGAGCTCTCACGCGAGCTAAAGAGTAAATTCCCAGCCTATCTAAACTCGCTAAATTTAAAAGACGCCAAAGGCCACGCACTAAGCCTTGATGAAAATGGCGAGGGCAGCTTTAAAGAGTATATAAACGCCCTCATCTCAAAGGCATTTACCGCTACAAAAAGTAGCGACAAAAGCACGCTCACGCCTAAATTTATAACTCTTGACACGCAGGGCTGCTCGCTTGGATATACATTTAAGCTTGAAGACTTTATCGCCTCGCTAAAACGTGCTAAAGCGGTGGTTGCCTTTGACGGACTTGCGCTAGAAAATCCTGAAAACGACCTCTTTGGCGATAGTAAAACGTCTGCAAAGCACTTTACTAAATTTGCAAAAGAGCGAAGCGGCGGCGAGATGGCGGATGCTAGCGTCATAAAGATGATGAATGCGATGAACTACACTAAAAGCAAAGAGGCGGCGAAATTTTACCGCATAAGGCAGGGCACAAATGATACCGATCTAGCCCTTGCCGTGCCTGCTATGCTAGCACTCTCGCTTAAAAATGCTGGCAAAGAGGTTGATTTTGAAGCGGTCTGGGGGCAAGGACACGGCGGCGACTACGAGTTAGACGAGCTTTTTGCTTGGATAAAAAGAGTTGAGCAGAGATAAATTTAAGGAGATTTGATGTTTAAAAAGCTATTTTTACTAGCGGTTTTGGCGGCGTTTGCCTTTGGAGCGGAGGCGAAAGTGAGCTTACAGGAGCTACTTTCAACGCCAAATAACAAGAGCTTGCTAAAGCGTCTTGGCAGGGAAAATATATTAAGCTCGAAGAGCGAGCTAGGCACGCAGGCGATCTTTTTTGCGAGCGCAAAGAGCAAGCCAGAGCTGTTTTACGTGCTTGAGTTTTACAAGGACGAGGCGGCTTATAAAAAGCATATAAGCTCGGCGCATTTTAAGAAATTTGCAAGCGCAAGCGCTGAAATTTTAGCTAGTAAAAAGGCTATCAGCGTGAAAAAAAGGGCTGCGTTTTCTAAAAATTTAACGCCAGAGCGCCTAAAAGATGCCTACTTTCACATCACAAATTTAAGCCTTAAGGCAAAGAACGATGCGAAATTTGAAAAGATCATCAAAAAATATATGCAAAAAAGCGTAGATGAGGGTGCTTACGCGCAGTTTGCCTTCAGTCAAAAAGAGGCACCTAACAAATGGGTGCTGGTTGAAATTTACAAAGACGAAGCTAGCTTTGAGAGCTACCGCCACAGCGAAAACTACAAAGCCTACGCCAAAGAGCGAGCAGGGCTAATAGACGAATTTGACGGCTTTGGTCTTAATAATGAGACCTCATTTAGCAAGGTAAAATTTTAGGAGATGTTATGAAGAAAATTTCACTTTTTTGCGCACTGGCACTCATTGGCAGCACGGCTTTTGCCCTTGATAAGGCAGGATGTGAGAGTTTAAAAGACGCGAAATTTTAAACAACGAGATGATAGATGCGGTGTGGAATGAGAGTGGCGAAGTATCAGCCGATAAGATGTCTGCGCTAACTGGCGGCAGCAAAAATAATATCAAAGCAAAGCCTCACTGCGTGGTGCATGGCAAACTCTATAAACGCACTGGAAGTGACGGCAAAGAGTATGCGATTGATTACGAGATAAGGCTGCCAGAGCAGTGGAATGAGAAGTTTTTATTGCAAGGCGGGGGCGGTATGGACGGCTTTGTAGCGCCTGCTCTTGGCGCAGTGCCGATACGCACAAGCACAGCCACGCCAGCATTTCTTAGAGGCTACGCGGTAGTTACTACAAACTCAGGACACCCAGAGCCAACGGCTGAGTTTGGGCTAGATCAACAAGCAAGGCTAGACTATGCCTATCAGGCGATCGGCAAGGTCACGGACGCAGCTAAGCAAATTTTAGCCGCCGCATACGCCAAAAAGCCAAAACATAGCTACTTTATGGGCTGTTCAAATGGCGGCAGGGCAGCACTAATCGCAGCCCAGCGCTATCCGCTAGAATTTGACGGCGTCATCGCTGCAAACCCTGGCTTTAGGCTATCTCGCGCGGCGATCGCTCAGCAGTGGGACAACCAAGCTCTTATGAAGATAGCTCCGAAAAATGAAAAAGGCGAGAAAATTTTTGCAAATGCCCTAACGCAGGACGACCTTGACAAGCTAAGCCACGCTGTACTAGAAAAATGTGACGCCTTAGACGGACTAAAAGATGGGATCATCAATGCGTGGGAAGCGTGCAAATTTGATCCAAAAAGTCTAAATTTAGATAAGCAAAAGATAGAGGCGATAGAGAAAATCTTTAACGGAGCCAAAAACAGCAAGGGCGAGCAAATTTATAGTGGCTGGTTTTATGACTCAGGAGTGAGCGCTGAGGGCTGGAGGCAGTGGAAGCTGGGCGACTCACAAAGTGCTAAGCCAAACGCTAGAAATATCACGCTTTCAAGCGGCTCGGTGAATTACTACTTTTTAACGCCAGCGCAGCCAAATTTTGACACGATAAATTTTGACTTTGACAAAGACACGCCAAAGACTTTCGAAACCGCAGCGATAAATGACGCTATCTCAACAAGCCTTAGCACATTTAGCGCAAATGGCGGTAAGCTCATCATAGTAACTGGCGTCTCAGACCCAGTTTTCTCGGCAAAAGATCAAAGGGATTGGTTTAAAAAGCTAGAGGCTGATAATGAAAATAGCCAAAATTTCGCGGCATTTTTTGCGCTACCTGGGATGAACCACTGCGGTGGCGGCAACGGCATAGATGACGTGGATCCTTTAGGCGCGCTTGAAGCGTGGCACGAAAAGGGCGAAGCGCCAAAGAGCATGCTAGCAAAAAGTAGGACCTACGCTGGCAAGGAATTTTTAGTGTGTGCGTATCCAAAGGTGGCTACTTACGTGGGTGGTGATACTAGCAAGGCAAGTAGCTTTGTTTGCAAGTAAATTTAAGAAAGTAAATTTAAGGGGCAAAAATGAGTGAAATTTTAGTCGTATCAGGTCATACAGACCTTGAAAATTCCTTTGCGAATAAGATCATTTTAGTCGAGCTAAAAAAGGTGCTTGATCATGCAGATAGGCTAGCTAGGCTTATTAGTCAAATTTAAAGGAAAAAGATGTTTATCGTTACTATTAGTTTAAAAACAGATCTCATACCAAAGGAGAGGGCTGAGGAGCTTTTTGCCGAGCATAGAGGGTGGTTTATAAAGTATGTTGATAGAGGAAATTTCTTGCTTCTTGGGCCATTTGTGGATGATGAACACGCAGGTGTCGTGGTCGTAGATGCTAAGGACCGCAAAGAGCTTGATGAAATTTTATCTCAAGATGTCTATCATGCGCCTGGGTATGCTGAGTATGTGGTTAGAGAATTTAAGGCTGTTATGGGCAAGATTTCATGATACCGGCGAAATTTTATAGATATGTTTTTACTTTTATAATGTCAGCATTTATGGCGTTTATCATCTCTTTTGCGATGACGTATTTTCACTTTGGCTTTGTGGGTAGCTTTGTGCAAATTTGGATAGTAGAATACTTAAAAGCCTTTATGATCGCCTATCCTGCGATATTTGTCGTAGCGCCACTGGCTGCAAAGCTAGCAAATTTGATATGTAAAGGCGAGAAGTAAATTTAAAGAGTGGCTAGAGAGTCTAGCCACGTGAAGGTTTATTTTAAAAGACCTTGTTTTTTCATTTGATCCATTACTTGAGCAAACATCTCTTTAGCTTGTTTGCAAGTAGCGTCTTGTTGCTCTTTTGGTAAAGAAGCTAGTTGATCCATTGATTGTTTCTTTTGATCTTCATACATTTTTACTTGTTGCTCTTGACCAGCTTGTTTGTAAGCCTCGACCATCTTATCGATGTCTGAGAAGTAAGACTTGCAAGTATCTGTAAGATCTGCAGCGTTTAGGCTTAGTGCAAAGCCAAGAGTAGCTAAAACTAGAAGTGATTTTTTCATATTTTCTCCTTGTGAAAATTTTGAAGAAGTATAACATTTAAAATGGTGATTTTGTGCTTAAAAAATTATAAATTTAGCCAAGGCGCTTGTCTTGGCTAAATTTTGGCTTTTTTAGCCTAAGAATTCGCGTTTAAAATACTCTTTTGGAGCTTTGCAAAGTGGGCAAGCGCCTGGAGCTTTTTTGCCTCTGTGAACGTGTCCGCACACCTCGCAAACCCAGATATCTTCTTCGTCGCTCTCAAAAAAGCCCTCTTCATCAAGCATCTTTTTAAGCTCTAGATACTCCCTCTCATGCTCAACTTCAACCTTGCCGATCGCGTTAAATAGCCTTTCAACATCTCTTAGCTCTTCTTCTTTTGCGATCTTTGCAAAGTCTGGATACATCGTCGTATGCTCGTAGTTTTCGCCAGCTGCAGCGTCAAGTAAATTTTTATCCATCTTATCGATCGGATCATTCATCATCTCGTGATATTTCTTAAATTCAGCCCTTGCGTGCCATTTCTCGTTTTCAGCTGCCTCGTAAAAGTGTCTAGCTATAGCGTGATAGCCTGCTTCTTTAGCTAGGTCGCCGTAAAGCTCATACTTATTTCTAGCTTGTGACTCGCCAGCAAATGCCTTCATCAAATTTACCGCTGTTAAATTTTCAGTCACACATTTCATCTCTTCGCCGCAACAGGTTAATGTGCCGCCGCCAACTTTTTGAACCTCGATCTCGTTGCCGCATTTCTCGCATTTGTATGTTTCGTACTGTCTCATTTTGACTCCTATTTTGATAAAATTTGAGGCGATTATAACTCAATAAATAAAATATGTAAATAATAATTTTTATTGATAACGTATATTATTTTTATAAATTTAATGGTTAAATTTAAAGCAAAAATGCCAAAAATTTCTTATGCTAAATCTTAAGCTAGCATTTACGCTTTAGCATTTATAATCAGCTCCATCAAAAGGAGCAAGCCCATGAAACTAACTGAAAATGCAAAGAAAATTTATGAAATTTGGTTTAAATCTAGCTGCGAACTCGAGGCAAATAACGCCAGCTTTTTAGAAGACTATCTAAATTTCCTAGGTGACATAAGCGAGAAGATAAATATCGATGAGCAGACAAGACTATCTGTTATCATCGCGTCTTTGGTGGTTAGCGGTGGCGCGCAAAGCTCTTTTAAAGCTTTTGTAAAAGCCGCGCTAAATGTCGGCATGAGCGCAAAGGCTGTAAAAGAAATTTTATATCAAGCAGTCCCATACGCAGGGCTTGGCAGGGTTGAGAACTATATATTTTTAGCGGACGAAATTTTTAACAAAGCTGGCATAAGTATCGAGGAGACGCCTAAAAAGGCAAGAGAGGGCAGGGGCGAGCGAGGCCTTGAGATACAAAGAAAGCTCTTCCCAGCAGTTGATAAATTTATCGCTTCAACGCCTAGTGATCAAAGGCACATAATGGAGTTTTTGTCACAAAACTGCTTTGGCGACTTTTACGCAAGAGATGGGCTAAATTTAGAGCTTAGAGAGCTTCTAACCTTTGTTTTCATCTCCACACTCGGCTTTGCAAAGCCGCAACTCTTAGGCCATATCGCTGCAAATTTTGGCATCGGCAACGACAGAGCTAAACTTATCAGCGTAGTGACAACTCTTATACCATTTATCGGCTATCCAAGCGCGCTAAACGTCCTTGCTGCCATAAACGAGATAAGCGTAAAATAGTAGAAATTTCATAAATTTCAGCCAAAATTTATTCTAGCGTTAAAAGTGCGGTTGAGCTTGGTTGTAGAATAACTCAAAATAAATCATCCAAAGGAGATCATCATGAGTTTTCTATCTAAATTTAGTAAGGCTATCTTTGCCGTTGCGGTAGCTGGAGCGATAAGTGCAAGTGCATTTAGTGAGGGCGAGGACTATGTCAAGCTTGAAAAGCCACTAAGTGTTGGACAAAATACGCTAGTTAAGGTTTTTAGCTACGCTTGCCCATTTTGCTACAAATACGACAAGAGCGTCACTCCAAAGGTAGTTGAGAAAATTCCTGGCCTAAAATACGAGCCATTTCACCTAAAGACAAAGGGCGATTATGGCGAGATTGCGAGCAAGGTTTTTGCCGTGCTTATCACTATGGACGAGGCAAAGGGTGTTAGCTTGTTTGATGAAAATTCGCTATTTAAAAAGGCTAAATTTGCCTACTACAAAGCTTATCATGACAAAAAAGAGCGCTGGAGCGATGGCAAAGACGCTGAAGGCTTTTTAAAGACTGGGCTTGATGCAGCTGGCGTTAGCAAAGCAGACTACGAAAAAGAGCTAGCTAATCCAAAAGTGACTGAGCTACTTAAAAAGTGGGATGAGAGCTATGATGTGGCTAAAATTCAAGGCGTGCCAGCATTTGTCGTAAATGGCAAATACCTCATCATGACAAAATCAATCAGCTCACTTGACGGCATGGCAGCACTCATCGAAGAGCTTCTTAAAAAATAAGGTGCCACATGAGCTTTTTTAAAAAAATGGCTAAATTTCAAGACTCACGCATCTCTTGGGCGATCTTAGTCTTTGTGAGCGTCGCGCTTGTTATCATTGCGCACTCGCTCTTTCAAAATTACGCCTATATGCCACCTTGCGAGCAGTGCGTCTATATACGTTTTGCCTTTTTATGCATGGCGCTTGGCGGCGTGATAGCTATCATAAACCCTAAAAATTTGCTCTTTGCTCTAGTTGGCTACGTCTTTGCATTTTGGGGAGCGGTGCAGGGCATAATGTATAGCGTAAAGCTAGCCAAAATCCACGACGCAGTGCATGGAGATGATCCTTTTGGTGTGCAGGGCTGCTCGACTGAGCCACACTATCCATTTGGTTTGCCACTTGAGAAGTGGGCGCCTGAGTGGTTTATGCCTACAGGCGACTGCGGCTACGACAGCCCTATGGTGCCTGATGGCGCGGTGCTAAGCGATCTTCAAAAGAGCATAGTTGATCTTTATGCAGATGGCTGGTATCTTGTGCCGTCGTCTAAATTTATGTCGATGGCTGATTGCACGCTGCTTGGTTTTGGCGTTTGTTTTGTTGTGCTTGTACTTATGCTTGTTTCAAAGCTTTTATCTTTTAAGAAATAAATTTTAGTTAGCCCTATTTTTGGGCTAACTTAGGATATACTGCGCGCATGGGTATTAATTTAAAATCACAAAATATTAAAATTTATGCGATCATCTTGTTAGCAAGCCTCTTTGTCATGCTCCTTGGGCTAAACAGCTACAACAATGCAAAAGAAAAGATCATCGAACTATCTGATAAAAACAACATCGCAGTTAGTAAAAACATCGTTAGCAACTTTCAAATTTGGCTTGATGAGCGCTTAAATTCGCTCGTCCGTGCGTCAAAATTTATCCAAAACTCTGGCATCATAGATGACGATGCTAAGGTGGCAAATTTCATAAAGCTCTTTAAAGAAAATGCAAAAGAATTTGATCTCATGCAGCTTCTAAGAGAGGATGGCGAGATCTTTGTAGATGGGCAAAAGATCTCAGAAGAGGTGATGTCAAAGCGTGAGCGAGCGGGGCTTATCTGGTATGTCGAGACAAAAAATACAAATGCCCCAAGCGTAAATTTCATGCAAAATCACAAAATTTTAAAGGACTCTACTTTAAATTTATGCGTGCCAGTTGAAAAGGATGATAAATTTGAGGCGGCACTTTGTGGCGTCGTGCGAATAGGCACTATCTTTGATAGCATCAAAAACTTTAGTCTTGCGCCAAATTCTTACTCATTTTTAGTAACTCACAGCGGTGAGATCCTCACATCGATGGCTGATGCGACGCTTAAAAGAGAGATCGAGGAGAAATTTAAAGAGATATTTTTAAAAGATGAGGACATCACCAGCCTAAAGATAGGGCAAAATTTGATCCAAGTAGCCGAGATACCGACGATGAACTGGTTTATCGGAGCTGGCACAAACAACGAAGAAGAAATTTTAGCCATGACAAGAGAGGCGCTAAAAAACGCCCTAAATTTACTCTTTGCCTTCGTCGCACTTGCATTTTTGGCAAACAGCCTGCATAACTTTATGTATAACAAGATAAAAAAGGTGCAAGATGAGTATGAGACCTTGCTAGCGCACAGAGCCAAGATGAGCGAGGCTGGAGAGCTGATAAGCGGCATAAGCCATCAGTTTATCCAGCCAGTAAATTCGCTAAAACTTATGCTAAGCTCGGCGATAATGCTAAAAAAAGAGGGCAAGCTAAGTGATGAGGAGCTTTTAAATTTATTAAAAAAAGGGCAAAGCTCGATCGAACTTCTTTCAAAAACAATCGAAATTTTTAGAAATTTTTACAAAAGCGCTGAAAATGTGAGCGAATTTGACATACAAACAAGCGTTAGAAATTTAATAACACTTATGCACACAGAGCTTAGTCGCGCAAATGTGAGCGTGAAATTTAGCGGATTTGAAGAGATGAAGGTTTGCCAGATAGAAAACATCATCCAGCAAATTTTACTAATCCTAATCCACAACGCAAAGGACTCATTAGTTGAGAGCTACAAAGATGAGCCGCTAAAGCGCGTGATAGAGCTAAAATTTAGAAGCTTTGAAGATAAGTGCTACATCGGCGTTTACGATAATGGCGGCGGCGTAAGCTACGAGATGAGTAAGAAAATTTTTACCTGGCTAAACACGACTAAAAAGCAAGGAAATGGCATAGGACTTTACTTCGCTAAAAAGCTCGCACGTGAGAAGCTAAATGGCGATATCACGCTTGCGCATAACATAAAGCCAACGATTTTTGAGCTAAGCTTTGAGAAGAATTTAAAGGGTTAAAAGATGCAAGAGGCACTAGAAATTTTAAAGAAAGTATCTATCTTAGTAGCCGAGGACGACGAGATGGCAAGGGAGCTAATCATCACAGGGCTTAAGCCATACTGCGGTCAGGTCGTAGGCGCAAAAGATGGGCAAGATGGGCTGGAGAAATTTAAAAAACAGGGCTTTGACATCGTGATGAGCGACATCCACATGCCAGTACTTAATGGCTTTGAGATGATGAATGAGATAAAAAAGCTAAAACCTCATCAGAAATTTATCGTCTTTACCTCGTATGACAGCGATGAAAATTTGATCAAAAGCTATGAGCAGGGCGCGACCTTGTTTTTGAAAAAACCTATCGATATAAAGGATCTTAGATCGATGCTAATAAGCCTAAGCTTCGAGCGAGATGAGAAGCTAGTGCGGCTAAGTGATGAGGTGAGTATAAATTTAAAAAGAGAGAAAATTTATAAAAATGGCAATGAGCTATACCTTAGCTTTTTGCAAAATAAGATATTTTGGCTATTTGCTTACAACCTAAATAAACTCGTGACTTACGAGATGATAGAGGAGTTTGTCTATGAGAGCACTGAAGTAAGCAAGGCTGCGATACAAAATGTCGTACTTCGCCTAAAACGCGAGCTTGGCGTGAAATTTAAAAATATAAGCGAGAGCGGGTATATCTTAGTCGCCAAGAGCTAAAAAGCATAAATTCAAAATAGTAAAACTAATATATTTATCTAAGAATATCTTAAAAGTAGTGATAAATTTATGTCACTACTAGCTAAAATTTATAGAAAAAGAGATAAAAATTTGCAAAATTTGATAGATAAACTTAAGAAAATTTATGTCACAAGTGGGTATAAATTTATGATAGTTATAAATAAAAAACATTTTGATATAAAAAGGCTAAATTTAGTGGCAATAAGGCTAGATAAAGGCTTTTTTGGTTAAGAATTTATACGCTTAAAATGAAAATTGTTATGTGACATTTTTGGGTTATTTTATCAACTACTATGCTATTTTGATGAACAAAAGCTTAAAAATTTAAAATTTATAATAGATAAACATAAAAAATTTCACATATTTATAAAAAATTACACATTATTAACCCCTAAACTTAGGCTTTTCTTAAGGGTATTGTACCAAAGTACAATATAACTAAATTTTTTTCTTAGCTAAAATCTTGATATAGATCAATAAAATCCAAAGGGAGGCACTAAGATGCAAAAGTTAGGCGTTATCAAAAATATCCTAGGCGGTGAAATCGTAGCTGTTGATAAAAGCGGCAACGAAAGAGTCTTGAAGGTGGGCGATAGCATTTTTGAAGGCGAAACTATAAAGGCTAATGTCTCTGCAAAAGCAGTGATCGCAGCAAATGACGGTAAAGAAGTCAGCTTACAAAACGGCGAAAGTCTTAGCCTAGATAAAGAGGCAAATGCACTTAGTGATAACCCAGAGATAGCCTCTATCCAAAAAGCCCTATTAAACGGCGCAAACATCGCAGATCTTGAAGAGACCGCAGCAGGTGGTAACCAAGGCGGTGGTAACGCTACTGGAGATGGCGTGAGTTTAGGTGCTGCAAGCTTTGCCGAGGGCGGCCACTACTCAAATATCAATGAAAACTATAGAAATTTAACCGACGCAAACAGAGCTTTTCAAACCCCAGAAAACTCAATCGGTGGATATAACGATGCAGATGCAGATACGACAACTCCTATCTCACCAGCTACGCCTGTCACACCAAGTACTCCAAGCACACCACCAACGCCAAGTACTCCTGGTGTCACCGTAACCCCAGGTACTCCTTCACCTGCTAATCCTCCAGTCATCACGCCTCGTCCTGGTGCAGTAGAGATCACTACTAGCATCGATCCTGCTGCTAGCGAGGCAAGGGAGAGTGGCGCTGGAGCAAACGGCGAGGGCGGACACTATCTTGTTTATAAACTAGGTCTATCAGGCACTCCAGTAAGTCCAAGTGGCGAGACAACAGACCTTGCTCTAAATTTCATGGGTGGCACTAGAGGCGAGGACTATGCAAATTTGATCGAGTACTCGCTAAATAATGGCGCTGCTGGCAGCTGGGTAACTCTAAATGCTAACAACACAATACCGGGCGTAAACGTAGAAGATATCTCAAAAGTGCAGGTAAGGATAAAGGTGCTTGATGACTATGGACAAGCAAATTTAGACCGTCACAACCAAAATGAAGGTAGCAGGGCAGAAATTTATGGTGTAGATGATAACAATAGCCCAGTAAAAAACGGTCTTACTCAAGGTGTTGAGAATTTTGGCGTTTATAAAGAAGGTGTAAGTCTAAGCATCACTCCAACTAGCAGCTACCTACTACCAACAACAGCTGCAAATAGAGCCGAAGGCTACATCATCGACAATGATGATAATCTAGAGATAACAAGCGATCTTAGCTATGCAGATGGCAACAACTACCGCATAAAAACCTTAGATGGAGATGATACGGTAAGCATAAAAGCAAATGTTAAAGGCACTCAGATCAATACCGATGATGGAGATGATATTGTAAATTTTGATAAGGCTGGCATTGCATTTGGCAGTGATAATATTGATGAGCATGCAAGTATCAATATGTATGATGGTAATGACACTGTAAATATAAATGAGGCTATGAAATTAGGCAAAGCTCATATAAGCCTTGATTTTTATGAAAATAGCACAGGCAAAGATACTCTAAATATAAATGCAGATGTCACTGGTTTAGGTACTACAAATAATAGCTCTTTTTATCTTGGCGGTGGTGATGACGCGATAAATATCAAAAACGCAACTGTAAGTGGGGTAAATATAGATGCTAGCAAAGGCGCAGATACCATAAGTATAGATAATGCCACTATAGAAAAGACAAACATTTTCTTGACACATCGCGATAAGTTAAACGAAGCTGATAAGGTTGATATAAACGACGCTACCTTTATAGGTTCATCGATAGGCGTTTATAACTCTTCTTATAATGGCGAAATGGCTGATTTAAATAATGATCAAGTGATAAATGTGCGTGGTAAGACAAGCTTTATAAACACAGGCACTAACGATAGCGGTGGGCTTAGTGCAACTCATGTAAATATAAATGGCACTGATAGTGATAAGATACTTTTTACAGGTGCTTCAAGCATTTATGGCAAAGAGATCAATATAGATCATGCACTATTTAGTCATGGTGGCGAGATAGGAAATTACGTTGGCGATCAAGGTAGAAACTACTTTTCAGATGCTACTGTAACACTTGCAAATACCCAAACGGATGATAAAGTTGGTTTTAGGTTTGACGCTGGAAATGATACTTTAACATTTAATGGCAACAACACTATAAATTTCGTGGGTAAAAACAGTGTTGCTAGTTTAAAATTAGAAACTGGAGACGGAGCTGATACTATAAATATAGGCGGAGAAACTAGCTTTGGAGGAATATTTAGAGGAAGTACTGATGGCTATACCTTTAAACAAAGTGTTAGTATATCAACAGGCTCAGGCGATGATGCTATAAATATCGACAAGGGTGCTGTTTTAAAAGCTGCGACAATAAATACTGGCGATGGCAACGATAATGTAAAGTTAAATGGAGAACTACAAGACACACCTGATCATTGGCATTCTACTAGCAGCATAGATCTAGGTAGTGGCAATGATACGCTTCATATCGGAAAAGATGCAATAATTGGAAGTGGTACAACTATCAAGGGTGGAGCAGGTACTGATACGCTAGATCTTGCTGGAAATATCGACTTTAGCAAGGTAGCTGGCTTTGAAAAAGTTAGCCTTGGTGGCAGTGAAAACAATGTAGCACTAAATTTAACTATAAATGACGTACTAAATATCACTCGTGGAAACCTTAATAACACCCTTAGGATAGATGGTGAAGATGGCGATCATGTACATATGAGTGGTGATTTTACACCAGGTGTGTCAAGCGGTGGATATACAACATTTACGGCCAATACATTTACTATCGAAGTAAAAGACGAAATAGTTTCCTAATCAAATTTCATGCCCTAGTTTCCCAAAACTAGGGCAAATTCTTACAAAATTTCAAATTTTAGTACCATAGTACAATTTACAAAGCTTTTTTAAGATATTAAAATACGTTCAAAATTTTTTAGATAAGGAAGTAAAATGGCAACAAGGATAGGCGTAATCAAAAGCATCTCACAAGGAGCAAATGTAATCGCAACTGCAAAGGATGGCACACAAAGAGTGTTAAAAGTAGGCGATGAAATTTTTCTTGGTGAGACTATACAGACAACTGATTTTGACTCAAAAGTAGTCATAACTGCAAACGATGGCAAAGACATTGCGATCATCGGAAAAGATACCCTAAATTTAGACAAGAGCGTAGCTCACAACGAGAGCTTTGGCGACGATAGCGTAGCTGATGTAAGTGCTATACAAAAAGCACTTCTTGATGGTGCAAACATCACTGATCTTGAAGAGACTGCAGCTGGTGGTAACCAAGGTGGTAATGCTGGCGGAGACGGTGTAAGCTTAGGTGCTGCAAGCTTTGAAGAGGGCGGTCACTACTCAAACATCAACGAAAACTACAGAAATTTAACTGATGCAAACAAAGCTTTTCAAACTCCAGAAAACTCAATCGGCGGTTATAATGATGGCAATGACGCAGGCAACGCAACTCCTGTTGCACCAGTCATACCTCCAATCAGCGTTGATATCAAAACTTTAACTGATGATTTTGGCACTATAACTGGGGATTATAGCTTAGATGCGCCAAGCGTACCTCGCACAAATGACGCTACTCCAACTATAAGCGGCACAGTTGAGCCTACTGCTGTAAGAGCGGTTGTTAGCGTGCTTGACAAGGACGGACACGAAGTCTTTACAAAAACTCTAAATCCAAGCGACTATGCTGATGGTAAATTTAAATTTACAACTGATGAGTTAAGCGTAGATGGCAAACATGATGGCGATTATAAAGTAAAAGTAGTAGCTACAGGGATAGACGGACAAACAGCAACCGATACTGGTAGTTTCGTGCTTGACACAGTTGCAAAAATAACTATAAACGTTGAAACAGAGATGAGCCTTGTTAAAGAGTCTGAGATGAGTAGCGGACTAAAAGGAAATTTCTGGTTTAACCACATCTATGAAAAAGATGGCGTAAAGGGTATTGAGCTAAGAGACTTTAAAAATAAAATACCTGGTGGTTTCGAAAATACAGAATATGCTCATAGAGGTATGAAGCAAAATGACTTTGTCGAATACTATATGAATAACACCAAACCTTGGGCAAGCTTTAAAGCAAAAGAGCTAAATTTCCAACAAGGTAAAGGTGGCGATAGAGATAATGTTGATAGTGATGCTGGAACAGTCTCAGGACTAGATGGCGCTCATAATATGATAGGCAAGGTTGATCTTGATGGTAATGTAGTAACCCCAAATAATGAGTGGGTAGCTCCAAATTTCAAAGCACTTGAGTATTTCATCGACAACGCAAAAGGAAAAGGTAGTGATATTCATATCGTAAGAGATGCTCCTAATGGCAAAAATACAACAGCTGGTGCGATGATAAATTTAAAAGGCACTATGTATCTTGAGCCAGGGGATTATAAATTTGACGCAAAAGGCACTGATGATAGCGTAAGATTTAAGGTTGATGGCGTTACTATGGTTGATTATGACACTATTCACTCAGAAAATAGAGCCACAGTTACAACTTTACACGTTGATAAAGCAGGTTACTATGACTTTGATATGAGCTATGCAAACTACATCTACTGGGGCAAGCTAAAACTAACAGTTTCAAAAGATGGCGGACCTGAGAGCATACTTGGCTCAGAGGCAAGTGGTATAAAACTAAATTCAACCGACTTTGACAGCTACGTAGATACAGTAACAAGAAATGTCTATAAAGTAACTCAAAAGATCACAGGAACTGTTGATAATGTAGAAGACGGACAGATCGTAACTGTCACATCAAGCACAGGCGAGAGCCATACAGCTAAAGTGGTAGATGGCAAATATGAAGTTGAGTTTAAAACAAGCGATCCAAAAGCGACATACACTGCAAAAGTTAGCGACCTTGTAGGCAACGAGGCACAGGCATCATCAACTAAGCTAAATGTCGCTAATACAGACCTAATAGACGCTATAGATAATGACGCAAGCAATGTAAGTGCGAATACAAATACAGGTATAAATGACGCAACTAAATATTATAAATTTACAACTGACGACATCGCTCAAACTGATAAATTTTCAACCAACGCGCCATTACCAGTGCTAAGCGACAAAACTCCGACATTTACAGGTAGCATAGATAGTAGCGCAACTAAAGCGATCATCACTGTGTTTGATAAAAATGGACACGAAGTCTTTACAAAAGAGCTTAGCCAAAGTGAATTTGCAAATGGTAAATTTGAAGTCACATCTGATAGCTTAGAGGATGGCAACTACAAGATCAAAGCAACTGCTATCTTTGAAAATGGCGAGAACAAGACAAGTAGTACGGTAGTGAGTGATTTTGTGGTTGATAAGACACCAGTTACTATAGAAAACATCAAGATCATCGAAAATGACAATGAGGGGCAACACCATACGATCAATTTTAACCTCAAAAACTATGAGGATGGCGATAAGATCGAGAGTATAAAAATCGTAACAGCTGATGGAAATACTAACGTAATCTCTGTTGGCACAACTAAACCAACCAATGGTGTGCTAAGCTTTGAGTACGATCACAAGATAAAACTAGGCGATAAGATCGAAGTTGAGATGACTGATAAAGCTGGCACAAAATATACTCATGTAAATGAAATTTTAGTTCCAACTATGACGCAGTTTGAAAACGGCAACGATACAACTACAAATGCAAATAACCGCTCAGCTGAGAAGTTGTGGGGCACTATGGATATGAGTGAGAGTGGCTTTAGAGCTGATGGCTCAAGGATCGTTTCAAACGACGCTATACCATACCTAAGAGCTGTGATCCCAGAAGATGCAACAGCTGGCAATGCTAGCAATAATCAAACTGTAAGTGAGTTTTTAAATAGTGGTAGAGGCATATCATGGGGCACTGGCGATGTTAGATTTGTAGCAACTAACGTTGATAAAGGTGTTTCAAAAGATCTATTATCTCAAGCGATAGAAAAACCAATAGGCAATGTAACGCCTGATCACTACAACAGACTTACAGGCTATAACAACAGACTTGATGCCGCTGGCAAAATGGCTGATGGCGTTTATAAAATTTCTATCGATGGTAAATATCAAGGAGGAGACGAGCTACTTTACAACTCTATTAAATTTACGATCGACGCAACAGCTGCAACGATAAAAGACTCAAATTTAAGCTACGATGCAGCTGCAAATAAAACCACATGGAGTGGAAATTTAAGTGAAAATGGAGTTGGTGCAAGCTATACACTAAAACAACACTTTGAAGAGGCGGTAAAAGGCATAGCTCTAAAAGATAGCATCACGCTAAGAGGTGCTGATGGACACATCATAACTGCAAATTCTGTAACGCTTGATGATAATGGAAATTTCGAAGCGGTATTTAACGGCGATGTAAAATCAAGCGATGTCTATCTACAAATTTCTGATATCGCTAAAAATACAACAGTAGTTGCAAATAATGACAACAATAATGTCATCACAACAAGCGAAGGCAACGACATCATCAATGTTGGAAACGGCGATAACGTCATACACGCAGGACGCGGTGAAAATGAAATTCGCACAGGCAATGGCGACAACGTAATCATCACTGGCGATAACAACGACGTCATAACCACAGGAAGTGGCAACGACTACATCGACGCTGGCAGAAGTGGCTATACTGGCATGAACAAAGGCGATCTAGTAAATGCTGGAGCTGGCAATGATAAGGTTGTATTTACCTTTGATAATCCAAGAGCAGCTACATCTCAAAGTCTTGATGGCGGAGAAGGTACAGATACGCTTATCATGCGTCCAGTGGCAAAGGATGGCACTATCGACTTTGATAAGATAGACAACAAAGGCTTGAATAACGCGATCAAGAATTTTGAAGAGATCCAACTTGGCATGGATGAGCATGGCAATGACAATCAAGCTGTTAAGCTACTAAATTTAAAAGCGGATAATGTATTTAGCATCACTGATGATGTAAATACTATCTTAAAAATAAGTGGCGATAACAAAGATAGCGTTTCATTAAAAGGATTTACTGAGGCTACAAATCAAAGTGGTGTCGAATCTGGATATACAAGATACGAGGGTGAAACAAGCACAGCAAAAACTATCTATATAGACATCGATAACGACATAAACAAACAACTTGTATAAAATTTGGGCTTTTTAGCCCAAATTTCTTTTTTTTAAATTTCTATTTTACTCCCAAAAAACGCCTCTAAAACCATCTTTGTACCAAAGTACAATATACAAATTTAATAAAAAACACTAGAATAAATCAAAAATAAAAGTAAGGAATAAAGATGGCAGCTGTAGCCGGCAAGGTAAAAAGCGTCACATCTGATGTTATAGCGATAGATAAAAACGACCGTGTAAGAGTTCTAAACGTAGATGATGAGGTTTATATAGGTGAGAGCATAAAAGGCGAGAGCCAAAGTGCGAGCGTGACTATCACTGCAGTGGATGGTAGCGATATATCACTAAATGGATATGACACGATATGGCTTGATAGTAGCGTGGTAAGTGCTGATACAAGCGCCGAAAATAGCATCGATACTGATGCACTTTTTAGAGCGCTTCTTGGAGAAAACTACGCTGAGATACTTGATCAGATGAATGAAAAAGTAGAAGATATGTTTGCAAAAGCGCAGCCAAATGAGGCTGAAAATAGCTCAAATAGCCTTGAGAGCAGTGAAAATTTAGCGCACAAACATAGCACCAATGATGAGATTTTATCTGACTCAAACGAGCTAAAAGTAGATAACTCTTACGAGCATGCAAATTTTGACGCAACTACGATATATATCGAGATCGATAACGATCTAAACAAACTTTCATAAATTTGAGCCGCTTGGCTCAAATCCTTTTAAAAACTCAAATTTAACTAACATCTCTTATAATAAGCCAAAATTTACAAAAGGAAAACGATGAAAAAAATTCTAATCATCGCAGGCTCTTGCAATAGCGGCACAGCAGGGCTTCAGGCTGATATAAAGACATGCGCTAGGCTAAACTGCTATAGCGCAACGGCGGTCACTTCGCTAGTTGCTGAGACCACAGACGCGATAAAAAGCGTAGTTTGCCTAGAGCCTGGCTTTGTTAAAGACCAGCTTAGCACGCTTGCGGAGGAATTTAGCTTTGATGCCATAAAGATCGGTATGCTCTTTAGCGAGGAGATAATGGACGTGGTGCATGAGTTTTTACTCACTCAAAAGGCAAAAGTCGTGCTTGATCCAGTCTGCGTCTCAAAGAGCGGCCACAAGCTCATAAAAGATAGCGCGGTAGAGAAGCTAAAAGAGCTAATGAAGCTAGCCACCGTCGCCACGCCAAATTTAGATGAGGCAAACGTCCTTTTTGGAGGGAATTTTAAAGATCTACCTTGCGATATCATTGTGAAAAAACATGTAAGCGAGGATAGCAGCATAGATACGCTTTATAGAAAAGATGGCTCACTGCAAAATTTCAAAACCCCGCTTGCTAGCCCGCTTGTGATGAGCGGCACTGGTTGTACTTTCTCAACGGCGCTTGCTTGCTACCTTGCAAAGGGCAAGAGCTTGGAGGAGGCCATAGGGCTTTCAAAAGAGTATATTTGTGAGATTATAAAAGAGAGTATCGACACAAAACTAGGCAAAAACCGCCTTCTTTGGCACGGAGCAAGGTAAATTTTATCTAAAGATCGATATGTGTATTTTGCTAACAAAAGGGATTACTGCTGGGCTAGTTAATGTATATAGAAAAAATTTTAAGAAGATTTTTGTGAAAAAGATAGGTTGAAAAAATAATCATATTTATGCAGATATATTTAGTTAGCTTGGCTTAAATTTAATTGTTTAAAATATGCTATTGTGCGCTCTAGCCCTTCAATAATGCCTATTTTTGGACTCCATCTGAGTAACTCTTTTGCGAGAGTAATATCTGGTTTTCGTCTCTTTGGATCATCAGATGGGAGTTTTTTATATACGATAGATGATTTTGAATTTACTAAAGAGATGATTTTATATGCAATATCTTTTATGCTGTATTCCTCTGGATTGCCGATATTAATGGGACCCATTATATCTGTATCCATAAATTTTAAAAGTGCGTCTATTGTATCATCAACATAGCAAAAGCTTCTTGTTTGTGCTCCGTTACCAAAGATAGTTATATCGCTGTTTTTAAGAGCCTGCACTATGAAGTTACTGATTACTCGTCCGTCATTTTCGGTCATATTTGGACCATAGCAGTTAAAAAGACGTGTGATTTTTACATCTATTTCGTATTGCCTCTTATAACTACTACACAATGCTTCGGCGGCTCTTTTACCTTCGTCGTAGCAAGCTCTAACACCTATAGGATTTACATTACCCCAGTAGTTCTCTTTTTGTGGATGTTGCTGTGGATCGCCATAAATTTCGCTGGTTGAGGCTTGAAGCATTTTTGCTCCATATCTTTTTGCAAGACGCAAACAATTTATTGTGCCAATTAGACAAGTCTCGATGGTTTTTACGGGATCTTCTTGATATTTTATAGGCGAAGCAGGGCATGCTAGGTTATAAATTTCATCGACAAAATAGTCAATAGGCTTAGTAATGTCGTGCTCCATAAGAGTAAAATTTGGATGGTTTTTTAGATGAGCTATATTGGCTCTCTCTCCAGTGCTGAAATCATCAAGACATAAGACCTTGTGGTGATCTTTAATGAGCCTTGTACACAAATGCGACCCGATAAAACCAGCCCCACCAGTAACTAAAATCGTTTTACTCATGATCTCTCTTGTATCTATCATATATTTGTTTCCACGAAGGAGAAATTTTCTCTTTAAATGGTGCTTTTTCACATCTAGGGATAAAATCGCCATAGTTTGGTGCATAATCTTTAAAATTTCCGCAAAATTTGCAAAATTCCTTAAAGTGATCTTGTAAATTTTGTGTTGTTATCCCTTTTAGTGTTTTTATCCCTTTGTTACCACCTAAAACCCTATCTATGCCACCGCAAACTGAACAGGCGTAGTAGCCATTTTTATTTAAACCTAGACCACAATACGAGGCAACCCAGCACGCTGTAGAATAATCAGCATCTTTGAAATTTATATCATCGATCGGAGCATTGTTAAATGGAGTAAAATAATCAACTAAATTTTTAGTTTTAAACGAACCATAATCTATCCTAACATTTTTAAATAGCTCAGCTTGCCTGCAAAGCTCTTTTGTTTGTTTTGTAAAGCCGTTTGAAACAACTTGGATAATAGTATCTTGACAAAAGCTATCCACATACTCTCTTTGTAAAATTTCAATAATTCGTAAAAAATCTTTATGTAAGGTAGGTTCACCGCCCAAAATATTAATAAGTTTCCACTTTTTACTCAAAAATTTACTTTCATTAATAAAATGTTCTATATCGCTAATCGTCATACTCTCAGATGAAGGGGCATATCCGCAGGATCTATTGCACCCTTTGCATTTTAGATTGCACTCAAATGTTATGTCGATTTCGATCATATCTAAATTTGAAAGAAATTTTTTTCGTCCTTTGACTACATCTTTTGGCGATAGTGGCGGTTTTTCAAGTATCTCTTTTATAGCCTGTTCTTTTAGTTCTCTGTTTGCGTCTTTTTTGTCATAATCACGCTCGTAGTAGTAGTTGATAAAATCCATCTGTAGTGGCGATGAACTCATTTGAGCAATAGGAACCATCATAGCGTAGTCATCGCATTTTTCTATCCATTTTCGTTTACTTAGCCTTGCTTCTTTATCATCGTACATAAAATACGAAAGCGGAATTGAATCAAAAAGATATTTTTTAAATGTTTTTAGATGCTGCCATACATTGCCACCAGTTTTACGTGGCTCCATAAAATTTACTGGATAGCGATAGTGTGGCTCAAGTCTATACGTCTGATGAACTCTCCCGCAAGTCATATCTACGCCCCACATATCATACTTTTTATAAATATCAAAAAGAGTTTCTTTGCCTATTAGCGCATCATCGGTGTCGACGCATACGATGATCGACTCTGGGTTGTCGCAATAATAATGAATCGCTAGATACTCGCACTGCATTTTTGTTTGCAAAGTACGACCTTTGATAAAAGTCACTTTATCTTTATATGGCTTAATGATTTGCTCGATAAATATCGAAATACTAGAATTTGAGCAATCATCATAAAAAATAACTCCAAAATCTTGAAATGTTTGGCTAATCAAAGAAAACCACATACGTAAAAATTTATGAATAGTCAAATTTCTAAAACAAGAAAGCACTATCATCTTTTCACTGCGCTTTGGTGTGCACCACTCATAAAACGAGCCGTTGCAGTCAAACTCACCAAACTGCAAATTTGGGATATAACCCTGCTCAACTCTATCTAAGATATTCATCCAACTATAAGAGTTTGTTTTTCGGTAGTTTTGTGGATGGATATAAAAGCTTCGTTTATCTCCGCCTCTTATAGAGCAAAACCCGTTATCTTTTTGTAGTCTTTCTAGTGAGCGATACCAAGTAAGCTCTAGCTTTAAATTTTCATCAAGTGTATTTGGTAAAGGTCTAACACTAAAAAGCCGTTTTTTGTTAAAAAGACCCATTCTAACTTCTGGCACAAAACCGCCATTTTCAAAACCAAAATAAGCCTTGGATTTTTTGTTATAGATATTAAAACCGACAAATAAGACATTTTTATTTTTTTGAATTTCACTTATCATATCGGTTAAAAAAGAGTGGTTGATATCTTCTCTGCCAATAAGCACATCGCTGTCCATCTGTAAAACATAATCCCCTTCGCATTTTTCAAAGGCATAAAGCTGTGAGCTTACTGGAATATTTGTCGTTGAGTGTGTTTGACTAGTCTTGATATCAAACCACTCTTTGTTTATCCTAATTGTTTCACTAGCATCGTAAATAATAAATCTATCAATAATATGTTTTTGCTGTAAATTTTCCACAATATCTATAAGTTTTTTAAGATCGGCATTATCTGTAAATTGCCTAGCAAAATCACTCTGCTTCGTGTCTATAGAAACCACAATTTCGTAAAAACTATTTGGATAAGAAAGCTGCCTGACGATATGCTTAATATTTGCTTCTATAGTTTGGACATCTTGCGCGCATGTTTTTATAAGTATAGAAATCTTCTCTTCCAACGGCAACAAACTTTTATAGCCGATAGCGATCGACCGTGGTTCAAAATCATTGTTTTCATTTAAAAAAATGTCTGAAATTTGGATATCACAAAGATAGAGATTTTCTTTTATTTTTGAAAAAAATAGGTCCTCAAGATGTGGGAGAGTTTTTGCATTATAAATCTCATACTCTAAGTCCGAAAATTTATTTATCGTCATGTCTTTAAACACTTTTTTTGACTCTGCAAATATTATATTAGAAAATATCTCGTTTATAAATTCTCGCGCACCTTCTAGCTCTGGTAAATTAAAATTATTAACCGCACTTCTTTGCAATTTTTTTAATTGTGGATTATCTCGCTCATGCAAAAATAGATACATTCTAACGCATGCGTTTAAAAATAGATTGTCGCTGTAATATACACTAGCATCCATATCGACTAATTTTAAATTTTCGCCTACTTTAATAAAATTCTCTTTTTTACAATCCTGCACTATAATCTTTTTTTGCCAGCACTCAGTTAAAAACAAAACAACATCTTTTTGCGTAAATTTATCTATTGGAGTGGATGGCTCGTATTTGTATTTTTGAATAAATACGTTTTTATGCTCTATTATCTCTTCAAGATGATAAAACGACTTAAAATTTTCTTCTTCGAAGAAAAAAGTTAGATGCCTATAAGTATTCCATTTATTTTTGCCTTTAAAAAACGGCATGATAACTTTATAAACATGCGTACTATCGTGAAATACGACGCCCTCAAAACCTTGCCCAAGGTAATGGATATCTTTTAAACCAATGTCAACCAAAATATCTTTAGCTTTTAATCTTCTTTCTTCATTTTGCATAGCCGCATCGCTTCCTCATATAGTTGCTTCCTTGCGTTTAAGTACTTTTCTGTTTGTTTGTTATCTGCTGTTTTATTACCACTTAGATTATAAATCGTAAGCAAAATATCCTCGGCAAATTCTATTTTTTTATCACTTAACAAAAGTCGTACAAGTAAAAAATGATCTTCCGCACTTGAAATTTCAGGATAATCTTGCAGGCTATTTGGTGTCATAAAAACGTTGCAAGATGGAAGTTCGGCCTCGGCAATACCCTTGCTCATCTTTTTTAAACGATTTAAAAGATATGCTTTATTAGTAAGTTTTGATGTTGCTATATTAACACGGTCAATAATTTTTCCATCAAGCCTGAGATAGTTTCCTGCCACTAAAACATCAGACTTTTTGTCATCAAATTTACACTCTATCTTAGACAAAACATCTTCACTCGCATATTCATCATCAGCATCTAGCCGTCCAATAAATGATACATTTTCAAAAAGCATTTTTATATAGTGGTTTATATCATTTCTTGTTTTGGCTGTATGATGATTTTTTACATCTATTATCACTATTTTTTCGTTTTTAAGGATATCGCCAAGACTCTTTTTCCAATCATCATTAGAATCATCATCTGCTATCAAAATCCAAACATCACGTTTTACATCCTTTTGTGTGAGGATGGACTCGAAACAACGACGAAGTGTATTTTTATTATTATGAACAGCAACGCCAATTACTATCTTTTTAGATTTGGTATTTTTATGAACGAGGTTAAAAATTTTCTTGATATTTGCAGATTCTTGATAATTAAAAAGCTTTCTAGCTCTTTGTAGGGCTTCTTCGAGCAACTCTTTGGAGTAGAGCCTGATATATTTTATGTGAAAGCTATTTAAACCTTTTGTTTTGGAGGTAAAATTTAACGTAACGCTATCTTTTGAAGCGAAGTGATTGACGAGTACTTTTGGGATAATCTTTATGTTTTTATTAGAATGCTTTTGTAAAAAGCGAATCATCAAGTCTCTATCCGTACAACTTGCAAGTGTTTCATCAAATCCATCAATGGCTTTTAACACCCCAAAACGAAAAAACATGTTACTGCCTTGAATGCCGGGATTGCCTTTTAAAAAGTTACTGATGTTTATATCTTCCACCTCAAAAGAACTACACTTATCACAATCGCCTCGCTTTATAAAGCCAAAAACAGCATCAGGTATTTTGGACGATGATGTAATCACATCATAACAACTACTAATATACTCATCATGCCAGCTATCATCGTCATCTAAAATCGCCATATAGTCATCATCGTCTAAAAAATTTTCATACCATTTGATCCCGCAGTTCCAAGCTCCACTTCCACTCATATTTGGCGTTTGTGAGTTTTTTATATAGTGAATTTTATTGTTTTTTAGTTTTGAAATTCTCTGCTCTATATCTTTGCTTGTAGTTTCGTCTTGATTATCATCAACGATAAGGATATGATCTGGGGTTTTGCTTTGACTAAGAACGGAATTTAATGAACGAGAAAACAGCAAATCGTTTCTATTTAAAGATGAAGCTATTATTACGCCGATTTTAGGTTTTTTCATTATTTTTAAATTTTTATAAATTGCAAAAACCATACACTCAGTCAAGTATAGTTTTTGCTTTGCTTAAAAGAGTTTTATATCAACTCTACTATTTATTTACGCCTCTAGTATCGCTCCGTTGCTTGCGTTTGTGACTAGTTTTTGATACTGCCTTAGCCAGCGAGAGGTTAGCGCCTTATCGACTGGTTTAAATTCCGCTCTTCTCTTTGCGATCTCAGCTTTGCTTAGACGAACGTTTATCTCGTATTTATCGACGTCTATATCGATGATGTCGCCGTCTTTTAGCAGGCCTATCATGCCGCCCTCAGCTGCTTCTGGACTTACGTGACCGATACTTAGACCCCTTGTCGCTCCGCTAAAGCGACCATCTGTGATGAGCGCTACGTCCGCGCCAAGGCCTCGTCCCATGATGAGCGAAGTAGGGCTTAGCATCTCTTGCATGCCAGGGCCTCCGCGTGGGCCTTCGTAGCGTATGACGACGACGTCGCCTTTATCTACTTTGCTACTTGAGATGCCAGCTATCGCTTCATCTTGTGAGTTAAAGCAGACCGCTTTGCCGCTAAATTTACGCTCGCCAACGATGCCAGCTGTCTTGATGACACAGCCTTGCTCGGCTAAATTTCCAAACAAAATGGCAAGTCCGCCAACCTGAGAATAGGCATTTTCCACCTTGTGGATAACGCTCTCGTCTTTGATGTCGCTAGATTTTACGCGTTCACCCAAAGTCTCGCCGCTAACTGTTAGATTGTCCAAATTTAGCATGCCGTGGTCTCTGCGTGAAATTTCTTTTATCACCGCATTCATACCACCAGCTCTGCCGACATCCTCCATGTGCACGTTTGGCAAGCTTGGGCTGATCTTAGCGATGTGAGCGATGTTTTGGCTGATCTTATTTAGCTCTTTGATGTCTAAATTTACGCCAGCTTCTCTTGAGATAGCTAGCATGTGAAGGACGGTGTTGCTGCTGCCACCCATCGCCATATCAACGACAAGTGCGTTGCGGATCGCCTTTTCATTTAGTATGTTTCTTATCTTAAATTTCTCATCAAGGGCGATCTGGCAGATCCTGCGAGCAGCCTGCCTGATGAGCTCCTCGCGCTCTGGAGTTAGCGCTAGGATGGTGCCGTTGCCAGGGAGCGCTATGCCCATCGCTTCGCAAAGTGTGTTCATAGAATTTGCTGTAAACATACCGCTACAGCTACCACCGCTTGGACATGCGTTGCACTCGATATCTCTTAGCTCAGCCTCGTCTATCTCTTTGGTCTCAAATTTACCAACCGCCTCAAACGCAGTCGCAAGATCTATCGGCCTGCCATCTTTTGTGTGACCTTTTCTCATAGGGCCGCCGCTTACGAAAATGGTCGGGACATTGACCCTTAAAGCGCCCATAACCATGCCAGGGACGATCTTATCGCAGTTTGGCATACAAACAAGCGCGTCAAGCGCGTGCGCGTTCATCACGGTTTCGATAGAATTTGCGATGATCTCGCGGCTAGGCAAGCTATATAGCATGCCTCCATGCCCCATCGCGATTCCGTCATCCACGCCGATGCAGTTAAATTCAAACGGCACACAGCCATTTTTGCGAATTTCATCTTTTAAAATTTGTGCGTATTTGTTTAAGAAAAAGTGCCCAGGGATGATCTCTATAAAGCTGTTTGCAACGCCGATAAATGGCTTGTCAAAGTCCTCGTCTTTTAGCCCAGTCGCACGTAAAAGTGAGCGGTGTGGGGCTCTTGTGTAGCCTTTTTTGATTATATCGCTTCTCAAATTTGATCCTTTTTTTAAAATTTGAGAGGATTTTATCACATCTAAAGTATCAAAAATTTTAAAGCTTGGCCGCACAGGGCAGCCAAGTAAATTTTAGTATTCGTCAAAAAATTTTTGAATTTCTTTGGATTAAAAAATTTATAATCTACTTTTGGGATTTTCTCAAAATACCTATATATCGATGTTTTTTATTTGTAACTAATATAATTTATATTTCAATGTGATTTAAAAACGCTTATTAAAATCCAAAAGTCAATTTTTTTAAGAAAGGATTAATATGAGCGTAGAAGTAGCCGACAAAGAGGGGTTAAATTTAAGTGGTGGAGTGAGCCAAAATGGTGGGCAAAATGACCCTCACGTGACTATCGTAGAGGAGATAAAGACGCTTGAGATACTTGAGCCCAAGAATTTTCTTGCTGAGCTATACGGACGAAGGGTGGCAGATGCAAGGCCAAAAGCGCAGGATCAAATTTTAAACATCGCAGACGCGACCACTAGTGCAAATGATGTGCGTTTTGACAATGGCAACGACATAGTCGATATGACAAGATCTATCGTAAATGATGCTAAGATAGACGCAGGAGATGGCGACAACAAGCTAAGAATTCACGATAATATCGAGGTTAGAGGGCTGAGATTTGACGCTGGGGCTGGCAACGACGAGATAGAGATAAGAAACAATGTCGGCATAAAAGATCATACGCTTTTATATACAAATGACGGCGATGATAGCGTGAAAATTTATGGTGCGACGATGGAAAATGCTGCCATTCATACAGGTCTAGATAACGACGTTATAGATATCCAAAGATCTGAGATCAAAAACGGCGCTGATATAAGGCTTGGCGGAGGAAATGACACTATAAACACCGACTGGGTGGGCTTTTTTGGTGATACGAAAATTTCTCTTTCTGACTTTACTAATCCAAATGAAGTAGATACGCTAAATATGGACAATACCATCTTTAACGGACACACTACTATCGAAGCAAACGACGGCGAAAAGACCACTATGAATATAAAAGTGTGCGGTGGAGACGGCGAGATAGATATAAAAGGCTCACACGCAAATTTAGACCATACGCCGCTTTTTGATATGAATTTTCTTGGGCCAAAATTTATGGGTGACGTTAAATTTGACGGCAGAAATAACAAGGTCAATATGCATATAGATGACTCAGAATTTCATGGTAAAAATAACGAATTTTACTTCTCAGATAATCAAAACGATACTTTAAATGTGACATCAGCTATCATAAAAAATTCTAAATTTTATCTAGGTGGTGGCGATGATACAGTTAGTTTAACTATGACAAGAACAGATATAGATAATAATACTCAAATATTTGGCGGCAAGGGCTATGATACTCTTGTACTTGATAATAATATCGACTTCTCAAAGGTCTCTGGTTTTGAAGAATTAAAAGTAACGAGCGGTGCTTATGTGACATTAAATGGCAATGATGTGGCTCATTTGAGTGACATTTTAGACAATGGCTCTAATGTAGTTAAATTTAGCGAGGCCCATGGCACTGTAAAACTTAATGGTTTTAGCGAAACTATCGGAGCAGAAAATGGCTATCACAGATATGAAAGTGCCTATAATACGTACTTAGCAGACGGTAGCGAGTATCAAGGCACAGTCTATATAGATATAAAAGAGGACATTCACGTCGATCTTTAAATTTTAGATCCCTTTTGGGATCTTGCTTACATTTATCAAAACTTAATTTTTAAAACCCACTGCAACAGCGTAATCTTAAGAATTAACATCATATTTACATTACTTTATATTTAAAGGAAATATTTATAATGTGTCAAATTGATTTTAAAGGAGGCAGCGATGGCTGTGAAAGTAGGTGTTATTAAAAACATTCTTGGCTCCAAGGAAGTAGTAGTTATAGACAAAAATGGCAACGAAAGAGTTGTTGTCGCGGGAGATAGTTTATACGAGGGCGATGTCGTTAAAGCAAACGGCGCAAAGGTAACTATCGCATCAAACGACGGCAAAGAGTTCGAGCTAAAAGATGGCGAAACTCTAAATTTAAATAACGACCTTAGCTCAGACAAAGAGGTAGCAGCTATACAAAAAGCCCTTTTAAAAGGTGAAAATTTAGCAAATCTCGAAGAGAGTGCCGCTGGAGGCAATAGCGGTGGCAGAGGCGGTGACGGCGTGAGCCTTGGCGAGACAAGGTTTGAGCATGGCGGTCATGAAAGCTCTGATGTATCAGCTAGCTTTAGATCACTTTCGGATACTTTTGGCGCTGTAAAACTAACCAACCAAGAGGTAAAAGGTGGCGGTAGTGATGTTTTTGATGGTTCAGATAGTGATATAAATTCTGCCATTGCACCTGTAGCCCCAGTTGAGCCATCACAACCAGAAAATCCAACTCCAACTCCGCAGCCTGAACCTGAGCCGGAGCCACAGCCTGAGCCTAAACCAGAACCTAAGCCAGAGCCAAAACCTGACGAGAGCAAAGATATAGTTAAAAATATCTCGGTTGAAAACAAGTCAGAATTTGGCTATGAAAAGAGCTCGGACCCAAGAAGCTCAAATGACAAATCATACCTAGAGTACAACCTAAAAGGCGAAGTAGCGGAGGCTGATGCTGATAAAAAGGTAGATGTGACGCTTAAATTTGGCGGAGAGGCAACTGCTGGCAAAGACTATCAAAACGCAGAGTACTCGCTAGATGGCGGTAAAACTTGGCAAAAGCTAGATGATAGTGGCGTGATAAAAGATGTAAGAGCTGGCGATATAAATAAAGTAAGCGTGCGTGTTGAAGTGACAAACGATCACGACCAAAATGAAGGCACACTTGACACATCAGAGAAAATTTTCACAGATGCAGATAAGGGCGTAGAAAATAATGGCTACTTTAAAGAGAGCGTTTCGCTAGAAGTTAGCATAGGAGATAACAAAGCTACAAAAGATAGCTATATAGTTGATAATGACCATAACATTACTATCACAAGCGAATTTCACAATGATAAATTCTTTGATGCTACGTTTAAAAACAATGGCAATAACACTTTAAGTTTTGAAAATGCAACTATAAGCCGTGATGAGAATAAAAAGATACCTAGTGACATAGTTTTTGGTGATGGTGAGAAGAATAATGGAATAGACGTTATAAACTCAAATAATTCAAATTTAAACTGGCTAAATATCAAAACCCAAGGCGGAAATGACACCATAAATATAAATGGCGGAAGACACGAGAGACTTCACGTCGAAACTGGTGCAGACAACGACACTGTAAATTTAAACAGCGGAACTTACATAGGTACCAAACCTTATCAAAGTGGCTTCACGCTTGATAGCGGAAATGATGTGTTAAATTTAAATGGTACAAAAGATGATCATGTAAAAATGACAGATATGTACCTAAGAACTGGCTCAGGCGATAAAGATGAGATAAATATCAAATACGCTGATATCAACTCAACATATAAAAATTTTGCCAACCATATCGAAGCAGGCTCAAATAACAACACCGTAAATGTTGAAAACTCAAATTTAAAAGGTATCAACATAGGTACAGAGACAAACACAGGCACCGATGTAAATAGAAATCCACTAAATTTCGATCTAAATTTAAAATCATCTACCCTAGATGATGTAAATCTTAACACCAACTACAAAACTCACGTAGTAGTTGAAGATACAAAGGTAAATGGCAGCTACACAGAAAATGCTACAAAGTGGAATTTCGCAGATACAGATGATACTTTAGAGCTAAGATCAGGCACATTAAACGATATGACGGTTAATCTTGGCAACGGCGAAGATAAAGTCGTCGTCTCAAAAGCTATGAAGCTTGATGGATACACTGCGATAAATGGTGGCACCAGCTATGAGACCGATACACTTGTGATAGACGGCAATGTTAATTTTAAAAATTTTAAGAGCTTTGAAGAGCTACAAGTGACTGGCAACGAGAAGGTCAGCCTAAAACTAGAAGATCTATATGATATGCTTGATATAAGAAATAGCGATAAAGAACAACATATCTTGGCAGTTACAGAGGCAGCTGGCGGAGTAGAGCTAGCAGGCTTTAAGCTTTCAGAGTCCGGAAGAGGTTTAAAAGAAGGCTTTACAAGATATGAGGGCGACTTTGGTCTTCAAGAAAACGGCAGATCTTATACTACCAAAGGCTATATAGATGTAAAAAATGGTATCAATGTCGATCTTGGTGCTAAGACAGAGCCTACACCAGTCGAGCCAGTCGAGCCTGTAAATCCAGCTCCACAACCAGAGCCAAAACCAGAACCAAAACCAGAACCTAAACCAGAACCAAAACCTGAGCCAACTCCACAGCCAACGCCTGATCCAGAGCCAGAATATATAAATGAATATGACTCAAAATATGTAAAAAATATAGGCATATATGGTAAACAAGGCTTTCAGATCGAAAACCATGAAAGATCGAATATGTGGGAACATAACAATTTAATATTTGAGCTAAGGGGTGAAGTGGCAGAGGCTGATGTGGATCAAAAAATCGATGTAAAGCTTAAATTTAGTGGCAAGGCGACTTACGGCAAAGACTACGATAAAATTCAGTACTCACTCGATAATGAAAACTGGATAGATCTAGATAGTAGTGGCGTCATAAAAGGTCTAAGAGCGGGCGATATCAACAAAGTAGTTGTTCGTGCAAATGTAATAGACGATAAAGAACCAAATGAAGGCAAGCTTTTATCTGAAGATGAAGATAGTGGAATATTTTATTATCAATGGGATAAAGAAAAGTTATTTAAAGATGCAGATAAGGGCGTTGAAAACAATCACTACTACAGCGAGAGTGTCATCTTAGAATTTAGTATAGATAACGCTAAATATACGTATAATGGTGGTATCATAGATAATGACCATATAACAACTGTAAATAGCGAATTTCACAACGACAAACGCTTTGATGTAGATTTTTTTAAAAATGGAGATAATGTCTTAAATTTCAACAATGCAACCGTAAGTCATAAAGAAGGAGAAGAACCTAGTAAGATCCATTTTAGTGAAGTATATAGTAACTCTGGAGACACTGAGGTCAATATCAATAGTTCAAATTTAAATTGGCTTGATATTAGAACTAATACTGGAAAAGATAAGATTGATATCAATAACTCAAATTTAAATAATGTCACTATCGACACCCGTAACGGGAATGATACTATAAATATAAATGGTGGAACGCACGAAAAAGTTGAGATCAATGCGGGCTTTGGCAATGATGTCATAAACATAAATGGTGGAGTTTTTAACAAAGAGACCATCTATCTTGGCATTAACAGCGATATCTTAAATATAACAGGTACAAAAGCTGATCATGTAAAAATGACAGATATTCACATAAGCACTAATGCTAATAAGCTTAATGGTGCCTTCCAATTGGTTGGTAATGAATTAATTAAAGGCGATGAAGACGTTATAAATATCAAATACACTGACATTAACTCAACAACATCAGCAGAAAAAAGTGCGATCTATGCAGGATCATCAAAAGGTACTATAAATATAGATAGCTCAAACCTTGATAACGTAGAACTAAATGGAGGCAGTAGAGTCCCTTCATTTGGAGAAACTTATCATACAGATATAAATTTAAAGTCGTCTACCCTAAAAGATGTAGATATCATGGCTTATATAAATGAAATGCATGTGGTAGTTGAAGATACTCACGCATCAGCTAGTGGTTTGCCAGCTGAACACCATGCGAACTGGATTTTGAGTGGACATGAAAATGCAAAAGATTATTTGGAGCTAAGATCTGGAAGCTTAACTAATATTAAAATAGATCTATCGGATGGCAGTGATAGTGTCTTTATATCTAAAGATATGAAGCTTGAGGGTGGCACTAGCATTCTTGGTGGATACTCAGACAATAGAAGTCGCTATGATCACGATACGCTTTTGGTTGATGGTCAGATAGACTTTACAAAGGTTAAGAGCTTTGAAGAGTTAAAGGTTACTAGCAATGAAAAGGTCACTCTAAAAGCTCTTGATATAGCTGATATGCTCGATGTCGGACACGAACATAGTAATAATTTGCTTCAAATAACCGAGGCAAGTGGCGGAGTAAAACTTGAAGGCTTTAGTAAATCTGCTGCTAACGCAGTAGATGGCTTTGAAAGATATGAGGCACATTACGACGCAACTACAGCTTATATCGATGTAAAAGAAAACATCCACGTCGATCTTTAAAATTTAGACCCTTTTTGGGTCTAAATTTCTTCTATATAAATTTACAAATATTTTCTATAAATTCTATTATCCTTTTAAAATTTACTATAATCAAATAAAAACATTTATAACTTAAAATATCATTAATCAATTCTTATTAGAAAATTAAAATTTATATAAGCGTCATAGAAATATCATCTATTAATTACAAAAAATTCTATAAATGTAACATATAATAAAATAATGTAACTATATTGTACCTAGGTACAATTTACAATTTCTCCTAATAGTTATAAAATAATGCCAAAATTAAATTAGCCCAAAAGGAATTAACATGGCAAAAAAATTAGGCACAATCAAGTCTATATCAGGTTCTGCTGAGGTTATCGCAGTAGATAAAAGCGGCAACCAAAGGGTACTAAAAGTTGGTGATAGCCTTTATGAAGGTGAGACGGTAAAAACAACTTCAGCTGATTCTAAGGTTGTGATAGCGACAAATAATGGAAAAGAGCTATCAATGATCGGTGAAGATACGCTAAACCTCGATCCAAAGGCAACTGCTGCTGATTCACAAGTGGCAGCACTTCAAAAAGCATTGTTAAATGGTGCAAATTTAGAAGATCTAGAAGAGACAGCGGCTGGCGGTACGAGCGGTGGTCGTGCTGGCGATGGCGTTAGTCTTGGTGAAACCAGATTTGAGCATGGTGGGCATTATTCAAATGTAAGCACTAGCACTAGTGCGATAAATCCTTTAGGAGCTTTCGGTTTTGCTAGCCCAGAAACAGGCGTAAGAGGTGGCCTAGATAATGGCGGCACTGGTGGCGGTACGGGTTTTTATATCGACACTACACCACCGAAAGTGACCGTCAAGTCTGTCACTCCAGTAGATACAAACAGCCCAGCTGATGGCAACCCAAACAAAGCAACTGTAACTGGTGAATCAGATGAACCAAATGCTCCAGTAGTAGTAAAAGACAAAGATGGCAATGTAATTGGTGAAGGCAAGACAGACAATGATGGTAAATTTGTTATTGATACTACTAAACCAGTAAAACCAGATGATAAAGTAACTGTTGAAGTAACTGATAACGCAGGCAACACTGGTAAAGGTGAAGGAACAGCTGGTAATACAATATACACAGATACTACAGCTCCATCAGAGCCAACTATTACATTTGTTGAAGATCTCAAACCAAAAGATGGCAAACTAAATAAAGATGAGAATAGTAAAGATGGTGATAACGCTAACACAACAGCTAAAATTTCTGTCCCAACAGATGCAGTAGTAGGCGATGTTATCAAATATACTGTAAATGGTGGCACAGAGCAGTCTCATCCTATAACTGATGCTGATAAAGCAGCTGGTCATGTAGAAATAAAAGTACCAGTAACTGATGGTCAAACCTCAAGCGTAACAGCTAAGATCGTTGATCAAGCAGGTAATGTAGGCAAGGAAGCAAAAGAAAGTTTAGATGTAGATACAAAAGCTCCAACTGTTGAAAATGTTAAAGTCACTCCAGTAGATACAAACAGCCCAGCTGATGGCAACCCAAACAAAGCAACTGTAACTGGTGAATCAGATGAACCAAATGCTCCAGTAGTAGTAAAAGACAAAGATGGCAATGTAATTGGTGAAGGCAAGACAGACAATGATGGTAAATTTGTTATTGATACTACTAAACCAGTAAAACCAGATGATAAAGTAACTGTTGAAGTAACTGATAACGCAGGCAACACTGGTAAAGGTGAAGGAACAGCTGGTAATACAATATACACAGATACTACAGCTCCATCAGAGCCAACTATTACATTTGATGAAGATATCAAACCAAAAGATGGCAAACTAAATAAAGATGAGAATAGTAAAGATGGTGATAACGCTAACACAACAGCTAAAATTTCTGTCCCAACAGATGCAGTAGTAGGCGATGTTATCAAATATACTGTAAATGGTGGCACAGAGCAGTCTCATCCTATAACTGATGCTGATAAAGCAGCTGGTCATGTAGAAATAAAAGTACCAGTAACTGATGGTCAAACCTCAAGCGTAACAGCTAAGATCGTTGATCAAGCAGGTAATGTAGGCAAGGAAGCAAAAGAAAGTTTAGATGTAGATACAAAAGCTCCAACTGTTGAAAATGTTAAAGTCACTCCAGTAGATACAAACAGCCCAGCTGATGGCAACCCAAACAAAGCAACTGTAACTGGTGAATCAGATGAACCAAATGCTCCAGTAGTAGTAAAAGACAAAGATGGCAATGTAATTGGTGAAGGCAAGACAGACAATGATGGTAAATTTGTTATTGATACTACTAAACCAGTAAAACCAGATGATAAAGTAACTGTTGAAGTAACTGATAACGCAGGCAACACTGGTAAAGGTGAAGGAACAGCTGGTAATACAATATACACAGATACTACAGCTCCATCAGAGCCAACTATTACATTTGTTGAAGATCTCAAACCAAAAGATGGCAAACTAAATAAAGATGAGAATAGTAAAGATGGTGATAACGCTAACACAACAGCTAAAATTTCTGTCCCAACAGATGCAGTAGTAGGCGATGTTATCAAATATACTGTAAATGGTGGCACAGAGCAGTCTCATCCTATAACTGATGCTGATAAAGCAGCTGGTCATGTAGAAATAAAAGTACCAGTAACTGATGGTCAAACCTCAAGCGTAACAGCTAAGATCGTTGATCAAGCAGGTAATGTAGGCAAGGAAGCAAAAGAAAGTTTAGATGTAGATACAAAAGCTCCAACTGTTGAAAATGTTAAAGTCACTCCAGTAGATACAAACAGCCCAGCTGATGGCAACCCAAACAAAGCAACTGTAACTGGTGAATCAGATGAACCAAATGCTCCAGTAGTAGTAAAAGACAAAGATGGCAATGTAATTGGTGAAGGCAAGACAGACAATGATGGTAAATTTGTTATTGATACTACTAAACCAGTAAAACCAGATGATAAAGTAACTGTTGAAGTAACTGATAACGCAGGCAACACTGGTAAAGGTGAAGGAACAGCTGGTAATACAATATACACAGATACTACAGCTCCATCAGAGCCAACTATTACATTTGTTGAAGATCTCAAACCAAAAGATGGCAAACTAAATAAAGATGAGAATAGTAAAGATGGTGATAACGCTAACACAACAGCTAAAATTTCTGTCCCAACAGATGCAGTAGTAGGCGATGTTATCAAATATACTGTAAATGGTGGCACAGAGCAGTCTCATCCTATAACTGATGCTGATAAAGCAGCTGGTCATGTAGAAATAAAAGTACCAGTAACTGATGGTCAAACCTCAAGCGTAACAGCTAAGATCGTTGATCAAGCAGGTAATGTAGGCAAGGAAGCAAAAGAAAGTTTAGATGTAGATACAAAAGCTCCAACTGTTGAAAATGTTAAAGTCACTCCAGTAGATACAAACAGCCCAGCTGATGGCAACCCAAACAAAGCAACTGTAACTGGTGAATCAGATGAACCAAATGCTCCAGTAGTAGTAAAAGACAAAGATGGCAATGTAATTGGTGAAGGCAAGACAGACAATGATGGTAAATTTGTTATTGATACTACTAAACCAGTAAAACCAGATGATAAAGTAACTGTTGAAGTAACTGATAACGCAGGCAACACTGGTAAAGGTGAAGGAACAGCTGGTAATACAATATACACAGATACTACAGCTCCATCAGAGCCAACTATTACATTTGTTGAAGATCTCAAACCAAAAGATGGCAAACTAAATAAAGATGAGAATAGTAAAGATGGTGATAACGCTAACACAACAGCTAAAATTTCTGTCCCAACAGATGCAGTAGTAGGCGATGTTATCAAATATACTGTAAATGGTGGCACAGAGCAGTCTCATCCTATAACTGATGCTGATAAAGCAGCTGGTCATGTAGAAATAAAAGTACCAGTAACTGATGGTCAAACCTCAAGCGTAACAGCTAAGATCGTTGATCAAGCAGGTAATGTAGGCAAGGAAGCAAAAGAAAGTTTAGATGTAGATACAAAAGCTCCAACTGTTGAAAATGTTAAAGTCACTCCAGTAGATACAAACAGCCCAGCTGATGGCAACCCAAACAAAGCAACTGTAACTGGTGAATCAGATGAACCAAATGCTCCAGTAGTAGTAAAAGACAAAGATGGCAATGTAATTGGTGAAGGCAAGACAGACAATGATGGTAAATTTGTTATTGATACTACTAAACCAGTAAAACCAGATGATAAAGTAACTGTTGAAGTAACTGATAACGCAGGCAACACTGGTAAAGGTGAAGGAACAGCTGGTAATACAATATACACAGATACTACAGCTCCATCAGAGCCAACTATTACATTTGATGAAGATATCAAACCAAAAGATGGCAAACTAAATAAAGATGAGAATAGTAAAGATGGTGATAACGCTAACACAACAGCTAAAATTTCTGTCCCAACAGATGCAGTAGTAGGCGATGTTATCAAATATACTGTAAATGGTGGCACAGAGCAGTCTCATCCTATAACTGATGCTGATAAAGCAGCTGGTCATGTAGAAATAAAAGTACCAGTAACTGATGGTCAAACCTCAAGCGTAACAGCTAAGATCGTTGATCAAGCAGGTAATGTAGGCAAGGAAGTATCTGGTAGCATAGATGTTGATCTAACTATCGGCAATCCAAAAGTTAGATTTTTAGAAGATACAGATAATAACGGCGTTCTAAGTGTTGCTGAAGTGGCTGCTATAAAAGACGGCAAAGCTCACTGGGTAATAGATATCCCAACAGACGGTAGCATAAAAGCTGGTGATGTGATCCAGTCAATCGACAGCAAAGGCAATTGGGTTAAATTTGTTACTATCACTGATGAGATGATCAAAGATGGTAGATTTGAAGCTACATTTAACGTCGATATAGAAAAACTAAGAAATGGTAAATATGAGACTCCAGAGTATAGATTTGCTGATGATGCTGGCAATATTAGCGACTCGTCAAAAGCTACGCTTACACTTGATGGCGAATTTTCAAGAACACCAGGCTCACCACTAGATATTAACTTCAAAGAAGATACTAATAAAGATGGCAAAATATCTAACAAGGAGAATCAAGACGGTGATAAAGAGGTTGGTAAAACAACAGCTGAAATTTCTATACCAAAAGATGGTAGCGTAAAACCAGGCGATAAGCTTATCGTTAAAGACAACAGCGACAAGCCAAAAGAGCACGTTATCACAGAAAAAGATATCGAAAATGGTAAAGTTGAAATTTCAGTTGATATTAAAACAGGAGATAAGACAACTATAACAGCCGAGATCGTTAATCCAAACAATCCAAGCAAGCCAAGCGAAGAAATTTCAAAAGATATCACTGAGGCTTCTTCTACTGTTCAAGTAACAATCGACGAAATTTATGATGACGTAGCTGGTGGTGTAGTAAATGGTGATGTTAAAAATGGTCTAACAAACGATAACCTACCAACATTCAAAGGTAGTGCAGCTCCTGGTGCAACAGTAGAAATTTATGAGAGCTTCTTAACAACTACAGAAAAAACTCTAGTTGGTAAAACAGTAGCTGACGCTAATGGCAAATGGAGCTTTACTCCAACTGAAGCTATGGGTGATGGCCTACACTACTTCGAAGCACATGCTACTGATAGCGCAGGTAATAAATCATTTACACATAAAGAGGGTACTAAAGTTGAAGATATGATTACACTTGATGTAGATACATCTGCAAATGCTCCTGTGATAGATGCTGTAAATGACGATGTAGATAGCCACACTGGCAACGTTTTAGACGTTAAAACGAAAGTTGCTTTAACAAACGACAGCACACCAACTCTTGAGGGATATGCTGAGCCTAACTCGGTAGTAACTATATATGAGATTAGTGAACTAAGTGGCGATAAGAGAGCTATAGGAACTACTACAGCTGATAAACATGGTGGTTGGAAATTTGAACTACCTGAACTAGGAGATGGTGAGTATCAATACACTACAAGAGCACAAGATAAAGCTGGAAACATCTCAGACTTCTCAGAAACAGTGATAGTCAATGTCGACCTAGTAGCTCCGTCTGAGCCAACAATCACATTTGTTGAAGATATCAATAAAAAAGATGGCATGCTAAATAAAGCAGAGAATGGCAAAGATGGTGACAATGCTAGCACAACAGCTCAAATTTCTGTTCCAGGCGATGCTGAAGAAAATGATGTGATCCACTATACTGTAAATGGTGAGGAAAAAACACATACTATAACTTACAATGACAGAGTAGCTGGCTATATCGAGGTAAAAGTACCAGTGATCGATGGACAAGCTTCAACTGTAACAGCTAAGATCGTTGATCAAGCAGGTAATGCTAGTGAAGTGGTAAAAGAGAGCATAAGCTCAGACTTTACAGCTCCTAACGTTCAGATCACAGGAATTATTGACAACGTACCAGGCGGTACATATAAAGACAACGTTGCAGGCACTTCGACAAATGATAACAAGCCAACTATCAAAGGCACAGCTGATGCAAATCAAGAAGTGGTTATCTATGATACTGATAAAGAGATAGGTAGAGTTAAAGCTGATAAAGATGGCAACTGGGAATTTAAGCCAATCGACTATAAAGAGCCACTAGCAGATCTTGTTGGCCGTGTTCACATCATAAAAGCTGTGGTTACAGATGCGGCTGGCAACTCTAGTGAAGCAACTTCTGCACTAGAAGTCGATACAACTGTTGGTACACCAAAAGTTAAATTTAAAGAAGATTTAAATAGCAATGAGGTCCTAAGCGTAGAAGAGGCAAAAGCCTTAACAGATGGCAAACTTCACTGGATTGTTGAGATCCCAACTGACGGCGTTAGCGTAAAAGCTGGTGATATACTACAAGTATACGGACAAGATGGTAAGTGGAAAAATGCTACATTTATAACCAAAGAGGATATCGTTAAAGGTTCTGTTGAGAGAGACGGCTTTGTTATGGATCTACCAAAAGGCAATGGAGCACAAAGTCCAACTTATAGGATAGTAGATATAGTTGGCAATGAAAGCGAGGGTAATTTTGCAAACTTGGTATATGACAAAGAACTAACTCGCCAACCAAGCGACCCATCTATCACATTCCCAGAAGATAATGATCCAAAAGATGGCAAAATTTCTGATAAAGAAAATAAAGCTGGTGACAATGACGCTGGTAAAACAACAGCTGAAATTTCTATACCAAAAGATGGCAGTGTAAAACCAGGCGATAAACTAGTTGTTACTGATGAAAACGGTAAACAAACAGAAAAAACAATTGAGCAAGGTGATATAGACAATGGTAACATCAAAGTTCCAGTTGATCTAAACCCAGGTAAAGACAACACCATAATAGCAGAGATCATCAATCCAAATAACCCTAATAACCCAGGCAAAGGCAAAGGTGTAATAGGTGAAGATAGTGAGAATACTAAAGCTCCAGAAGCTCCAGTTATCACCGATGTTATCGATGATGTCAAGGGTGGTAAATTTAACGAAGACGTTAAAGGTGGCTTAACAAATGATAATACACCAACTATCAAAGGAACAGTAAAAGCTGGATCAACAGTTATAATCTATGACAATGACGTTGAGATCGGTAGGATAGAGAATGCAAATGCTAACTGGGAATTTACAACACCAGTTCTTACTAAACAAGGCGAGCATAAATTTAAAGCTATAGCTAAGAACGAATTTGGTGAGAGTGGTTCAAGTAATGAGGCTACAATTGAGCTTGATACAATAGCTCCAGTCATTGATAGGATTACAATAACTCCAGTTGATACAAGCAATCCAGCTGATAGTACGGCAGAGTTAACTAATGTAACAGGACATACAGATACACCAAAAGCTGATCTAGTATTTAAAGATGCTAGTGGTAAGGTAATAGGTAGCGGTAAAGCTAATAACACTGGTGGTTTCTTAATCACTGATGTTGAGGGTGTAAAACCAGGAGATAAGATAACAGTTGAAGCAACTGATAAAGCAGGTAATACTAGCGTAACAGAAGTTACAGCTGGTGAGATGATCCATCCAAACGATCATACAGCTCCATCAGAGCCAACTATTACATTTGTTGAAGATCTCAAACCAAAAGATGGCAAACTAAATAAAGATGAGAATAGTAAAGATGGTGATAACGCTAACACAACAGCTAAAATTTCTGTCCCAACAGATGCAGTAGTAGGCGATGTTATCAAATATACTGTAAATGGTGGCACAGAGCAGTCTCATCCTATAACTGATGCTGATAAAGCAGCTGGTCATGTAGAAATAAAAGTACCAGTAACTGATGGTCAAACCTCAAGCGTAACAGCTAAGATCGTTGATCAAGCAGGTAATGTAGGCAAGGAAGCAAAAGAAAGTTTAGATGTAGATTTAACTGATCCAGAAACCATCAGAAAACCAAGTAACCCATCTATCACATTCCCAGAAGATAATGATCCAAAAGATGGCAAAATTTCTGATAAAGAAAATAAAGCTGGTGACAATGACGCTGGTAAAACAACAGCTGAAATTTCTATACCAAAAGATGGCAGTGTAAAACCAGGTGATAAACTAGTTGTTACTGATGAAAACGGCAAACAAACTGAAAAAACAATTGGACAAGGTGATATCGACAATGGCAATATCAAAGTTCCAGTTGATCTAAATCCAGGTAAAGACAACACCATAACAGCAGAGATCATCAATCCAAATAACCCTAACAACCCAGGCAAAGGCAAAGGTGTAATAGGTGAAGATAGTGAGAATACTAAAGCTCCAGAAGCTCCAGTTATCAATGAAGTAATTGATAACGTTAAGGGTTATGAAGAAGATACTAAAGTAGGCAATGTTCTTGATGTAAAAGGTCATCTAACAAATGATAAAACTCCAACTATCAAAGGCACTGCAAAAGCTGGATCAAAAGTAGAAATTTACGACAATGGCAACAAGGTAGGTGAGACAACAGCTAAATCTGATGGTTCATGGGAAGTTACAACCACAGCTCTTACAAAAGATGGCGAGCATAAATTTACAGCAACTGCTGAGAATAAATTTGGTAAGAGCGCACCAAGCAATGAAGCTACAATCGATCTAGACTCAATCGCTCCAAAACTTGACAATGTTAAAATCACTCCAATCGATACTAATAGCAAAGCTGATGATACAGCAGAGCTAACTATGGGAACAGGTCATACAGATGAGCCAAATGCTGAGATATTATTTAGAGATGAAAACAACAACATTATAGGAAAAGGTCACGCTAACAGTGCAGGTGACTTCTTAATTCAACTAGATAAAGCTGTTCAGCCAGGTACTCCAGTATTTGTTCAAGCAATAGATAAAGCTGGTAACGTAGGTACAGATAGAGTTGAAGCTGGCAATATAGAACATCCAAACGATCATACAGCTCCATCAGAGCCAACAATCACATTTGTTGAAGATACTAATCCAAAAGATGGCAAGCTAAACAAAGCTGAAAACGGTAGCGATAGTGATAACGCTAACACAACAGCTAAAATTTCTATCCCAGCAGATGCAGTAGTAAATGATGTGATCAAATACACTGTAAATGGTGGTAAAGAAGAGTCTCATACTATAACAAATGCTGATAAGACAGCTGGTCATGTAGAAATAAAAGTACCAGTAGTTGATGGACAAACTTCAAGCGTAACAGCTAAGATCGTTGATCAAGCAGGTAATGCTAGCAAAGAAGTATCTGGTAGCATAGATGTTGATACTACAGCTCCAAAAGTAGATGTTAAAACAGTAACTCCAGTAGATACAAACAACCCAGCAGATGGCAACCCAGAAAAAGGAATTGTAAAAGGTCATTCAGATGAGCCAAATGCTCCAGTAGTAGTTACTGATAAAGATGGTAAAACAATTGGTACTGGTACAACTGATGGCAATGGTGACTTTACAATTGAAACTAAACCGTTTAACCCAGGCGATAAAGTAAATGTTGAAGTAACTGATAAAGCTGGCAACAAAGGTAATGGCGAAGGAACAGCTGGCAATATAGAACATCCAAACGATCATACAGCTCCATCAGAGCCAACAATCACATTTGTTGAAGATACTAATCCAAAAGATGGCAAGCTAAACAAAGCTGAAAACGGTAGCGATAGTGATAACGCTAACACAACAGCTAAAATTTCTATCCCAGCAGATGCAGTAGTAAATGATGTGATCAAATACACTGTAAATGGTGGTAAAGAAGAGTCTCATACTATAACAAATGCTGATAAGACAGCTGGTCATGTAGAAATAAAAGTACCAGTAGTTGATGGACAAACTTCAAGCGTAACAGCTAAGATCGTTGATCAAGCAGGTAATGCTAGCAAAGAAGTATCTGGTAGCATAGATGTTGATACTACAGCTCCAAAAGTAGATGTTAAAACAGTAACTCCAGTAGATACAAACAACCCAGCAGATGGCAACCCAGAAAAAGGAATTGTAAAAGGTCATTCAGATGAGCCAAATGCTCCAGTAGTAGTTACTGATAAAGATGGTAAAACAATTGGTACTGGTACAACTGATGGCAATGGTGACTTTACAATTGAAACTAAACCGTTTAACCCAGGCGATAAAGTAAATGTTGAAGTAACTGATAAAGCTGGCAACAAAGGTAATGGCGAAGGAACAGCTGGCAATATAGAACATCCAAACGATCATACAGCTCCATCAGAGCCAACAATCACATTTGTTGAAGATACTAATCCAAAAGATGGCAAGCTAAACAAAGCTGAAAACGGTAGCGATAGTGATAACGCTAACACAACAGCTAAAATTTCTATCCCAGCAGATGCAGTAGTAAATGATGTGATCAAATACACTGTAAATGGTGGTAAAGAAGAGTCTCATACTATAACAAATGCTGATAAGACAGCTGGTCATGTAGAAATAAAAGTACCAGTAGTTGATGGACAAACTTCAAGCGTAACAGCTAAGATCGTTGATCAAGCAGGTAATGCTAGCAAAGAAGTATCTGGTAGCATAAATGTTGATACAACAGCGTCAGATGCTCCAGTTATTACTCAAGTAACTGATAATCAGTATGGCGGAATCCAAGATGGCAAAAACGTTCTTGGCATCGACAACGGTCTAACAAATGACAGTACACCTACATTTAAAGGTACAGCTGAGCCAAATACAACTATAACTCTAAGAAATGGTAATGATATCATTGGCAAAAACATTCAAGTTGATGCAAATGGCGATTGGAGCTACACTCCAGCACCATTGGCTGAAGGCGTATATAACGTAACTGCAATTGCAACAGACAAGGCTGGTAATGATAGCAAGCCATCAAATGTAGCGACTATAACAGTTGATCTCCATAGCGAAACACCAGTTATTACTGAGATTGTAGATAATGTGGCTGGTGGCGTAGTAAATGGTGATGTTAAGGGTAGCTTAACAAACGACAACACTCCAACTCTAAAAGGCACAGCTGAGCCATTTGCGACTGTTGAGATTAAGATCGATGGTATAGGTAGTTATAAATTTGAGAATGGTAAAGTTATCAGCAACTGGACTGCGGTAGCTGATAAAGATGGCAACTGGGAATTTACAACACCTAAACTAAGTGATGGACACCATAACTTTGAAGCGCAAGCAACTGATAAAGCAGGAAACAATAGCCAACCTTCTGCTCTAGTAAGCATCGATGTTGATACTACCGCAGGAGCTCCAAAAGTAATGATCACAGCTGATGCAGACGACAACAGCATCTTGACAGCCACTGAAGCTTCTTCTATAACTGATGGCAAACTAAAATGGGTTATCAAACTACCAGAAGATGCAAAAGTAGGCGATAGAATCGAAGTGGCTAATAGCCATAGAGAGTGGGTAACTGTATTAACCTTAAGTGCTGCTGACATAAAAGCAGGCACAATAATAAGAGATGATTTTAGTGCTGATTTAGTAAAAGGTAAAACTGGCTTCCAAACTCCATCTTATAGGATAGTGGATCAAGCTGGTAATATCAGTGCAGAGGACGCAGACTCAGTTAGATTTGACAAGGCTGCTCCTAAAGCGCCAGTTATCAAAGAGGTTATTGATGATGTTAAGGGCTATTATGATGATAATAGAGTAGGCGATGTGCTTAAAGTAGAAGGTGGTCTAACAAACGACAATACCCCAACTATCAAAGGTACAGCTGAGGCTGGTATAAAAGTTGACATTTACGACAACGGCAACTTTATCGGAACTACAAAAGCTAACACTAATGGCAACTGGGAGTTTACACCGAGCGTAAGCGCAGCACTACCTGATGGCAAACATAGCATTACTGCGGTAGCTAAAAATGCTCTAGATGTAGAAAGTGCACCTAGCAATGCAGCCAATATAGATGTCGATACTGTAACACCTAAGCCAACTATAGATAGCATTACCGATAACGTAGAAGGTGGTGTATATAAAGGTGATGTTAAAGGCGGCCTAACAAATGATAATAGACCAGTATTTAAAGGTAGTGCTGAAAAAGGTGCATTTATTGAGCTTTTCGATAATGGCAAAGTAATAGGCACAACTAAAGCTGGCGAAGATGGCAAATGGACAATACAGCCAAAAGAGCCAATGGCTGATGGTAAGCATAATATGGTCGTACAAGCAACTGACCTAGCTGGAAACAGAAGTATGTCTGACCAAACATCTTCAGATGTAGACACAACCCCTGGCGTTGTCAAGATCACAGCTGTTTGTGACGATGTGGCTGGCTATAACGGTAAAGTAGGAAATATCCTTGGTGTAAATAATGGACTAACAAACGATAGTACACCGACTATCAAAGGCACAGCAAAACCTGGTACAACTATTACAATCAAAGATGGTAATAGTGTTATCGATGGAGTGATCAAATATAACGGCGATGGTTCTTGGGAATTTACACCAAAAACTCCATTTACTGACGGCGAGCATAAACTAACTGCGATAGCTACAAGTAGGACTTCTGGTGCTCAAAGTGTTTCAAATGTAGCAACTATAGATGTTGATACTACTATAAGGATAGAGTTGACAGAGGTTACTCCAATAGCTGAAGGAACAACTCCTGGTGCACATATAAGTACGCCAACTATTAATTTCAATACAATTAGCAGAGGTAATCATATTCCGACTACAACTGGCGATGACTACGTAAAAGTAAAAGGTTCGGTAAATAATCGTGCTAATATCAATCTATGCGATGGTAATGATACTTTAGAAATCGGTGGTGTAGTTACGGATGGTGTAGTTATTAATGCTGGTAGAGGAAACGACAAGATAGTTATTGGAGACTATTTAGGTGGTTTATTATCAAGAGGTACTAAAATCGACCTAGGTGAAGGTGGAGCCAATATAGTTAGAACTCGTATCGCTGGCACGTCAGACGAGATTAATGCCGCATTTATAATTAAAGATAAAAACGGCTTGAAAATTGGTGATGGCAAAACTGATGCTGATGGTAAATTTGATATGTTTATCGACAAAGCTATCAAACCTGGCGAGAAATTAAGTGTAGAGATAGTCGATGCAGCTGGTAATAAAGCTAGTGATAGCAAGGCAGCTAGCCACATAGAAGTGAGCGGAGTACGCTACTATGATAACGAGCTAGATGTTGGTACAAACATACATGCTGCTACTGTCTTAGCTGGAAATGGTAATGACTTATTAGTTGTTGGCGAGAAAGGCAAACCAGATGGTTATATAATCGCAGGATCTAATATCAATTTGGGTGAAGGCGATAACGAGATCAGAGTTCGCACAAATATAGGTAATTCTGAGATCAAAACTGGTAGCGGAGATGATATATTAACTACTGGATTAAAAGGTAGTGGTTTTGGCTACATAACTGATGGATCTAAGATAAATCTAGGCGATGGTAACAATACTCTAAATGTTGGCGCAAATATTGATGGTTCAACTATTGAGCTAGGAAAAGGCGATGATACAGCCGTTGTTAAAGGCTGGATAAACGATAACGCTGTTGTAAATCTAGGCGATGGCAACAATACTCTAACTGTTGGTACAAATATCGATAAAGCAACTGTTCTTGCAGGAAGTGGCAATGATGAAGTGGTTGTAGGTAAGTGGCAACATGCTGGTGATAGCTGGATAACAAATTATTCAACTATTAAACTAGGTGATGGCGACAATAAACTAACTGTCGGTACAAATATCGATAGCTCATCTATTGAAACAGGCAAGGGTAATGATGTGATAAAAGTAGGTGGCTATATCCATAGCTCTAAAGTCGATCTAGGCGCAGGAGACGATACTTTATCTATTGGTAAAGTAGACCTAGATAATAGCAAAGTAGATGGTGGAACTGGTTATGATAAGTTAGTATTAGAAAATCCTGACAAGTCTGTAAACCTAAGTGATATCTCAAAATTTGCTAAGAATTTTGAAGAGCTTGATATATCTGGTGCTAAAAATACTACCCTAGAAGTTAGTATCAAAGATGTCCTAGATGTGACTGATGATAAACATACGCTAAAAATCACAGGCGATAAAGGTGATACAGTTGATCTAAAAGGCAATGGATGGCATCAAGGTGCTTCAGAAGATGGTTACACAACATATACAAACAACACCGTAACTATTCAAATCAAAGACGAGATCCACGTTATCTAGTCTAAAAATATAAGCAAGGCAGGGAGTCTGCCTTGCTTTGAATTTGTTTGCGGTGAAGGGAGTTTGTATGCAAAGCGAGAAGACAAAAAATTTACTCGATGAAGTAAATGAAACAATAGATTTTATATTTAGAACCTGTAACAGAAATGGCGGCACGAAGAAGGCTTTAGAAGATAAAAAGCTAAGTAGAGAAATTTTAAAAGATAAATTTAAATCGATCTTTTTAAAATTTGGCCAGATAGATGAGGCTAGTTTTAAGAGTGCGATCCTCGCAAACGAGGAAGCAAAAGAGCTAAATGAGATAGCGATGGCTCTTGAGATAGACAAAGATGTAAGCTTGCTAGAGCTAGAGCGAGCGATAAATTTTGACCTAACTAGCGTCAAAGAAGAAATTTATAAATTTCAAAATAATAACTAATACACTTCGGTGTGAGAGGGGGTCTCACACCAAAATTTAATAACTAAACACTTCTGGATCGATAACCATCGCTCTATAAGCGACATCATCTCTTGAAGCAGAATCCACATCCATCTCAAATTTTATATCATTTGTCTTTGGGTCGATCTCGACTAAGACCATTTTGATAGTCTTGTCAGGGCGAAGTAAATTTACGTTTGAGCTTGAGATAAAGTAGGTGCTTTTATCCTTTTGCCACTCGACATTGCTAGTAACCGCGCTATAAAAGTCAAATCCACGCTCCTTACCAAATTGCCAAGTCTGCTCAACCGTGCCCTTTTTCTCATCTATCTTGTACTCAACCGCACGGGAGTATTTCTCCTCTTTAAAGGCTGGCTGCTCCATGCCTCTAGCATCGCCATTGTCAAAGACGCTTATATGCTTTATGTCGCCCTTGTTTTCGTATCTTGGCGTTAGCCATGCGGTGTGCTGTGTCCATGACCAGTCAAATTCGCCCTCGCATTTTGAGTTTTCGCATTTTATCTTGTTGCCTTTACTATCTACTGGAGTTAGCACTTTGGCTTTAAATTCTTCACTCCAGCCCTCAGGCGAGGCTAATATCCATTTTACTTTTTTATCTCGTCCTATCTTTACGATGCCTTGGTGACGAAGCGAAAGGATGATGCTATCATCGCTCTCATCGTATGAGATAGAATTTACATGCGCCCAGTTTCTGCCTGTGCCAGTGGAGGTGACATCGCCAAATGGCTGATCGTCGCTTATCTTGATCTCTTTTGCGTCCATGTCGATATTTAGGCAAACAGCCCTAGCATCAAGCGCTTTTATGAGGTTGCTACGATAAACGTTGTTGCCAAAAATTTCATTTAGATCCCACTCTTCGACCACCTTGCCGGTGTTATCGACCTCGATGATGTGGTCTCTTATGGTGTGAGAAATTTTGCCATTTTTGTGATGATAGTTGTATTTTGCTACTCTAAGAAGTGCGTGATCATCTTTTAGTGGCATCACCTCGTGGCTTAGATCGATGTAGCCTCTAGGTAGCGGGCGATTATAAATTTCTTTTCCCATGAGGTCATATCTAAGATATCTTTGAGCCATACCAAAGCTGATATCGCCGTTTTTTAGCTGATGAAAGCCCATCATCATGCCCCCATCCATCACTCTTCTCTCGCTGCGGTCGTAGAATTTCTGATAGTCAAGATACCATCTGACCTCACCCTTGGTATCTACGATGTAGTTTTCGGTAAAGTCGTTCCAACTAGCAGCGCCGCCATTTTTCCAATCAAGCGGTTTATAGACGCTTGTTATTGTGTTGTTTATGAGATAGAGCCTGTTTTTAAAGGCAGGATCGACCTTTTTGACGCGAGTTTTTTGCATGTGTGAGAACCTAAAATCACGGCTATATGTGACGATAGGTTGGGCGTAAATTTTATATGTCTCAACCTTTTTAGCTCCGTTAAATGTGTAGCTGACGACGACCTCGTTTAGATAGTCAGGATAAAGTCCCCAAATAGGCACGCCATCATGCGTGAGCAAGGCATGCTCTGAGACGTTGTAGTCGATATCTATGCCGCCATCTGGCTTGCCCTTTACTTTGACGTGGATATCTTTGATGTCCTTGCCAGCTCTATCGATGATAGCAGTTAGCGGCGATACATCGTATGGGTTTATAAAGACTGAGCCAAGCTCTCCTTGAACCTTTACTTGATGAGCCAAGACTCCAGCGTTTAGTGGAGCACTAAAGCCAAAACCACTCACCAAAACAGCCGCAAGGGCAACTGAACCTAAGAAATTCTTGCTCATTTTCGCTCCTTTGTGAAATTTAATGATATCTTACTCCACAAATTTCACACAAAACTAACGCTTATATAAAAAGAGGCTTAAGTAAATTTATAAAGAAGTCGTTTTAAGAGGTAAAAATAAAAGAAGAATTTAGGAGCAAATGCCCCTAAATTTTAGTTATTTGCGTCAAATTTCTTAAGAGAAAAAAGAACAAATTTGTAGCTAATAAATAGCGTTACTGGCCAAAGTATCAAAAAAATTCCTGCTTCTAACATCTTTTATCCTTAGTATGCGTGATGATCGTTTTTGATCTCATCTTGCGTGATCTTCTTGCTATCTATCGCTCTCCAGACGATGAAGATATAGGCAAGCACGAAAGGCACTAGCAAGCTAACATAGGCCATAACGCCAAGTGTGTAGTGGCTAGAGCTTGCATTTTTGATAGTTAGCGAGCTAGAAAGGTCGCTAAATGACGGATAAAATGCAGTGCCATTTAGTCCTGTTATCAAAAATAGCGCGGTTACAGCAAGCGTTACGCCAACGCCATAAGCAAAAATTCCGCGGATACTTTTTGTAAATGCTCCTTGGAAAATTCCAACAAGCACCAAAAGCACGCCAATAAGTAGCAACACACCAGCGACAGGCATCTCGATCAAATTTATAGCGTATTTGTAAGCAACAAGGCTAACTACGCCGTTTGCGTCGTATGCAAAGCCATCTTTTGTAAGTATCCACGCAAGAAATCCTAAGAAAAATGGCAAGAATAGCACTGTGTTGATAATTAGCTGTTTTCTAGCGTTTTGTATAAATTCGCCATCAGCGATGTTGTTCATAAGATATAAGCAGCCGCCTATGCGAGATAGGAAAAACATCGCTATGCCAAGCAAGTACAAGTAAGGATTTGCCAATGCTTCAAGGCCACGAAATGGAGTTTTCCACTCGACAAAGTTGTGCTCATTTAGCACAAAGTCACTACCGCTAAAGAATGTACTAACCGCCATACCAATAAGGATAACACCAAGCGAGCCATTTATGAAAAGGAAAATTTCATAAGTCCTAGCGCCTAAGAAGTTATCAGGCTTTTTGCGGTATTCGTAGCTTACAGCTTGGATGATAAAGCAAAACAAAATAGCCAGCCAAACCCAGTAAGCGCCGCCAAAGCTAGTAGCGTAAAATAGCGGGAACGCCGCAAAGCATGCGCCGCCAAACATAACAAGCGTCGTAAATGTAAGCTCCCATTTTCTACCGATAGAATTTATGAGCATATCTTTTTTAAGCTCGTCCTTGCCAAGGCTAAAGATGAGCGACTGGCCGCCTTGAACAAACATCATAAATACTAAAAGTCCGCCAAGAAGGCTAACTATAAACCACCAATAAATTTGTAAATTTTCTAAGCTTAAACTATGCATGATCGTTAAATCCTATCTTTATTTGCTTAAGCATGATCTTGATCTCGGCTATCAGCAAGATCGTAAATAAAACAGCAAATAATATAAATGAAATTTTGACATTTGAGTCAGATAAATTTGTAGCTCCTACGCCAACGGTCATGAGATCTTGTATCGCCCATGGCTGACGGCCGACCTCTGCTACTATCCAGCCAGCCTCAGCTGCGATGTAGCCAAGCGGTATGGTAAAGAGGCATATCCACAAAAAGGCTCTTATGTTTTCAAATTTATATTTTCTTGAGAGATTTAGATAAAGAGTGATAGCAAAAAGAGCTATGAAATATGTGCCAAGTGCAACCATGATGTGGAAGCTATAAAATGTAAGTGCAACTGGTGGCACAGCATCTTTTGCGTCCTTAAGATAGCCATATCCTAAGAAATTTAGGTTGCTTTCTAAATTTGAAAGTGAGCTTTTCATCAAGCTCTCGTCATTTGCTTTTTTAGCCTCTTTGTAGTTTTTAAGAGCTTCGATAGCTACTTTGCCCTTTGCCATCTTCTCTTCTACGCTTATTAGATTGTGCTCGCTGTTGCCATAAAGTAGGTCGTTTATGCCTGGTGTAAATGAGTCAAGCTCTCTGTTTGCCATGATACCTAGTGCGTAAGGCACCTTTATCTCAAGTAAAAATGGCTCAGTGTCATCGCCAAGCTTTTTAGCTGGGTTTAAAATGCCAGCTGCAACTAGGCCAGCGTTTTTCTCGCCTTTGTAAAGTCCCTCCATGGCTGCAAGTTTCATAGGCTGCTTTTGAGCTGCAAGATATGCGCTCTCATCGCCACTAAGTAGCAAAAATGCCGAAGTGATAAGACCAAATGCACTAGCAACGACGATGCTTTTTTTAGCAAGCAAGATGTGGCGTTTTTGGATCAAAAACCAAGCTGAAATTCCTATCACAAAAAGAGCTGAGATAGTGTAGCCGCTAGTTACTGTGTGTAAAAATTTAGTGACACCAAGTGGATTTAGTGCGACTTCAAAGAAATTTTGCATCTCCATTCTAGCTGTATCTGGGTTAAATTTCATGCCTATTGGATACTGCATCCAGCCATTTGCGATCAATATCCAAAGTGCGCTTAAATTTGAACCGATCGCAACAAGCCAAGTTGAAAGCAGGTGAAATTTCTTACTAACCTTCTCCCAGCCAAAAAACATAATGGCAAAAAATGTACTCTCCATGAAAAATGCGAGTATGCCCTCGATCGCAAGTGGAGCGCCAAATATATCGCCTACAAACCAGCTATAATTCGCCCAGTTTGTGCCAAACTCAAACTCCATGATGATGCCAGTAGCCACACCGATAGCGAAATTTATACCAAAGAGCTTTAGCCAAAATTTCGTTATCTCAAGCCAGGCTTTGTCACCAGTTTTGACATATATCGTCTCCATAATGGCGATGATAAAACTTAGCCCCAACGTAAGCGGGACAAACAAAAAGTGGTAAATGGCAGTCAGCGCAAACTGGGCCCTAGACCAATCAACAAAATCCATCTCAGACATTTTATTCCTTTATTAAATTACGAATTACAAATTCGCTTTTTTCTTCGTCGGTTTGAAATTTGGTATTAAGAGTTTCATCAAAGATGAAGACCTTTAATATCCCAAACATAATGATAAGCTTTATCGCTATGAGAAGCCATAGTTTCTTGCCTATTTTCATATTTTTAAAGCCGTCTATATATAAAGAGGCGATGTTTTTTAAGCAGTTTTTAATCATGATGTCGAAGTCTATAACAAAAAAACTTAAAGAATAATTTTTAAAAATTGCAAGATTAATGCCTTACTAAATATTTAAGGGGTATAATCGGCAGATTAAAAAATAACTAAAGTTAAGGAAATTTTGATGGCAAAAGAGACGAAGTATATTTTTATCACAGGTGGTGTTTTAAGCTCACTTGGAAAAGGCATCGCAGCTGCGTCTATCGCGACATTACTTAAAAATTCTGGCTTAAAGGTGAGCGTCTTAAAAGCTGACCCATATATCAACGTAGATCCAGGCACGATGAGCCCACTAGAACATGGCGAAGTCTTCGTCACAGACGATGGCGCTGAAACTGATCTTGACCTTGGTCACTACGAGAGATTTTTAGATGAGAGCCTAAGTCAGGACAACAACTTCACAACAGGAAGAGTTTATAGCTCGGTTATCGAAAAAGAGCGCCGTGGCGACTACCTTGGAAAGACTATACAAGTGATCCCTCACATCGTTGGCGAGATCGTTGATCGTATCAAAAAAGCAGGTGAAGGCAAAGATGTGCTCATCGTTGAGATCGGCGGAACCGTTGGCGACATCGAGGGACTACCATTTTTAGAGGCGATAAGAGCGCTAAGAGTAGAAGTTGGTAAAAAAAGAGCGCTAAATATCCACCTAACGCTTGTGCCATTTATCAAAGTAGCTGGCGAGTTAAAGACAAAGCCAACCCAGCACAGCGTAGGAGAGCTAAGACGCATCGGCATAAGCCCAGATATCATCATCTGCAGATCTGAAATGCCACTAAACCGTGAGCTAAAAGATAAGATCGCAGCAAGCTGTGGTGTGGAGAAAAACTGCGTCATAGAGAGCTTAGATAGCGCAAGTATCTATCAAATTCCACTCTCATTTTTAAAGCAAGATATCTTAACGCCGATCGCTGAAAATTTAGGCTTTGGCGAGCTAAAACCAGACATGGCAAACTGGGATAGCCTAGTAAAAAGGATCATCGCTCCAACAAACGAAACTACAATCGCCTTTGTAGGTAAATATATCGATCTAAAAGAGAGCTACAAGAGCCTAACTGAGGGCATTATCCACGCTGGAGCAAATTTAGATGCTAGGGTAAATTTACGCTGGATAGATAGCGAAAAGATAGAAGAGAGTAATGTAAATGAGCTTTTAAAAGACGTGGATGGTATCTTAGTAGCTGGTGGCTTTGGCGAAAGAGGCGTGTTGGGCAAGATGCAAGCCATTAAATTTGCTCGTGAAAATAAGATACCTTATCTTGGAATTTGCCTTGGTATGCAGCTAGCGATGATCGAGTTTGCAAGGGATGTTTTGGGCTTAGAGGATGCAAATTCTATGGAGTTTAACAAAGAGTGCAAAAATCCTATCATCTATCTAATAGATAGCTTCATCGACGCCCACGGCAAAAAGCAAATAAGAACGCACACAAGCCCACTTGGCGGCACTATGAGGCTAGGTGCTTATAACTGCGACATCAAGCCAAAGACACTTTTGGCTGAAATTTATGGCAACGCAAAGAGCGTAAAAGAGCGACACCGCCACCGCTACGAGGCAAATCCAAAATACAAAGAGACCTTTGAAAAGGCTGGTCTAATAGTAAGTGGCGAAAGCGACGGACTAGTAGAGGCGATCGAGCTAAAAGACCATCCGTGGTTTGTAGGCGTGCAGTGTCACCCTGAATTTACTAGCCGCTTAACTAGACCAAACCCTGTGATACTAGGCTTTATCAAAGCAAGTTTGGCTAATCACGTAAAATGATAAATTTGGCAAGCTTTCTTGCCAAATTTTTACTTAAAATTTCTCTCAAATTTATATTAAAAATAAAAGTAAACGTATTATTGATAAATTTTAAATAATTTAAGTATTTTTTAATCTTGCTAAACATACAATGCTTACGCAATCATTTATAAAGGAGAAAAAATGAAAAATTGCGTTTTAAAAAGTGTTTTAGCACTTTCACTTGCTGGCTCATTTGCTTTAGCACAAGGTGGATTTGTCGGACTAGAGGGCGGCTATGATTTTAGCTCAAAAATAACATCTGAGGGTGATGGGCTAAAGGACAATAGACCAAATATAGGTATAAAAGGTGGTTACGACTTTGATGTAGCTAGAGTTTATGGTGGATACTTCTATCATGCGGAAGCTAAAAATAGTGAAAATGATACACTTAATGGCGTTGATGGTACAGTGAATATGAAGTGGACAACTCATAAATTTGTAGTAGGCGGTGACTATACTCCAACAATAGCTAACAACTTTAAGTTAGTTGCTGGCCTTTATACAGGTCTTTCTGTGATTAACTACAAGGCTAATTTTAACTCAAATACTGTTAGAGCCACTTATGATCTTACAAAATCTGGCTGGCTAATTGGTACAAGACTTGGTGCTGAGTATAGCTTTGATGGACACAACGCTATTGAGTTTGGTATAAAAGCTGATAAGTCTTGGTATCATGCAGAAGAGTTTGACGACCTTAAATCAACAGACATTGGCGCTTACCTAGGCTACACATATAAATTTTAATTTTTGGGGTCTTATGACCCCTTATTTTTACTTAAAATTTCTCTCATTTTTTACTTCAAATTTACAATGGCTAATTTATAAAGAGTATCAATTTAACAAAAGTTTTTTGCCCTAAAAATCTTACTTTCATTGAAAATTATAAGAAATTAAATTTCAAAAAGATATAATCAAAGCATTCAAAATAAAGACGAAAGATTACGATGAAAAAAAAGCATTTTTGTTGCCAAATTTTTGGCAGTTTGGGCGTAAATTTAAGTGAGCAAATAGCATTAGTAAAAGTTGGCAGGGCGTCAAAAAGTCCTTGCCAAAGCTATGTTAACTAAAGAGGATATTAGGAATTTACTAGCACGTAGATTTTGTAACGACATACACAAAAAACTTAGTGAAATTCCAACGCCAAGCGCCCTAAAGGATATCTACAAAGGCGCTAATCGCATCAAAGAGGCGATCGAGAGAAACGAGCATATCGCTATTGTTGGCGATTATGACGTTGATGGCGTGGTTTCAAGTGTGATTTTAGCCGAGTTTTTTGATGATCTTGGCGTAAAAAACTACTTAGTAAAGATCCCAAACCGCTTTAAAGACGGATACGGCTTAAACCCTGAGATCATCGACGAGCTTGCAAGCGATGTAAGTCTAATAATCACCGTTGATAACGGCATCTCAGCAAATGAGGCAGCTAGCATATGCAAAGAAAAAGGCATCGATCTTATCATCACAGATCACCACATGCCACCAGCCATTTTGCCAGAAGCATACGCCATAATCAATCCAAAACAAGAGGACTGCAACTTTCCAAATATCGAAATTTGCGGTGCTGAAGTGGCTTGGTATTTGGTTGGAGCGCTAAAGGATGTTTGCAAGCTAAACTACGATATGAGCAAGTTTTTAGAGCTTTTAGCCATCGCGATAATCGCTGATATGATGGAGCTAAGAGATATGAACAGGATGCTCGTTCGCATGGGTATTTGCAAGCTAAATACCTCGAAGCGCTCAGCATTTTGCGTCATAAAAGAGTTTTACGGCAAGGATAAATTTGAGTGTGATGATATCAGCTTTCTTATAGCGCCTCTTATAAATTCAGCCGGACGCATGGACGATGCGATGAATTCATTTAACTTCTTGCGTGCAAAGAGCATCGAAGAGGCTTACAACTACCTTGATACGATTATCGAGTTTAACAACTCTAGAAAAGAGGAGGAGCGCCAACTCTTTGAGTGCTCGCTAAAGGACGTAAAAGAGAACGATGAGGTCATCATCACTTGGGGGGAGCAGTGGCATGAGGGCGTGATAGGCATCGTGGCTAGCCGCCTTGCGAAGCACTTTGCAAAACCAGCTATCGTCTTTAGCATCGATAAAGGCCGCGCAAAAGGCAGTGCTAGAAGCGTTGGCAAGCTTGATATCTTATCGCTCATCGCAAGCCACGAAGATCTGCTAACAAGCTACGGCGGTCACAAAGGTGCAGCAGGGCTAACTCTTGCGCCTGAAAATTTGGAAAAATTTAAAGAGGCGATAAATAAAAGCTGCTCATGCCTAAATATGCAAGAGTGCAAAAGCTCAGACGAGCTACTTGGCGACATAATGCCAAGCGAGATAGACTTTGAACTACTTGAAATTTTGGAATTTTATGAGCCATACGGACAGAAAAATCCACGCCCAGTCTTTAAGATAGAAAACGCTGTCGTGAAAAACGAGAGGCTCATAGGTAGGGACCAAAACCACTTAAAACTTATCTTGCAAAAAGACAACAAGACACTTGAGGCGCTATTTTTCAACTTCACAAGGCACGTTAGAGTAGGCGAAATGATAGATATCATCTTTTGCGTATCTAAAAATTCGTTCCGCGGTCTTGTTACGCCGCAGCTTTTGATAAGAGAAATTTTATAGCATTTTACCTAGTTGTTTGAAATTTAACGACTAGGTGTTACTTTTTAATAATTAAAAATTTCATAAATTTATTTTTATAAATCCCTAAAATACGAACTTTATCAACAAAGTAAATTTATCAATGCTTATTTAATATTATAAATTAATAATATTTTAAATAAAAATCCGTAAAATTACATTTATATTATATTTTTAAAGGATTGAAAATGAAAAGTTCATTTTTGAAAGCTAGCATGATTGCATGTGCGGTTTGCTCATTTGCTATGGCAGAGGGAGCATTTATTGGTTACGAGGGCGGATACTCTTTTGCGTCAAATTGGAAAGAGAAAACAACAGACGGCGAGAGCGCAAGCGTTAGAAAAGGTCAATTTAACAGCGGCGTAAAAGCTGGTTATGATTTTGACAGCTTTAGAGCTTACGGTGCTTATTTTTATAGCTTTCAAACAAAAAAACAAATAGAAGACGATGATGACAGATTTACTGTTAAATGGAAAAAACACAGTTTGCTAGCTGGAGTTGATTACACTCCAAGTATCACTGAAGATATTAAACTTGTTGCAGGTGGCTACACTGGCGTATCTAGACTTTTGATAAGCAGAGATGACGAGAATAAAAAATTCTATGACACAGGATTTGTTTTAGGCGCTAAATTTGGTGCTGAGTACCTACTTGATCAAAACAACATCCTAGAAGCTGGCATAAAAACTGACTACACTTTCTATAAGGCAGATGACGTTAGCAGAGTTAGAGAGAGCAACATCGGTCTTTACGTAGGCTACACTTATAAATTTTAATTTTAAACATTCCCTCCTTAAGAAATTTGCGTCCTAGTTTGGGCGCAAATTTATCTCTAGTATTTTTACCATTAAATTTAATATACTTTGCAAAAAGGCTACAAAATGAAGAAAATAATATTGTCTCTATTTATACTCTTGACGGCTACGTTTGCGGTTGATTGCAATAATGCATTTATTAAAGCTGTTGTAAGCATGATCGATGAGCCAGCTCCCACAAGAGTCGATGAAAATAGCGTAATAACGGGGGCTACATGTGAAAATGAGACCCTAAAAACCACCTTTGTTATAAATGATAGCGAGGATATTAAATTTAGTAAATTTACCAAAGAGCAGATAGATGAGTTTAAAAGGATGCAGACTGAAATGCTAAAAGAGGACTTTTGTGGCAGTAAAAACCCTCTTATCGATAAAGCCTCGTGGATATATAACTACGAGAACGGCAAGAACTTTACTGTGATAAATTTGACAAGAGAGGATTGCAAGTAAATTTTCTGGGGTTGCCCCCAGAGATTTAGGCTTTTTTGTCTTCAAGCTCTTTTAGGTGCGCTTTTACAAACTCACCAAATTCGTCTTGAGTTAGCACTCTTTTAGCAAGTTTTTCCTTGCATTTTTTACCAAGCTCGCCTAGTGTTGCTCTGTTTTTTTGGCTTTGTGATTTGCCAAATTTTGAAAGGATCGCATTTAGCTCATGCTCTTCACCGAAATTTACTAGCTCTTTATCTAGTGCCATTTTCTCTCCTTTGATGAAAATTTCTTCTAATTTTAAAATTTAATAGTAAATATAAAAAATTTAAATTTTAAAGGCTGAAAAGAGCGAAAAATAGGGCTTTGTTAAATTTAAATTTCATATAGATTAAACGCGTAATAGTAAAATCACGAAAATTTTTAAAGGAGAAGTATGAAAAATTTACTTGTAAAATCAAGCTTGGTTTTAGCTTTAGTTAGTTCAGCTGCACTTGCGCAAGGTGCATTTGTCGGTGGCGAGGGCGATTATTCGTTCAACTCAAAGATCAAAACTAAAAATATCGCAAAAAGCGAAAAAAATAACTTCAACAAAGGTCACTACGGACTTGGCTTTTATGGCGGTTATGATTTTGATAGCTATAGAGTATATGGTGGCTACTACTACGACTTTAAAGCTAGAAAAAATGCTGGTGAAGCAGACGCAAAATGGAGCAAACATAAGCTTTTAGCAGGCGCTGATTACACACCAAACATCACTGAAAACTTTAAAGCTGTGCTTGGTGGTTACGCTGGTCTTGGCTATTTAAGTGTTAGACAAAGCTTTGAAAACGAAACTAGCAAGAAAAATTTTAAAGGTTTGCTAGTCGGTGCAAAAGCAGGCGGTCAGTACTCATTTGACGCTCACAACGCGCTTGAGTTTGGCTTAAAGGCTGATAAGACATTTTATAAGAAAAATAGCGGCGCTCAGCTAAGAGATACAAGTGTGGGAATTTACACAGGCTACACTTATAAATTCTAAATTTATGGCAAGGCTTAGGCTTTGCCACTCCAAAAAAATTCAAATTTGATCTTAAATTTATAACTCAAGTAACTTTTAAGCGGCACGAGATAGAATGGCTCTTATCTAAAAAGGAGAAAAATGAAAACAAAATCGCTTCTTGTCATTGTGCTCTGTGCTGTTTTTAGTAGCTTTGCCTTTTGTGAGCCAAAAAGCGAGCCAACGCTAACAAAAAGTAGAAATTTAGTTGGTCAGACGGTGCCAGGCGCTATTTTGGGCATTAAGGTGCCAAAGGAGTATCAAGCGAAATTTGATAGCGCAAAGCCTAGGATGCAGGAATTTTTAGCAAATATGGCAAGCTACAGGGCTAATAAAAATGATAAATTTATGGAAGCAGGCACAAGGGCACCTGCGCTAAGAAGAGATGATAGCCATTTAAAAAGGGCTAGTGGCACTTGTAGCGACAACGTCGATATCTTGAGTATAGAAAATGTGAAATTTATTGCCCAAAACGCATTTAGCTTTAGCGTTACATTTATCACAGCAGATGGCGAAGAAACTACAAAATTTGATGATATTGTATTTACGCAGCACCCTAGCGGTGAGTGGCTAGTTAGGTGGTAGTTGTAGAGGTAAAGGCCTCTACTCTCTGCCCTCAAGAAGTGGCACAAAAAGGCACTCGTCTAAAAACTCTTTTTCTAAATTTCCGCTCTCATCTTTTCTAAATTTAGCGATAAACTGCTTGCCATCTTTTTTCATCGGAGCGACCAAGATGCCGCCATTTTTTAGTTGAGCGAATAAATTTGGCGATATCTCATTAGCAGCAGCCGAGAGTAAAATTCTATCAAACGGCGCGTAGCTTCGCCAGCCGTTGTTACCATCATCATATCTTACGTGTACGTTTTTGATCTTTAGTGTCTCGAAGCGTTTTTTTGCCTCCATGGCTAGCTTTTCTATGCGCTCGACGCTAAAAATTCTATGTGCGAGCTTGCTTAATATCGCTGCTTGATAGCCGCTGCCACAGCCTATTTCTAGGATATTATCCACATTTTCGCACTCTAGCGCCATCGTCATCTTTGCCACAGTTAGCGGCGAGCTGATCCACTGGTTGCCAAGTATCGGCTGCGCGTCAAGCTTGTAAGCATGTGCAGGGATAGGCACGAAAATTTCACGCTCTGTCGTTGATATCGCGTCAAACAAAAGCGGACTTAGCGTGATCTCATCGGCTATGTCGCTAGCTAAATTTTGGCATTTTATCGCTTCTAATTGGGTCAAAATTTCTATCCTAAACAAATTTTAAATCGTTATTATACGATTTAAAGCTTATCTTAAAATTTATAAAAGCCCTAAATTTTTCTTTATCTGCGCTATCAAATTTGCGTCAAAAACCGCGCTTTGCTCTAGCGTGCCATCTGGCAAAAAGACCCCAGCGAGCTCAAGATCAAGCGAGCTTGAGATCATGACGTAGCAGTTATTTGTGATTGCAAGCGCCTTGCAAAGGCTAAGGTAGGCGTCCTCTCTGGCCTTGCCCCACATGGCTGGCACCATGATGATGTCACATCCTCTTAGCTTTGCCCAAAGCCTGCTATCACGCAGCTCAAAGCATATCAGCACGCCAAGTTTTAGTCCTCTAAAATCAAAAGCGTTTATATCGCTCAACTCGCCAGCAGCAAAGATCTCGTGCTCTAAATTTGGCCTAAAAAGCTCAGCCTTAAACTGCGAATGAAAGACGTTGTTTGAGTTAAGAAGTAAAAATTCGTTATAAATTTTTGGTTGGTGCGGATTTAGATTTGAAATTTGAGCGAGCCCTGCGCTTTTGTTTAGGCTGCTAAGGTGCGTAAAACCAAGAAATTTATCTGGGCTAAGCGCCTCTTGCAAGCGCTCAAGCAGCATCGCATCAAAGCTGCCTATCATGCCACCAAGCATCGCTTTGTTCGCCCCTGCAAAAAAGCCGTCAAAGTCGTAGCCGCTGATGCAAAGCTCGCTTGCAAGCAGGAGTGAATTTTCAGGTGCAGCTTCAACTAAATTTGCAAGCTCTTCTAGCCGATCTGTTGCATTTTTCGCCTTTAAAGTTAGGCTTATCAGGTTTAAATTTTCGCTCATTTATTTTCCAAATACAAATGTTATAGGTTTTTCATCGTGGCAGTCTTTTGGAATTTTGCAGTTTATATCCGTGCCACCGATATTTGGTGTAGCTTTTAAAATAACGCTTATAGCTGTGATCTTATCATCACGCTGCGAGAGCGGGTCGTTAAAGACCCAGACTTCAAAGCCTAGACCTCTAGCCTCATCATGTGAAACTACTCTTACCTCTTTTAGGTCTTTTGCCTCAAAGCCACACTGCTTGTTTATGCTAAGCATCACGTCATTTCCTAGCACTGATCCTAGTGGAGCAAAACTTGGTGCAAGTTCGCCGTTTGGCATCTCTTGATAGACTTCCGCTTGGCTTGTCTCTTTTATTTTGACAAGCTTGTAGGCGTAGAAATTTTCGAGATTATTTTTATTTGCTTGATCAATTATCCATTGATTACTACTCGCACACCCCACAAAAAGCATGCAGGCAAGGGCTAAGATGCCATTTTTAAAAGTCGTCAAAGCTGATACTTCCTTTGCTGTAGTTTGTCACCTTTGCTTCAAAGAAATTTGACTTTTGGTCGTTAAATTTCGCAAAGTCATCGACCCATTTGATCGGATGAGCGACGTTGTATTTGCGTTTTAGGCCGATCGCAACTAGGCGTTGGTCGATGAGATAGTGGATGTACTGCTCGATGATATCGTCTGTAAAGCCCATTATTTGGTTTTGAGTGATGTATTTGCCCCATTTGATCTCTAAATTTCCAGCTTTTTCAAACATATCATAAATTTTCGCCTCAGTCTCAGGTGTGAAAAGGTCAGGCCTCTCTTTGCGGACTGAATTTATCATGTTTTGAAACAAAAGCAGGTGTGTGATCTCGTCGCGTTGGATGAAGCGTATCATCTGCGCTGAGCCTAGCATCTTGCCAGCGCGAGCTAGAGCGTAGATCGCTGTAAATCCGCTGTAAAAGTAGATGCCCTCTAAAATTTGGTTCGCAACCATCGCTAGAAGTAGCTTCTCATCAGTCACTTCGCCTGCAAGCTCCTCATAAACGCTTGAGATGTAGTCGTTTTTCTCGCGCAAAACGTCGTCGTGCTTCTCCATCTCGTAGATGAGGTCGGTGTTGTCACAGATCGCCTCGACCATGACAGCGTAAGACTTGCTGTGGTTTGCCTCTTCGTAGGCTTGGCGGCTTAGCACGGCGTTGATCTCTGGTGCGGTGATGTAAGGGTTGATGTTGTCAGCTAGGTTGTTTGTCTGAAAGCTATCCATCGAGATGAGCTGGCTCCAGACAAGGTCGTACATGCGTTTTTCGGCCTCTGTGAGGTTGTAGGCGTAGTCGCGCACGTCGTCGGTGGTGTCGACCTCTTTTGGAAACCAGGTGTTTGCCTCCATGAGGTCCCAAAGCTTTAACGCCCACTCGTATTTTGCCTTGGTGAAATTTAAAATGCCGTGCGGGTTGCCGTTAAAGACCCTTCTGTCGGTCAAATTTTCATTTGAACTTGGGTTGTAGATGCGTTTTCTGTTCATAAATTTCTCTCTTGTTTGTGGTAAAAATTTCTTAAAATCTTACCCAATGCAAGGTAAAAATTTACTTTTATTTAGATGGCTTTGCTCCTTTTTATGGTCATCAAAAAGCCAGTTATTATTAGTAAAACGGCGATCACACAAGAGATGGCAAAGACGATCTGACCGACTTCGCCAAACATCTCTCCAGTGTGCAGGCTAAGCACTTTGCGGCCCGCTTTTTTAGCTTCTGGGATGCTCTCAGCCTTGCTAACAAGCTTGTTTTCTTTGATCTTGCCAGCGCTCGCGTCAAGCTTTAGTTTGCCCACTTGGCTCTCGCTAGTTTCGTAGTTTATAGTGTAGGTGCTTTGGTTGTTTTCAGGCACGTTTATCGTGAGTGATTTTAGCTCTAGCGTGACATTGTCTTTAAAAATTTGCTCCGCAGTCTCGATCTCTTTAAATTTCTCATCGCTTATTGGGATTAAATTTCTTTGAGGCATTACCCTTTGCGCCTGGCTTGGTTTTAGCTCGAAAAATATGCTATTTACGCTGTTTCTAACCCAGCCATAAGACCAGTAAAGGCCAGTTAGCGACATCACGACAAGCAGGATCGCCACGTAGGTGCCAAGGCTCGTGTGGAGGTTGTAAAAGCAGGCGTAGCCCTTTGCACTTGGCTTGATTTTGAGCGAATTTAGTAAATTTCGCTTGATTGCTGGTGCGTAGAGGATTAGTCCGCTGATGGCAAGAAGCGCCATGATGATGGAGCTAATGGCGACTATTTGCTTGCCGATGTTGGCTGGGACTTTGCTATCAAGCAGGGCAAGGCCTAAATTTCTATGTAGGCTTAGTATTATCATGCGAGTTTTCTCGCCCCAGTCTTCGCTGATCACCTCGCCGCTACGTGGATCGATGAAGAAATTTAAGAGCTTTTTGTCTTTAGTGACGCTGATGCTATAAGCTTTGTTTTCGCCGCCGATTTGCACGTTTTCAAGAGTGTCAAATTTGATCTCGCTTTTTGCTTTGGCGAGGATTTCGCTTAAGCTTAAATTTGGCTTTTCGCTAGGTGCTAAATTTATATATTTTTCATTTATCGCAGACTTGATCTCCTCTCTATAAGAGGCAAATGGCGCTGCAAGTGTCATGATAAGTAGCGGTATAGTCGCGATCAGACCGATTATTAGGTGGATGTTGAAAATGATTTTGTTACGCTTGAAAAGCATATATCTCCTTTTAATTTTAATAACGAATATTAATTTATTTTTTGTTAAGCAGAGATAAAATTTAGAAGATTATTTTTAAGTTACCTGGATGTGATTTTGGATTTTGCGGCTGGCAAAAGTAGCTCAAATGTTGAAATAGCTGCATTTAGATCTTTTTTATCTAAAAATTTAAACGGCCTTAGCAGATAGTAAAGTGGCTTAAATTTCAATATTAATCGCAAAGAGTGCTCGTAAATTTCGCTGCCATTAGCCTTAATGTACTCATCAATCGCCTCTTTTACAAGCTCGTTTGAAATTTTTTGTCGGTAGAGCTCGTGGATGAAAACTAGCAGATCACGGCACTTTCTAAGCTCTAGATCATCGCTAAAAAATTTTGACTCAAAATCAATAAAATTTATCTCGTCATTTTTTATGGCGATATCCCTAAGCGCTGGGCGTCCGTGCGCGAAATTGAGGGCGTGAAGTCCAGCTAATGCGCGGGCTGCTTTTAGTAAAATTTCATGCTTAAAATTTTCATCGGTGCTATATTTAAACAGCCTAGCAACTGGCTCACCAACATCCTCTATAACAAAAAATTCATCACTTTTTAGCACGAGCTTTGGAGCAGGGGCATTTGCCTCGTTTAAAATTTCAAGCTTTTTTATCTCAGCAGCAAATGACTTATAAGGGTTTGGTTTAAAAATTTTAGTTAAAAAGCTGCCTTCAATGCTCTTTTCAATGCGTTTTAACCAAAATTTCTGCCCATCAAATTCAAAGCTAAATATACGCTCATCGTGGTGATTTTTTAAAATTTCATTTACATATTGTTTTAAATTATACATTTTGTTAATGTAGCGAAAGAATTCTAAATTTTTACATATATTTGACATAAAATTTCATGAAAACGTGAAAATATTTGTTAGTAAAAAAGAGAGTAAAATCATGGTGGAGTTAAGCGGGATCGAACCGCCGACCTCTTGAATGCCATTCAAGCGCTCTCCCAGCTGAGCTATAACCCCAAAAGATTTGGTATTTTATCTTTTTATGGCTTACATTTTTTTGAAAGTCGTTTTTATAAAATAAATTTTTAAGCAACTTTTGGGTAACATTGCAACTTTTAACGCGGGAATAGCTCAGGGGTAGAGCACAACCTTGCCAAGGTTGGGGTCGCGAGTTCGAATCTCGTTTCCCGCTCCATTAAATTTTGCCCGAGTGGCGGAATGGTAGACGCAAGGGACTTAAAATCCCTCGGTAGTTTTTACCGTACCGGTTCAAGTCCGGTCTCGGGCACCACCAAAACGGCGACATGGCCAAGTGGTAAGGCATGAGCCTGCAAAGCTTTGATCCCCGGTTCGAATCCGGGTGTCGCCTCCAACTTCGAAAAAACAAATTAAAGGATTAGCAATGAAAAAGTTGCTTTTAATAGTATGCGTGGCATTTTTTGCAGTAGGTTGTTCAAATACTTGGCACGGCGTAAAAGAAGATACGCATAATGCTAAAGAATGGACCAAAGAAAAGGTTAATAGCGGCGCTAGTTACGTCAAAGAAAAAACAGAATAATTCTTAGTGGTTATAGCAAATTTTAAGCAAAGTTGGCTATAATCACAAATCTTTAATCGGGAGATGGCTGAGCGGTCGAAAGCGGCGGTCTTGAAAACCGTTGAGGTGTGAAAGCCTCCTGGGGTTCGAATCCCTATCTCCCGGCCACTTTACTTCAACCTTATTAGATTTTTTTAAAAATTTAAATTATAAAATTTTTTGATTTGAAACAATTTTTATACCAAGGAAATTTGAATTTAACTTTTTATTGTTAGACATTCTGACTTTTAGCTAAACATAAAATATGAAAATCCATCTTCATTATAAACCAAACATTTATTTTTATATATTTTTATCACTGTTGTTTCTTCTGGCATATAGAAAAATTTTCTCTTATCGATATATTTATATAAGATAGCTATGCCATGTTTAAATACTACTACATAGTAATCTTTAAAATTTTTTACTTTACATTCTTGTTCAAATTCTATAACTCTTGGTCTATTTGGATCATAGTGATAGATAAAAATATGCTTGTCTGGTATATAATCAAATTTATCGTGCTTAGAGGCATCTATATTAAAGGTGTCATTGTTATTTATTAGTCTATAGTCTGCATCATAATAAAAGGTTTTGTCGTTTTCGGTAAAGATCAAACTACCGTCATTAAGTTCTTTAACAAAATTTCCATGTATTTTTTTTATGTATTTGTATTTTGATGAATAGAGATCGCCAGAGGTCATTAGTATATTTTCATTGCTCAGTTGTTTTTTAAGAGAAGTGCCTAGTATGGTTTTTAGTCTTTTTCTATTACGGCTGTATATTGTGGTTATTTCTTCAAAATAGCCTTTATCTTCGCAGTCAGCAAAATTGAAAGTTAGTATAAAGTTGTTATTTGTATCTAAAAATATATTTGATCTATAGATTTTTGTGTAATTAATATACATTTTGCTATAGTATTTAAAATACACTTCCATTATAAAATCATTATCTCTTACTTCTAGTTTCATCCCTTTGCTAGTTTTTTTAATGACCCTATAAGAAGGATTTTTATTTTCTTGTTCTATTGCATTTCTTATACTATTTCCATTCTTGTCGTATATATATTTTTGGACTACCTCTCCTTGCAAAAAGCGTTCAATGGTAACTTTATTTCTAGCGCTGTCTATATTTATTTTAGTATCATCTCCGAGTGCGCCAAATACTGGTGCATCTATTTTTTTAATGGTATTGTCACTTTTTAGGTACATATAAAAGCTTTTAATTAGAATGTCATCTTCTAATTCATATAATAATATGTTGTCATTTGATAAGCACTCTCCTATAGTATATGGCTCCTTTATATGTTTTATAGCTTTCAACTCTTTATTAATTATGCATATATCGCTATTTTTTTCTTTGATGGTAAAGGTATCTTTTTGTATCTCCAGATCATCACAGTGTTCGTAAAGCTTTTTTATTTTAAAATCTTTGTAGTATATATAGATATTTCCATTGCTAAAATACGCAATCACATAATTATTTGTAAAGGCACTGACCTTTTCTAGTTTTCCATTAAAGTTGCTTATCTTGTTGTAGCTTTGCTTTAAACTATATAAAAATGCCTTTTTTAACTCTCCAAAGTTTATCAATGCCTTGTTGTCAAAAATTTCTAAACCAGTTATGCTATATTGCGCCTGCAGAGTTTTAAAAAGCTTCCCAGTTTTTGTCTCATAAAATTTTATATCTATGTGGTCTCTATATAAAACCATGATATCGCCAAAGTCTTTAAAGTGGATATCATCAGTGCTAAAAAAGTCGGAGTCTTTTTTAGATGCAATAGTTGTTATATTTTTTAGGTCACTGGTGACAAAATCAATGCGATGTTCAAAATATATGAGTAAATTTTGATTTTTTAGTTTTGTGAGGTTTTTAAATTCAAGATCGCTTACAAATAAGATATTTTTTAAATTCTCGTCAAAAAATGAGGTACCATTTTTATCAGCTACTAGCAGAGTATTATTTTTAATCAGTGCTATCTTTTCAAATTTATATTTTATTTCCCATTCGCTGGTTAGTATGGCGCTGTTGTCTAAAAGTATATCACCATTACTAAGCTCCTTTACGCAACAGCTTTTGATGCTTAGTGATATAACTTTTATAAGTTTCATACCAAGAGAGTAGATATGAAGAGCTGAGTTATCGTCTTTACATATATTTAATAATATGTATTTATTTTTAAAAAGAGCAACATCTTGTGCTGTTATGAGCAGGCTGTCTTTTTTGTCGTATATATTGTAATTATAAAGCGGAATTGGGTAGTCGTCTTCATCATATATATAATCATAAGTAATTCTTTCGATCTTGATATCTTGTCCTAGATAATACTTATAGTTATCTTGCATATCTAGTTCATATTTTTGTATCATAAAAAAGTCAAATTCTTCGTTTGAGTATTGCTTCTTTAAATTTAGATCAACAGAATATACACCATAGTTTTTGCCGTCATATAACAGCAAATCACCATTCTCTAGTTCTTTTTCAAATATTAGCTCTTTTGGTGTATTTACATTTTGTCCATCATTCGTAATAGTCGTAATAATTTCTATATCATCATAATCAACAGTTTTAAATGTTTTATTCAAGAGATTACCATTTTGCAGTTCATAGTAACTTTTGGATCTTGTCCTTAGATCTGATAGAAATTTGAAATCTTTAGAAAAAATACACTGGTTACCTCCAGACTTTGTAACCAAAAAATTCCCATTTGATAGTCTTTTGGTATTTTCCCAGTCAAAAACTGCTAGTAGTCCAGTCCTGGTAAAATTTGCGGGGATATTGCTAGACTTAAGCCAGCAGAAATTTACTTTGCCAGCCCTTAAGAGCTTTTTGGCGGATATAGTTAGCTGCGAGTCTTTACCATCTGCATAAGCTAGTTGAAACAATACAATGTGTGGTTTAAAATAGTTCGTATTATCATTGAAAAGATAGTCCTTTTCTCGGTAGAAGCTCTTTTGAGCCAAAAATTTATCTTCATCTAGGTTATCCAAAATTTCTCTGAAATCTTTAAATTTATAATGATCATATATGCTGCCGATAAGTTCTAGATGATTTAGATATTTTTCAAATTTCTTAGAATTTGAGTAGTATAGATGGTAAAATAGCTCGCTTAGAGCTCTTGGTGAATAGTATCTTTCGTCCCATAGTTTTTCTTTTTTCTCAAAGCTATAAAAGTACTCTGCTAGTTTCAAGTGCGTTTCTTGTTTGTATTTTTCATATCTTTTAGTGATAGCCTCTATAAACTGCCTGTGGAAAAAGTTTATGAGTAGTTTATCGTCTTTATAAACAAGAGTTAAAAATGGCTCAAGTAGGCTAGATAAACTTGCCCAAAGAGATATAGGAAATGATATGTTGTTGGATAAAGAGACGTTTTTTATAAAAAAGACTTTGTTGTAAAATTTTTTGTCGCTTTTTATCTCTTTTGATAGTAGGTCAAGTAGCTCGTTCTCGCTAATGCCGTATTTGCTAAAGGCTATGTAGCTTAAGACCTTTTGTATAAGAAGCTCTTCTTGATGGTATAAATTTTCAAGGTTATCTATAAATTCATTTATAGCGCTAGGTATATCGTCCGCGATATCTATTTTGTCGTTTGAGCTTATATTTTTTAGCTCTTGTGAGATGATAAATGCATACAAAGGAGAGCAGTTTGCATTTTTAAATTTCTTTTCTACCTCGTTTATTTGTTCTTTTGTCAGCGTCCTTTTATGTTTTCCAAGGAAATTTTCAAATAGCCCTTTTGCCTCACTACTTAAACTATCATTGTTTAAATTTATGGTATTTTTATCTCCATATTTTTTGATCAAATTTTTAAAATAAATGCTGTCATCTCTAAATTCTTCATCTTTTAAAACAGATAAAATGATCTTTACGTTTTTACCAAGTTTTTGCGGTAGCCAAAAGAGTTGATCTGTTGCTTTAAGCTGATCAAGTGCATCTATAAAAATAACTATATTTTCATCTTTATCGCTTGAGAGCAATTCGCTGACATATTTGTCAAAATCATATTCGCTTAGGTTGTTTAGGTTGTCTTTTTGTGATGAGCCTTCTATCTCACAGATGAGATCGGTTAATAAATCCCTTTTATAAAAGGATTTACCATCGGCTCCAACGAATTTGTAAAAAATGCGAGCTTTACCAAGGGTTGCTTCTTCTGCCTCTTCGATCGCTTTTTTCATAAGCGTTGTTTTACCCATACCAGAGTGAGAGTATATGATGAGTGGCGTGTCAGTTTCATCGTTTAAATAGTTGGTGATCTTTTTTAGTGATTTTTGCCTACCCAAAAATGTATCTATCTGCTGTGTTTTAAATATGTTGTGTTCAAAATTTTCTGGAGCACTACTAAACTCTTTTATACCTACGTCTATATTTGCTTTTAGTTTTTTCACTATCTGCGCTATAAATTTAGCTTTAGAGTATATTTTAAATTTATTATCAATCTCTTCGTTAATGATATTGTGTTTGCACTCTTTTGGTATGTTGTTTTCTACACTTTGTCTAAAATTTTCGATATTTTGATTGCGAGGTTGCTTTTGGTTCTTAAACCGCCTAAAGATAGGGATTATGAAATTTTTGTTGCTTTCGTTTTTACATATCTCTTCAAACTCATGGTGCGTAGCAGACATAAAGTATTTTTTCTTTTTATCTTCTGGGAAATTTTCGGATGCTTTTTGCAATATTTGGCGTATTTTTTCTTCAACTTTATACCACTCTTCGTATTTTACAAAAGCTCCGTCTCTACGCTTTAATATATAGCAGCCACGGTCTTTATCTTCACTTAATTGGTTTTTGTCTAATCGGTACCATTCGTCTAATAGTTGTTTATCTGAACTCTTTAATTTTTTTCGTATATCATCAAACTCTTTTTTGTCTATTATATAAGGAAGTGGGACCCAACCATATCTATCGCCAAGCATGATTAGAAAATTTGGATGTGGATATGACGCGCAGTTTCTCACCTCTCTAAGGCAGACTGGTAGAGTTTTTTGATCTAATTGAGCTTCGTTATTGATGCCCCATCTAAGATCTATGGGCTGAAAAGAAAAGCCTTTACTTTCGCAGTACTCTCGTATCTTAGGGAAGACTTCATTTTGAAGCAGGTCTCTTTCTATTTTAAAGTCTTCAAAAGTAGAAGATATGAATAATCTAAAGGCTTTTTTCATGGTATGTCCTAGGTTATTTTTAAGGCTTAAGCATCGTCTTTAACCTGTTTTAAAAACTCATCCTCATCAATAACTTCTTTTTCTATAAGGAGTTTTGCTAGTTTGTTTATCTTGTCTTTGTTTTCTTTGATTAGCTGCTCACACCTTGTTTTTTGTTCTTTTAAAATTTCTAGAACTTCGTTATCTATTTTGTCGTTTAAATTACTACCAAAGCTATCAATAGACTCTAAATTTATATATCCTATATTGCTCATGCCGTAGTTTTTAACAGCACTATATGCCAAATTTGTCGCTACTTTTAGATCGTTAGTCGCGCCAGTGTCTATACCTTCATTTTTTTGAAAATAAATTTCTGCTGTTCTACCTGCAAAAGAGACACAAATTTGGTTTTTGATATCATCAAAGCTTAAATTTTTAACATCCTCTTCTCTATCGAAGGCTACAAAACCAAATGCCTTGCCTCTTGGCTCAACCGTTATTTGTTCTATTTTTACGTGCGGCATTAATATATGTGAAATAATGGCGTGACCTGCTTCATGATATGCTGTTTCAGCTTGTATCTGTGCGTAGGTTTTGCCAGTTAGTTTGTCGCCGTATTTTACATTGTTGATATGCTCTAAAATTAGCTCTTCACTAATGCCTTCAAGCCCGTTACGCAAAGCTTCTAGGGACGCTTCTCTATATGCTTTTTGTAAATCAGCTCCGCTCATTCCTACACTAAATTTTATAAGCTTGCTTTTATTTATGTTGCCTACGGTTGGATTTTTAAGCATCTTGTCTATGAAATATCCACGAGCTTCTTTATCTAACATACCGATATGGATATGTATATCTATGCGACCAGAACGTAAAATAGCAGGATCTAATTTCTCTTTTAAATTCGTAGCAGCGATGATGAAAATATCTAAATTGTCGCCAAAACCATTTATTTCAGTTAAAAATTGATTGATTAAAATATCTAGCCTGCTGCCATCTCTTTTGCCTATAGCATCTATCTCATCTATGAAAATGATCGATGGGGCATACTCCCTAGCTCTTTTAAATACTTTTTTCATTAACTCCATATCTAAAAGCTCACTTCCAGTAGTGCTTATGAAAGGAAGTTCGGCCTCGTTTGCAAATGCTTTTGCAAGCATGGTTTTACCAGTGCCAGGAGGTCCATAAAGCAATATGCCCTTTGGTGCATCTATATTAAAATTTACTATTTTTTCTTTATTTTTTAAAAGAGTAGCTATCTCATTTAAGCGTTTTTTGGCTTTTTCATGCCCAGCTATATCATCAAATTTTATGCTAGGTATATCAGCGATTATGCTTCCTGCCTCATCTGAATAATCAACTGATTTTGGCAGTTTGGCTATGTAAGCATTGTGGTACTTAATAATTAATGTCTTGCCTGTTACTTCGATCTTGTTTAAAAATTTTAATGTTTGATTTTTTCTAAAGCAATCCATAATTAATTCATCGTTTTGTTTTGGATCGTCTTTTATGATATTTTTTAGAGACTTTATAGCTTCACTATCTATGATAAATTTGATCTTTTTGATATCTTTTTGGCAGCTTCTCAAAAGATCTGTTATATTGTCAAATATTTTTTGGCTAAATTTTGATTTTATGCATCTTGCATCGATAAATGGCAGATATGTAAGTAAATTTGCTTTTAATAGCAACTCTTCCTCTTGTGGCATTTCTATTTTTATGCCAAAAGCTTTTTCAAAATTTCTCATATCGGTTTGGAAATTTTCTCTAGCGATACGTAGTAGCGCATTAAAAGTAAGCTTGTTAAACAACACTATCTCGCCTTGAGCAAGTCTAGATAAAAATTCTGGTTTAAAGATAGGCTCTGCTTCACCTCTGCTATAAGCAGTGCTTTTCTCTCTGCTGATAGTTTCTAAAATGATGTTTTGAGCAGAATTTACCTCTAGCGCCATAGTGTTTAGGAAATTTTTATTAGAGTAGAGCTCACTGCCTAAATTTGATGTAAATATAAAAATACATTCACTAAAATCAACAGTCTTTTTAGTAAAATCATCATCTGTTTTACCCCTAGCCATAATGTCTAAAAAGACATTTTGAACATTTGGATGGGCTTTTTCGATCTCGTCAAACACACATATAGACTTAGGATGTTCTTTTACAAATTTGGTTAGATCGCCTTCTCTTTCATTTTTATAGCCAGCACTTAGTCCAGTAAGGGCAAAATTTTGATTTTCACCTTGATATGTGCTCATATTAAAGACTTTAGTAGAATAACCAGTTAAAATTTCCCCTAGTATTTCAGCCAAATAGGTCTTGCCAGTGGCTGGCGGTCCAAGAAAAAAGAAGATAGCTTTTAGAGAATTTATGTTTTTTCTGTAGTAAAAGGTTACGACTTTATCTAGTATTGTCTCTATAGCTTGCTCTTGAGAGTAAATTTTATCTTCTAGTTCTTTTTTTATTTTGTTAATGAGAGAGAAGCATCCTTGATTTGTATGCCATGCTTCTTCTTGTGGTTCGCTCTTATCTATCTTTTTAAGATTGCTAATATTTGTGTTAAAGCCATATCCGTTTTGTTCAAGAATCCTCTTTATTTTATTCACTTCTTCAGAAAATTTAACAGTGTTATTTTTCATTGCAACGTTAATAGCAAATTCATCTATTTTAGTATTATTTTTAGACCTTTTAAGACCAATCGATGCTAAGATTTTTTTAAAATTAGGATCAGTTATTTCAACCGAATTTACCGCTTCTACTATATCTTCAGCTTCTATAACATCTTTGCCTTTTTGTATGGCTATATATTTAGCCGCTAGGAAAATGGTTCTCATTTATTTTTGATTCTGTCTATTTTTTGTTTAAACTCGAATATCTCTTTACAATAGATGGAATTTTCATCTTGTAAGATTTTATCATCTTCAAAAGCTGAAACTATCATATCGTAAGCTCTCATAACTGTCTCTACATCATCACTTTTGTAGTTATGAGGCTTTTTACCATCTTCAACTATATATTTAGAAGCTTCTTCATCATCATTTTTACCATCTTCAACTATATATTTAGAAGCTTCTTCTAGCTCATCCCAGCCGATCAAAAGAGCATGCTCTTTTTTATTGTCATCTTTTCTATGAGGATAGTTTTGCCCCTCTGGTTTTGGTATAGTAGTCCAGCCATTTAAGATATAAAAAGCATTCCAGCGATGTTTTTCCATTTTGGCTAATTTTTCTATGTTGTCAAGACTTATATATGTTGCTAAAATTTTAGCCCCCTCTATCTTATCCCATAAATCTATTTTATTTATATCAGAAACATTTTGATCATTAAGCATAAGATCAAACCATCTATTTCGAGCTTTTTCCTTTGCTTCATCATACTCTAAAAATCTGTTTTTGCTCAATAGCTTGTTTATCGCTTTTAGTTTTATAGGCAAGTGTTCAACTTGCATTCTATTTGAGTCTTGTAAAAAAGGTGACAGACCGCCCCAATTTGTATCATAATCATGAAGATCACTATATCGTTGATCTGCCCTTATGGCCATTTTGTCGTATATCTCATTTACAACGACATCGTAAGAGCAAATTTGAGAAAAATTGCCAAAAGGTATAATGTCTATTTTGTTTTTATCACCTATCTTGATATCATTTGCAATGCCTTTTATGCCATCATGTTTATCTATAAATATAAAAAACTGTTTGTTTTCCAAATGAGTTGATTGATTTTTTATGATCCTAGCTATATCAGTAAGGCTTGCTTGAACGTTAGTTTTACAAAAAATGATTTGGTTAAAATTTTTTATTCCATCTTTGTTAAATAACTCTCTATCATCTTTAAAATAGATATTCCAATTGATTATGCCACCTGCCTTTAAGCCAATAGGATATAGTTTTAAAAACTCGGCTCTCTTTTTTTCGTGGTTATTGTCAAAGATCGTTACGTTTAGTGGTTTGCCGTTAAAAAAATGACCTAAGGCTAAAGCGCGGTATAGCACAGATAGCCCTGCTGCGTCAAAGCCTACTATGGCAAGATTTACACTACCATTATCTATTGTATCTACATTTTCACCTAGAGGGTGCTTCATAAATAGTGTTTGTGCTGCATTGTCATAAACACTAAATGCTCTTATATTAATCATACTTGATGATAAATGTATGTATATATTTTTTTCATTATCTGGATCATTTTTATCTGCTTCAGGAATAACTTTAGTGATAGCTTTCTTAATTTCTAAATTTGATATATTTTTTCTGGTCTTTATGCTTCGCGATACTTTGTCGTTTTCTTTTGATTTTAAATGTATGTATATATTTTTTTCATTATCTGGATCATTTTTATCTGCTTCAGGAATAACTTTAGTAATATCATCCAGAATTTCTGAATTTAATTTATCTTTTTTGTTTTTTATGCTTAGCGATACTTTGTCGTTTTCTTTTTCTTTTATGCTTTGCAATATTTCGTAGTTTTCTTTTGATTCTAAGTGTATGTATATATTTTTTTCATTATCTGGATCATTTTTATCTGCTTCAGGAATAACTTTAGTGATAGCGTCCAGAATTTCTAAATTTGATATATCTTTGCCAGTCATAAGGATGATTTTTTCAGCTTTTGTTATATTGAGTTTATTTAATACATTTTTATCGATAGCGTTACCAGATATAGCATATCCACCAAGTGTGCATATACTATTTAAATTATCATTTGCAGGATTTATGTCCACGACTAATAGCTTTTTATCTTGATGTTTGTTTAAGATATCTTTAGCCAAGGCATATCCCATATCTCCAGCACCGCATATCACGATATGATTTTTTGCAAGAAATTTTAAAAAGAACCATGTTCTAAGCTTTTTGCCAAGTAGTTTAATAAAAACACTGCAGTAAAAAAATAGAGTAAAGACTATAGCTATATAAAGTGAGCATTTACTGACAATGTTAGTTGCTTTAAAATCATAGTTTCCAAGTAATAGAGCTAGCGTTTGGTAGGCTGATTTTAAAAAGCCAGAGAAGAAACCATTTTCAATGGAGTGCCCAAGAAAAGAGAAAAAGACAGTTAAGATACCACATATCAGCATTGTGGTGTCGTTTAAGTTGCTATATATAAAACTACGGTAATACCTTTTAAAATCAAACTTCATTGTGCTCTCCAAATAATATTTTTTATAGTGCAAAGTTTAAAATCACGAAAATTATAATGAGCTATTATACTTTATATTTATAGGTTGTGTGGTTAAAATGAATATAGTATTTTTAATAAAACTAAGTATTGACGTGAAATATTTGTTTTTAGGCTACATATCTAATTTATCCAATATTTAGTAGCCTCTTTATATAAAATCTCTATTTCGTTTTCATCCAACCAAATAAATCTAGTATCCTTTTTTAGCTCAATTGGCTCTTGCGCAGTATCTTTTGCGTTTATTATATATATTTTTATCTCTTTCGTTTCCTTAAAAATAGCAAATAAAAATAAAAAGCTTCGCTCCCAATATCTACTATATTTTTTAGCTTGAAAATTTAAATCCCCATTTGATAGACTATCTATCAAGTCACTTTTATTTTTAAATTCTCGCCATTTTACATCCATCATAAAAGAATTTACTATCTCATTTTTTGTATTAAGTTTTATTACCAATAGATCAGGAGAGCTCATAAATTCTTTAATGCTATCTATGGCATCGCTATCCTCTAAAGATATCGCTCGTTTCACAAAAGAGAGTGAATTTCCAAGTGTATTTTCTATGCCAAATCTTTGCACTAAAAGACCATTTCTCTTTAAAAATGTCGCTGCCATTGTCTCTGCGACTCTGCCATTATATTGTTCATATTCTATATTTTCTAGTTCTATATCCTCATCAGTTTTTATGGTTTCATAAGCTGTTTTAAATCCTTTAAAGATATCGCTGTTTATTGTTTCTGCGCTATCTATATCGATCCATTGGGGCATTATAGAGTTGTTTATAAATAAATTAGGTAATTGCTCTTTTTCGCCATACTTTTTTAAAAAAGGTAATGTGTATTTTTTACTTTCAAATATCGGTGGGGTTTTAATAAACAGATAAAAAGTTATTTTTAACTCTTTTTGGCTCTCGTTATTTCTAAGACTGTTTGCAAAAGCGCTTTTTTCTCTAAGCAAAACATCATTATTTTTAACAAAACCAGGCTTTATGAAATTTGCTATATCCCAATATAACTCTCCCTCAAATCCTTTAAAATAAGATATTGTAGCCCAAGATAAAAAGTGTGGTGAGATGATAAGCTCAGTTTTGCCTTTGCTGGCCCAAAAACAGTTTTCACATAGATATTTTATAAGTTCATCTTTTAAATTAGGATAGCTCTTGCAAAATTTATCTACCTGCTTATTTTTCTCCCAGTCACCAAGTGAAATTTTATATTTCATCGCTTTAAAGTGTTGAATAGCAAAGGTTTTAATATTTGTCTTGCTTAGATTTAAAGTATTATCTCTAGGCGGGCGCAATTTATTTTTTATATCACTGATAAATTGATTTATATCTTTATCTTTTTTATAAAATATCTGCGTATCTACAAAAAAATATTCAGTATCTTCTGTTGTTTCACATCCATCTATATTTATAGGAAATATCGGCTTATTGTATTTTAATGCCAGCCCTAACTCTTTTAATACGTGTTTGGATGCGACCGAATTTTTGGACATCACAAACACAATGGCATTTGAATTTCTTATAGCTTTTGGTATCTCTTTAGTATAGTCGGCTCCGCTAGATATATTATCGTCACATATCCATATCAGCAGTTTTGATACATTTAGCTTAGTTACTATCTCATTTACTTCATTTTTATCTTTGCTAGAATGTGAAATAAATAGCATTTTTACCTCTTTGTTTATATTAGTCTTTTAGCTCATTCAATACTTCCATATACATATTATTCCAATAGTTAAACTCTGGTTCTAATATGACTTTGGCCTTATTTAAAAGCTCTTTCGATATTTCCTGATTGCCACTTCTTTTAAGTGCTTTTGCGATAATTACGATATTTTTAAACGACATATCTATCGCTTCTATAGAAAGATATTGTTCAGGTATGTCTTGCAAAGCTGATAACATATTTGTTATATCGTTTAGGTCTTTGTATCTAACTACAAGGGGATTTAGAATTTTTGCATGATCACTCGCCCATTTTTGAGGATTTTCCTTGTATTTATTCTTGGTGATCTCCCTTGCTTTTTCTAATAAATCTTTTTGTGCTTTTATTTGATCTATTAAATTTGGAGCTTTTATAATATTATGTAGTTGCGTTATATTTGCTATGCATGTATTTGCTGTTTCATCATTTAGCCCATCTGTAGGTAAATTTATTAGCATGTTAAGTGTATTGTCACAGTCTTGTTTAATAAAGTAATTCTTGGCAGCTAAATTTAATATTTCTGCCCAATTATTTGCCCACTTTTTATTATCTTTATTATATAAAGGCTCTATAATATCTTTTGCTTTTATCAATAGCGCCAAGGCTATATTGATATTGCTTACATTGGTAAATTCATGTGTAAAGCTTATGATATTGTTATAGGATATATTCACCAACTCATCACTCATATCTTCTTGTGGGAGTTCAAATAGCCTATTTATAGCACTGTTTATATCTTTGAGCTCATAATATGACACAGCCAATTTATTTAATATATATGCATAGTGATTTGAGTAACTATCAGGCAACTTTTCATATAGTGGTTTTATGATAGAGCTTGCTTTTTCTAATACCATAATGTATTGTTTTGGATTAATATTTTTATTGTTATTTGTAATTTTGACACATATATCATATAAGATATTTGCCAAATTCTCATCTATATGTTCTGTAGGTAGGTTGAGAAATATATCTATTGCGCTATCATTTAATTGATCAGGAGTGATATCAAGTAAGGTATATGGTTCTTTACCAAAAATAATATCCCCACTATTTATTTGCTTGTAGCCTCTAAATTTGCTTAAGAGGTCTTTTAGCTCTTTGCTATCCCCAATATAAAGATACGCAAATAGGAGATTTGTAAAAATCCTTTTATACGTTATTGCCCACTGTTCTTTATCGCTTCCACTATCGATAGCAGCGAGCGAGTTTTTAAGTAACTCTTTTATATCTTTTACTTTATCTTCTTTGTTAAATTTAAAGTATATGGTGGCAAGGTTATTTGTTATTACAGCCTTGCTTCTAGCCCACTTTTTACTATCTTGTTTATATAAAATCTCTACAATATAAGATAAAATTTTAAATCTACTTATTAAGTCCTTGCTTGGATTGTTGTGAGATAAATATGTTAATTTTTTATTTCTTTTTCTTAAAGTATCGTCTATATCGTTTTTATTTGCTAGGATTTGACAATATTTATCAACATTTTCATTGTATCTATTTACATAAAATTCAAGTATTGATAAAAATAGTACCTGCCACCTACCTTTAGAAGTATCAAACAAGACTACTATATCTTCTAAAAAATTTTCAGTCTCTTTTTTTAGTTCATTTTCATAAATTTCATAAATAGCATTTTCAAACTCTCTATGAAAGAAGTATAATACCTCCCTACCATCTATAACACTTCTTTTTAAGAGATCTTTTAATACATACCATAATCTACTCCAATGCACTGTAGGGAAATTTTGTATAGGATTTTTATGCCATTTCTCAGGAGATACTGCTTCTATAAATTTATTATTTCTTTTGTTGTTATTTTTTACTATACAATCAAGTAATTCTAATATCTCATTTTCAGAGAGTCCATTTTGTGATATATAAAGATAACATAGTATCTTTTGAATAAAATCTTTGCTATGATGATGTATCGAACCTAGATTTGATATGAATTCCTTTACTACATCCTTATTATTATTTGCTAGATCAACATCCTTTTTGATCACATCATAGCTTCTCCACTCTGCCATTTCCATTGCAGCCATTTTTATAAAAAATGGAGTTTGAGCATCTTTGTATTGTTCCAAGAAATAGTTTGATTGCTCTTGTGTGACCTTTCTATTTTTTTTCTTTAATGTGTTTTCTAAAAGGTCTAAGGCTTTTGAGTATTTTTTTAGTTCAATAACCTTGTAATTTCTATCTTTTATAAAATTGTAAGCACTTGAATCGTCACTGTAATTGTTATCATTTAGCATACTTATAATAAGCTTAACATTAGATGGCAATATCTCTGGTATCCACTCTGGGTTATTATTTGTGTTTAGTTGATCTATGGCATCTATCATAAATACAAAGTTCTCTTCTTTTTGCCCAAGAGCATTAATGGTCTCTACAGCCTTTTTGCACATATCTTTATATGAAAAGATATCTTCTTTAGATGATATTCCCTCGTCATCTTGAGAGGATAAACTAATTTTTGCATTTTTTATTGTGATATTACCATCTTCAGTCTCTACATAAGGCATGTTATCACCCAGTAGATAACTAAGGACATAGTTTAAATTAGTAGATCTTGGAGTAGTTCCGATAAAAATATAAGATATTTTCTTTAAATTTTTCTCTGCTTCATCTATGATGTGGGCCATTAGGGCTGACTTTCCACTTCCAGATCTACCAGATATAAAATATGGCTTATTGGAATTTGTATCATCTATATAGTCTAGTAGCTCTTTTGTTACTTTATCAAGCTCTGGTGTTGATATAAAATCTTCAAGCTTGTTTGTTTTAAATTTTAAAAAAAGATTCCCATCTTCCTTTTTTTCTTTATCATCATTTCCTTGATCGCTTTTGTTCTCACTTTTAAAAAACTCATCAATTTTTTCTTTTAAAAACTTTTTCAGACATTCTTTAAATCTATCTTTTTCATAATCTAGTTCATTTTTGCCTACAATTTTTGCATCTAGCTCTAGTAAATTTGATACTTGTTCTCTGATCTTTTCTTTTAGCTTTGCGGCTCTTTCGTGATTGTTTGCTTCATAGAAGTTGTTGTCTGTATTGCCTTTATCTTTTATGTTTCTTATAAAGGCAAAAATATTATCTTTTACATTTTCATCTTTAGAAATACGCTCTAAAAATTCAGCTTCCGTAGCAGAAGTGAAATATTTTGCTATTTGGCTTTCTTTCTTAAGAACTTTAGATGCTTCTTGTAAAATTTCTCTTAGTGTATTTTCCACCTTTTCCCATTCTTCGTATTTAACATATTTACCTTTGCGCTCTTGCAATCTATATGACGCTGGGATTTGATTTTCGTCTAGTCTATACCATTCTTTTAGTAATTTTTCATCTTTTACTTTTGATAATAGTATTTCAAATTCATCTTTTTCTATCATGAAGGGCAGAGGTATCCAACCATACCTATCTCCAGTTAGAAGTATAAAATTTGGTTTAGGATGATCCTTGCAATGTTTGACCTCATCAAGACACACTTCTAGTGTTTTTTGATCTAGTTGTGCTTCTTCACTTACTCCCCATCTAAGGTCAATTGGCTGAAACAAAGCTCCTTTATCTACACAGTATTTTTTGATTTCAGGGAAAATTTCAGTTTGTAAAATTTCTCTTTCATCTTTAAAATCAGAAAATGTTGATGAGACAAATACTCTAAAAACCTTTTGCATGACTATCCTCCTAGACTTATTTTAAATTTCATAGTCAATTGTAGCAAAAATAAAGGTTTCTATGTGATACAGAAATTTATGCTCTTAGATCATTTCTAGCTAATTAAAAGAATTTATTATAATATCTGCTTTTGTATTTAAGTATATAAATTATATGTTAGTTAAATCTTATAGCATTATGATTTTAATGAAATAATTAATTGTAGAAAGTTTTAATTCATGGCTTAACGCCGCAAAAGCAGCGTTAGCTTAAATTCTAATGGCAGCCACATCCGCAGCCACATCCGCCGCTTTGTTTTATCGTGTCAAAAACTGCGTCGTAGTTTGGCTCCTGGGTCACTTCAGGGACGATTTGTTTGTGGATGATGACGCCATCTTTGATGACAAAGACCGCTCTTGCAAGCAGGCCTTTTAGCGCCCCGTCACTCATCAGCATGCCGTAGTTTTGGGCAAATTCGCCGTATCTAAAGTCACTTCCCACGCGCAAATTTTCTATGCCCTCAGTCGTGCAAAATCTCCCCATCGCAAATGGCAGGTCGTTTGAGATGATGCTAAGTTTTATGCCGTGTTTTCCAGCTACTTTTTCGTTAAATTTACGTGCTTCTGCCGCACAAACGCCAGTATCAAGTGAGGGCAAGCAGACAAGCACCTCGATGCCGTTATTTCCGCCCACACAAAATTCGCTAAGATCTTGCGCTACGACTCTGGCTTCAGGCGCATAAGAGCCGACAAATAGCTCATTTCCGCTTAAATTTACCTCACTGCCTTTAAATTTTGTAGTTGCCATGATTTCTCCTTATCTTTTAGCTTTTTTAAATGCTTGATCAAGGTCGGCTATTAGATCATCGACGTTTTCGATGCCGATGGCTAGGCGAAGCAAATTTTGTTTTATGCCGATCTTGTCTAGCAACTCTTTTGGATATGCCTCATGCGTCATCGTAGCAGGCCTGCAGATAAGGCTCTCTACGCCACCAAGGCTCACTGCTAGATCAAAAATTTCTAGCGCTTTTACAAATTTATTTACATCATATTTTTCATCAAGCTCAAATGAGATAAGAGCGCCGATATCGCTTGCTTGAGCCGCTTGCATCTTTGCCTCTTGCTCGCTGTATGAGCCAGGGAAATGCACCACACTAACGGCGTCATTATTCTCTAAAAATTTGATGATTTTATGGGTATTTTGCGTTTGTCTGTCAAACCTAACGCTAAGCGTTTTAAGCCCACGTATTAGATAGTATGCGTCCATCGGACTGATGATGCCACCAAGCGTGTTTTTAGCAAATTTTATCTTTTCAGCCAAAGCATCGTCGTTTAGCGTGACGATACCAGCGATCACGTCAGCGTGTCCGCCGATATACTTTGTAGCACTATAAACCACGATGTCAGCTCCGTGCTCAAGCACTTTTTGATAGTAAGGCGTCAAAAATGTGTTATCCACGATGACTAGAGCGCCCTTTTTGTGAGCGATCTTTGAAATTCTAGCGATATCAGTCACTCTTAAAAGAGGGTTTGAGGGAGTTTCGATGAAGATAGCTGCCACATCATCACTTATATCATCTTCGCTTAAAAAATTTAGATCATCTATAAATTCGCTCTTTATGCCGTGACTTTCAAAAACGCTCGTGACATATCTATATGTGCCGCCATAGACATTGCTATTTAGCAGGACTTTTTGCCCTGTTTTTATAAGGCTAAGTGCAGCTGCTGTTGCTGCCATGCCTGAGCCAAAGCTAAATGCGTATTTGCTACCTTCAACTTTAGCAAAGATATCATCAAACGCCTTTTTTGTAGGGTTGTTGCCACGTGAGTAGGCAAATTCTTGAAAATTTTCAAGGTCATCTTGCACGAAGGTGCTAGCTAAAAATACAGGCGGAACGACCGCTTTGTTTGGGTTGTTTTTAGCTTCGATGCCTTTTACGATGAGAGTGTCTAGTTTCATAAATTTCCTTTTTAAAAATTTACGAAATTTTACATGATAAAGATTAATTTTCCCCAAACCCACCCAAAATATAGCCAAACCAGTAAGTGGTAGTAAAAGTGCTTTTTAAATTTGCATTTGTAAGATTGCTAAGACTAAATTTAAGCTTTTGCCTGGTCTTCGCAAGCCGCTAATGTATGGTTTTTTACTCGCTTTTGGCTAAATTTTTACCATAAATTTTACTCTACTAGATCAACCGACCAGTTTGCCTCCTGAAGCTTCATCTCAAGCTCTCTGATCTCTTTTGAAATCGCATCTACTTGCTTTTGAAGTGCGCTCACATCGACCGTGCTTAAAATTTTGATCTCGCTGTTTGAGTAAAGATCGACCTTTTGACTAGCACTCGTGGCAAACTCCCTAAGCACGTTTGCTTTTAGCACCAAAGCATCCTTTTTAGCGATCATCTCAGTGAGGCTCATGCCATCAAATTTAGCACTTGAGTTTGTTAAATTTATAGAGCAAATGAGCGTAAAAAGCTCGCTTGTTAGCTTATCAAGCTCTTTTAAAAGCAGCTTTGGATCCTCGCTTGGACTTTCATTCTCCTGCGTTTTTGCATTGCTAAGTAGCCTAACTTTTAGCTGTTCGATACGCTTTTGCGTGTCAGATCTTAGGATGAGAGCCTGAGCTAGTTTCATCACTTTTCCTTTTTTGGTATTAAATTTTTAAATCATCTTAGTATCTTTTGGGTTATAATTGATTTAAAATTTTATTTAAGGAAAAGCTATGAAGTACGATTTTGACACATTAGTAAGCAGAGAAGGCACCAACTCATCAAAATGGCGTATGAAGAGCGATGTTTTGCCGATGTGGGTTGCAGATATGGACTTTAAGGCCGCACCTGAGATCTTAAGCGTCTTGCAAAAGCGCCTTGATAACGGCGTCTTTGGCTACTCTTTCATACCAAAAGAGTGGAACGAAGCGATAAAGAGCTGGTGGCAAAGACGTCACAACGTGAGCTTAGAGAACGAGTGGATGTGCTTTTGCACTGGCGTCATACCGGCCATCTCGACCGCCATTAGGAGATTTAGCAGCCCAGGAGATCAAATTTTAGTGCAAGCGCCTGTCTATCACGTCTTTTTTAACTGCATCAAAAACAACGGACGTGAAATTTTATCAAACGACCTCGTCTATAAAAATGGCTCTTACGAGATCGACTTTGACGACCTCGAGGCAAAGCTAGCTCAGCCGCTAACTACTATGATGCTTCTTTGCAACCCTCACAACCCAATAGGCAAAATTTGGGACAAAGAGACGCTTAAAAAGATAGGCGAGCTTTGCTATAAGCACGATGTTTTGGTTATTAGCGATGAAATTCACTGCGATATAACTGATCCAGGTCTAAACTACGTGCCATTTATCAGCGTTAGCGAGGAGTGCAAAAACAACTCCATCACGTGCATCTCGCCTACAAAGGCCTTTAACATAGCTGGCCTTCAAAGCTCAGCCGTCGTCACGCCAAATGAAAAGATCAGATCAAGGCTAAATGCCGCTATCAACTACGATGAGGTCGGCGAGGCAAATGCCTTTGCGATCATCGCCGCAATAGCTGCATTTAACGAGGGCGAAGCGTGGCTTGATGAGCTTAGAGAGTATCTTTTTGAAAACAAAAAGGTCGTTGCAAACTTCATAAAAGAGCAAGGCTTGCCAGTGAAGCTCTTGCCATCGAGTGCGACCTATCTTTTGTGGCTTGACTGCAGTGCGTTTTGCGAGGATTCGAGTGAGTTTATGAATTTCTTGCGCGATAAAGCTGGACTTTGGCTAAATGACGGCAACGCTTACAGAGGAGATAGATTTTTCCTTCGTATGAATATCGCAACGCAGCGTGAAAGGGTGCTTGAAGGGCTAAAACGCTTGCAAAATGGTATAAATTTATACACTTCAAAAAGATAAATTTTGGCTGGGTGGCTTTGAAATTTAAGCCACCTTTGCTTGATACAAAATATCTACCAGGGGCATTTTGAAGTAACAAATACTGCTCCCATTTCTTAAATATCAAAGTGAGTATTACTCATAAATTTAAAGGCGAGATAGCTTTTGTTATTTTGCTACTTCGCTAACGTGTATTAGTGCCAAAAATAGTGTCGTGGTCGCGCTTGGGCTGTTTGAAGCTGTAAACCGCGATTATTTTGAGCATTAATGTGGCTTTGGCTCATAAATTTAGTAGCTTAAATTTGAAAGATAGAAATTTAAAGGCGAGATAGCTCGCGCTTAAGCAAAAAGCCTTTGAACGCGAATGCTCAGGGGCATTTTGAGTATCAGGGTGGTTTTAAATTTAAAGGCGTGAAGTTGTTTTATAGCGCTAAATTTAAAGTGAAAGCCACTGCACCAAAATAGATTAGACCGTCAAAACAAGCATTTTACGCCTTTTAAAGCAGCAATCATCGCGCCTATTGCTTGCTAAATTTAGCAACTCAAAAGAAATTTGAAAGTGAGATATCCCGCGCTAGCGTTAGATTTAAAAGAAGCCGCTTGCAAAACAAGAATTTGAGCCGTTTAAAATCGCATTATTTTTTAAAAGTGATTTTGCTTAGAAATTTGATGATTTTAAAATTTAAAAAATAGAAATTTAAAGATGAGCTAGCTCATGCTGGTTGTAAATTTATAAAAAGGTCATTTGTCAAAAGAAGCATTTGCACTCTTTTAAAATGATAAATTTGATAGTTAAATTTGAAAAAAAGTAGAAATTTAAAGGCGGGAAAGTCCCGCCAGATATCATTTATGTAGTTCTTTTGTGTAAAACTCAACTGAGCCAAGGCCCTCTTTTAGCGCCCACTCGTAAGCTTTGCTTACAAATTCCCAGTTTATGTTCTCATAAAATGTCTCTAGGTATTTTGGACGAGCATTGAAGTTGTCGATGTAGTAAGCGTGCTCCCAAACGTCAACGACTAAAAGTGGCACTTTTCCATCGCTCACTGGAGTTTTTGCGTTGCTAGTTTGCACGATCTCTAGCTTTTTGCTGCTTGGATCAAATACAAGCCACGCCCAGCCTGAACCAAAAAGCGTTGTAGCTGCCTTTAAAAACTCTTCTTTAAAGTTTGCGAAATTTGCTTCGATCGCAGCTTTTAGCTCGCTTGACATCTCGCTTTTTTTAGCGATACAGTCCCAGTAAAAGTCGTGGTTATAAACTTGAGCGACGTTGTTGTAAAGGCCACCTTCGCTATTTCTTAGGATCTCGTAAAATGATGCGTCAGCAAATTTTGTATCTTTTATGAGATTGTTTAAATTTGCAACATAGGTCGCGTGGTGCTTGCCGTAGTGGTATTCACAGGTTTTAGCACTTACTACTGCATTGTGGTTTGCGTCAAACGGAAGTTTTCTTAATTCAAACATAATAATTCCTTAATAATAAAATTTGTTATTTCGCATTATAGCCACAAAAGATTAACAAACAAAATCTTTTAAAATTTAAGCCAAAAATAGGGCGTTTTTATAAAAGCTAAATTTTTCATTTATAAAAGATAGGAGAATTTGCTTTAAAAATTTATGGTTATAAGAGTGAAAATTTATATCCTAAAAGAGCAAATTTAGCTCTCTAAAAGAGAGAAAAGTAAATTTAAATTTCTCTAAATGTAAAAAATAATACAAAAATATGTGTAGAAACGTAACAAAAATAGACTATAAAAATGATAAATAAATTTTTACGTTAAATTTACAAAGCAAAAACTATCCATTTTAGATCAAAAATGTTACAAAAATACACATATAAAAATAAAGATATGTGAATTTATGAAACAAAATTTCTAAATTTTTATTTTTGAAATTTATAATGCACCTATCAAAACTATTACAAAGGATGAAAGATGAAATTCTTACAAGCTTTACTTTTTACATGTGCCATCAGTGGCTTAGCATTTGGTGCGGATAAGGTCTATACGATCAAATTTGCTCACGTTGTTGCAGCTTCTACGCCAAAGGGCAAGGCAGCTGACTTTTTTGCAAAGCGTGCTGAGGAGCTAAGTGGCGGTAAGATAAAAGTTCAAGTCTTCCCATCAGCTCAGCTACTTGATGATGACAGAGTTTTTGGCGCGTTAAAACTTGGTAACGTTCAAATGGCAGCTCCTAGTTTTTCTAAATTTACACCTATCGTGCCGCAGTTTCAGCTATTTGACCTACCTTTCATCTTTAAAGATGCAGACCACCTTCACAAGGTTCAAGATGGCGCAGTTGGCGAGGAGCTAAAAGACCTTGTGACTAAGAAAGGCTTTGTAGCGCTTGATTACTGGGATGCTGGTTTTAAGCACTTTAGCTCAAGTAAAAAACCGATCCTTGTGCCAGAAGATGCAAAAGGACAAAAATTTAGAATCCAAAGCTCAAAAGTGCTTGAAGAGCAGATCAAAGCGATCGGTGGCAACCCACAAGTTCTGCCATTTTCAGAGGTTTATTCTGCGCTTCAACAAGGCGTAGTTGATGCGACTGAAAACCCACTATCAAATTTCTATAACTCTAAATTTCACGAGGTTCAAAGCTCTCTTACGCTTTCACACCACGGATATCTAGGCTATCTAGTTGTTATGAGTGATAAATTTTGGAACAAACTACCAGATGATCTAAAAGCAAATGTAAAACAAGCTCTAAGCGAGGCTACAGCTTACGAGAGAGAAGAGACAGCTAAAGAGGACGCTCACGTCATAGCCGAGCTTGAAAAATATATAGCAGAGACTAAAAAGCTAGAAATTTTCAAGATAGACGACGCACAAAAAGCCGAGTGGGAGAAGACTATGCAGGCTATCTATCCTAAATTTTACGATGTCATCGGCAAAGAGCTTATAGAAAAAACAATCGAGACAAAATAATGAAAAATTTCATTAACGCTCTTGATATATTGATAGTCTCGCTCAATAAGACTATCGCCGTTTTAGGGCTAGCTAGTGGAACGCTACTAGCCTTTGCCAACGTCGTGGCTAGATACTTTTTTGACAAAAGCTGGTCATGGGCGAGCGAGCTATCAAACTACTTATTTATTTGGTCGGCGTTTTTTGCCGCAGCGTATGGCTTTAACAAGGGCATCCACGTGAGCGTAACTATCTTGGTGGAGAAATTTCCACCAGCGCTTGCAAAGGCGTGCCTGCTCTTTTCGCACATTTTAACAACTGTCTTTTTGATATTTATCGCGGTTTATTCGGTTGATTATCTTAAAATTTTGCACGAGATCGAGCAGATGATAATAGACCTTGGCATACCTCAATGGGTCCCTATGCTAGTGCTTCCAATAGCCTTTGTCACAGCTAGCTACCGCTCGGCTGAAAAGGCTATCAAAGTAGCTCTAACTCCAGCAGCAAAGGTCGTAAGCAACGAAGCGCACGAGCTAGCTCATGGTAGCGTAGTCAAAGACTAAGGAGAAAAAAGATGACAATAGCATTTTTATTTATCCTGCTTTTTGCACTGATGCTAATAGGCGTGCCAGTCGCGGTTTCGCTAGGCACAAGCACCGTTTTAACGATGATATTTTTTACAGACATAGACATCGCTACGATCCCGCAGCTAATTTTTGATGGTATCAATAAATTTTCACTAATGGCGATCCCGATGTTTATTTTGGCTGGAAATTTACTAAGCAAAGGCGGCTCAGCAAGGCGTATCATCGACTTTGCAAAGTCTATGGTCGGACACTTGCCAGGTGGCTTGCCTATGAGCGCGATATTTGCCTGCATCATCTTTGCAGCCGTCTCTGGAAGCTCACCTGCGACGGTTGTGGCCATTGGCTCAATTATGTTTGCAGCTATAAAAGAGGCTGGCTATCCAAAAGAGTACGCAGTGGGCGGCATAACTACGGCTGGCTCGCTTGGAATTTTGATCCCACCTTCAGTTGTTATGATAGTTTATGGTGTAACTGCTGAGGTTAGTATCGGCAAGCTCTTTATGGCTGGCGTCGTACCTGGTCTTATGCTTGGTGGCATGATGCTTGCGCAAACCTACGTTGGAGCAAAAAAGCTTGGATTTAAAGCGACTAAGGCTGAGCCATTTAAAGTAAGAGTGCAGAAATTTGCAAAAGCATTTTGGGCGCTACTTATCGTTGTTGTGGTCATTGGCGGAATTTATGGAGGCATATTCACTCCGACTGAAGCTGCTGCGGCAAGTGCTGTTTATGCGCTATTTATCTCACTTTTTATCTATAGAGATATAAAGATAAAAGATCTTTGGGACATCTGCCTAGACTCAGCCCTTACAACAGCTATGATATTTTTCATCATCGCAAATGCCGTTGTTTTTGCATATTTGCTAACTAGCGAGCAGATCCCGCAAGCGATCGCTTCGATGATACTTGACGCAAATATCGGCATGATAGGATTTTTGATATTTGTAAATATCTTGCTCTTTATCATGGGTCAGTTTATGGAGCCTTCAAGCGTTATCATGATCATGGTGCCGCTCTTACTTCCGATAGCTACGCAGCTTGGCGTTGATCCTATTCACTTTGGTATCATCTTGGTTGTAAATATGGAGATAGGTATGGTGACTCCGCCTGTTGGACTAAATTTATTTGTCGCAAGCGGTCTTACAAATATGAACTTAAAAGAGGTCATCATGGCGTGCTTGCCATGGACGCTGACCTTGTTCTTTGGCCTTATCTTGGTTACTTATATACCGCAAATTTCACTTTGGCTACCAAACATAATGTATGGACATTAAAATTTAGAGGCTTAGGCCTCTAAATTTATCCTTTTGGATCGTAATCCGCACTCATAACGATATTTTTACCATTTCGCTTACCGACATAAAGCAGCTCGTCAGCTTGCTTGATCATACGCTCGATATTTACCTCAGTGTTGCCGCTGTGAGCCACGACACCAAAGGTCATAGTAGCTATGATTCTATGGTTTTCAAATTCAACGACATTTTGATTAAGCGTCTCTCTGATACGCTCTAAGATGCTAACCGCTTTTGCCTTTTTAACGTCAAAGATAACAGCCAAAAACTCTTCGCCGCCAAATCTCGCAACCCTATCTTCATTTCTGAAAGCGTTTTTGAAAATTTTAGAAAGGCTCTTTAGCACTTCATCGCCTGCGCCGTGTCCGTAGGTGTCGTTTATCTTTTTAAAGTTATCGATGTCGCACATCACGATAGCAAAGTCATTGCCGTCAAATAAATTCTTTTGTCTAAAAATTTGTTGCATCGAAGCTCGGTTTAAAAGTCCAGTTAGTGGGTCGTGGTTAAAGACAGCTTTAGCGGACTCTTTCTCTTCTAAGATGCCTAAGAATATAAATAAATTTGAGCTCTCTAGCAAAAATGATGTTAAGACAGCAAACACACAAGATGCAGTTAGGTTAAATACAAAAAATATCTCTTTGTATAAAGGATCGTCCTTTGCTGGTAGATCTATCACTAGATAAAAAAATAAAAATGCCGCGATATCTAGTAAAGAGATAATTCTGCTTAACATTTTAAAGCTAACTGATAAGAAAAAGAGGCTAATAGTTGATGTTAAAAATAAAATTTCAAAGCCCCAGCCTAGACCAAGGATAAAGACGCAAAGTGAGGCGTGGAGTAAAATTTCTACTTGCAAGATGAGCATCACGATCTTGTTGTTCTCTTCGCTATCAAAGAGTATCTTTAGTGCAAAAAGATATATGCTAACAGAAAGGATGTTTGCCACAGCCAAAATTTCTTCGCCCATGAGGTAGAACATAACTAGGTAAAAAGTATGTACAGCTAGAAGCGAAAAGACGATGATCTTTTGTGAGATATAAAGTGAAATTTTAGGCATTGTCTTTGTCCTTATTTGCCTTCATGATCTCATACTCGATGCGGTCTTTGCCATTTTTCTTGCCCTCATATAGCTTTTTATCAGCTTTGTTTATGACTGTGTCGATATCAGTTATAACGCCATTTGCGCAAAGGACTAGACCAAAGGTCATGGTTACTGAGCTCTTATCAGGCAGTTTTACCTGCGCTATCCTTGTGCCAAGTCTGGTTTCTACCTTTTTTACGTCTTCGGTTTTAACTTCAGGCAAGATAACTAGAAATTCCTCTCCACCCCACCTACAAATGTGGTCATTTTCTCTAAAAGTATCTTGCAAGGCTCTTGCGATCTCTTTTAAGACCTTATCGCCCCAGTCGTGTCCGTAGGTGTCATTTATCTTTTTGAAGTTATCGATGTCTCCTAGCATAACGACTAAATTTGCGTCACTGCTTTTTTCTCTAAGCTCTTTTAGCTCATATCTAAGTGTTCTTTCAATAGAGCGTCTATTTAAAAGACCGGTTAAAAAGTCATACTTAGAAATTCTCTCTATCTCCTCTTTCTCTTCGCTGATCTGTTTGTAGCCACTAGATGTGATCGCATCAGAGAAAAACGAAAGTCTAAAGACCAAGTAAAAAGTAAAGAAAACGCTTATACAGGTTGAGCCTATTTGTACCATGGTGTCTATCTCAACTACTTTATCTTTATATGTAAGATATAGCCACAAAAGGACAAATAGCTCAAGAAGGCAGACAGAGTAGGTAAGAAGTCTTTGGTTAAAAGCCAAAAAGTAGTTTATAAAGATAACGCCAAGGAGTGTTATCCATATACTAGAGCTCCAGCCCATGCCAACAACGCCAGCGATAACTGCGGTGATGACATTTAGTTGAAAGATGGCCGAGATTAAAAATCTGTATTTGATATTAAATCTAATCCTTAAAGCAGTGCTAATAGAAAGAAATAAAAAACAGATAAAAATGATCGTTAAGTCAAAGTAAAAACTACACAGCACGATCAAGACAAAGGCGTTACTTACTATCGCTACGTTTAATATCGTTTTGTAAATGTCATCGATAGCCTTGTAGCTATCTTGCTCTATAAATTCCTGTACCAAGCATTCTCTCCGTTAATTTCATCCATTAAATTTAATTAGACCATTTTAATACGAGTCGTAACTATCCTCATTCTCATCGCTATCTTCATAGTTGTAGTCATTTTCGTCGTAGTTATAGTCATAGCTATCGCTACTATCCTCGTCCTCGTCGTTAAATTCAGAGTAGTCTTCTTCTACCTCTTCGTAGTCAAAATCATCACTCATTTTTCTCTCCTTAAAAAATTTTATCTTTGATATTTTCGATATACAAGCTTTGGCTTGGGAATGCAAAATTTAGACCATTTTGCTTTAAAATATCCATAATTTTTAGCATTACATCTTGTTTTACGTCTAGAAAATCTCCCCAAACGATAGTTTTTGCAAAGCAATAAACTAGGATATTTATCGAGCTATCAGCAAAGTCATCAACCACGACAAATAAATTTGACTTATATCCAGCGTAGTCATCAACCGAAACTATGTTTTGTCTATATTTTAGTCCTCTTTTATTAGCCGCGATATCTTCGCTTTTAGCGATATCTGGGTGATTTATCAGCATATTTTTGATGTCATTTACACATTTTTTGATCTCTTCTGTAGTTGGTCCATACTCGATGCCAATAACCATTCTTATGCGTCTGCCGACCTTTCTTCTGGTCCAGTTTCTAACAGGATCGCTCGCTAGCTTTGAGTTTGGCACGAAGATAAGGGCGTTATCAAAGCTTCTAACTGTTGTTTTTCTAAATCCTATCTCAACGACCGTGCCCTCGATGTCGCCACAAACTATCCAGTCGCCTTGTGAAAATGAGTTGTCAAAGAGCATCATAACAGATGCAAAGAAGTTTGCGATGATGTCTTTAGCAGCGAAGGCAACAGCAAGACCACCGATACCAAGTGAGGCGATGAGTGCTGAGATATCAAAGCCAAGCTTTTGAAGGATCAGTAAAAGTGTGATGATAAGCACGATCACGTAGATCACTTTTAGTGCTAGGTTTATCACCTCTTTACGCTTGCTTTTTTGCGCGATCTTGTCGAGTATAGCGATGCCGTAGCCATTTAGTATGGTGAGAACAAGCCATGAAAATGCGACTATATATATGATAGAAAAGATATTTGCTACCGTTAGAGGCACTGGCACTGGATAAAATCCAATGCCGATACAGATGTTTAGCGCATAGATGATAAGAAGTGCTGAGATCGGCTTTTTGATGATATCAACGATCTGATTTTTAGCCTCTTTTACCCCTTCGCCTGAAGCGACGAGTGACATCACCCAGTAGGTGAGCTTGGCTAAAATTCTAGTTAGCGAGACAAAAAATAAAAATATCGCAACGATAACAACGATCTTGCCGATGTTAAATTTGCTTGAATTTATGGCTGTTGTTTTGTTTATATACTCGACTGCATCGACTAAATTTAGCTCAGACAAGAGCATGCTTGAGCTTAGAAGATCGGCGTTATTTTTAAGATAGATTAAAATTTCTTCTTCACTCTCTTTTTTCAGCTCAAGGTCAAAAAAGGCGCTGTCGTAAGAGCCTGAAGTGTCATTTAGTGAGTCTTTTAGATCTTTTATACTTACATAAGAATTTGTCTGTAAATTTAAAAGTCCATTATCTATCACTTCTTTTATAGAATTTGCCTTAGCACCCTTTTTAAAGATCTCTTCAAGGCTAATAAGTGCTGAGTAGTAAGCGTAATCAACCTTCATCTTCTCAAGCTCGATAGCACTTTGGATATAGGCGTCCTTGTTTGACTGCTTCTCAAGTCTTGCAACCTTTTTTTCTAGTGCCTCTTTTTGCAGATTAAATTTATTTATATCGCTTTGTGTTACCTCGATCTGCATGACGTAGTTTGGTATCTTTTCTAAAAGATCGCTCTTTTTCTTTTGAAGAGTGATCAAATTTGAGTTATCGATCTTTGAAGCGTTTAGGTCTTTTTGCTGAGATTTTATGATATTTATCTGGCTGTTTAGGGTTTGAATTTGATTTGTTATGCTGATGATATCGTCTTCTTGCGTTACGTTGTTATCAGCGCCAAAAAGAGTTATGAAAGAAAGTAGGATGATGGTTAGAAATTTACGCATTTTCGCCTCTTTTGTCCGCTAGAAGTTTAAACGTGCCCTCTTTCAAATCGTAGCTAAAAATTTCGCCAGTTTCTATGATGTAGTGCCAGCCATAAATTTGAAGCTCGCCACTTTCATACTCCTCTTTTACATTTGGATATGTCATTATGTTTTCTATCGAATTTATCACGTTTAGCCTCTCGGTTAGCCACGCCATTTTGGCTGGATCATCGCTTGTAAATTTAAGCACTTCTCGCTTGATCGGCTCTATTAGCCTGATCCAGTTTCTAACGTTTGGAGTGTTTTTTAGCTTCTTTTCATCAACATAAAGTGCTGCGCATCCGCCACAATCAGAGTGTCCGCAGATGATGATGTTTTTGATGTTTAAAACTTCAAGCGCATACTCGATCGCCGAGGTAGTCGCCAAAAACTCTTCGCTCACCCTATAAGGTGGCACGATGTTTGCGATATTGCGCACCATGAAAAGCTCGCCTGGCAGGCAGTTTGTTATCAAATTTGGCACGACTCTTGAATCCACGCAAGATATGAAAAGCGTGTGTGGATCTTGTTTGTGTTGCAAGCTTTTAAAGAGCTCTTCATGCTCTAAAAAGCCATCTTCCATAAATTTTACTGCACCTTCAAGTATTGAATCATCCATAAAATTTATCTCCATTTTTATATTTTTAACGCGATTATAGCAACTTTTATTTAATCAAAAAAATGCCCTCTAAAACGGACTTTAAACTAATATTTTTTATTAAACTTCTTTTTATATATTGTTTAATTATTTTAGGCTAAACTCACTGCAAAAATTCATAAGGAGAAAAAATGAGTTTGTATGATAGAAACTACGCTAAGCAAAATCAAGAAGAGCTTGCGTATTCTCAAAGCTCACTAAGCACTTTTATAAAACAAACTTATCAACTTTTTGCAGCATCACTACTTTCAGCTACTGCTGGCGCTTATGTAGGCATTAGCATTGCTGGCGTTTTTGCGGCAAATAGATTTTTGTTTTGGGGGCTTGTGATACTAGAGTTTGTATTGCTTTTTGGTCTAATGGCAGCTAAACGCAAAGAGGGATTAAATTTAATACTTCTTTTTGCATTTACATTTGTAAGCGGTCTTACGCTAACTCCGCTACTTTCAGCGATCCTCGCTATGCCAAGTGGCGCTAGTATCGTAGCTCAGGCATTTGGTTTGACAACGGTTGCATTTGGTGCATTAAGCGTCTTTGCGATGAATACAAAACGCGACTTTACAACGATGGGCAAGATGCTATTTATAACTTTGATAGTTATCGTTGTGGCAGCGATCATCAACATTTTCGTTAAAAGCACGATGTTTCAACTTGTAATCGCAAGTATTTCATCGATCTTATTTAGTGCTTACATACTTTTTGATACACAAAATATCATCCGTGGCAACTACGAGACACCAGTTGAGGGTGCAGTTGCTTTGTACCTTGATTTTGTAAATTTATTTACATCATTACTACAAATTTTAGGCATTTTTAATAGAAATGACTAATGACGAGCGCATCTACCGAGTGATAGATGCGAATCTAAATAGGCTAAAAGAAGGGCTTCGCGTCGTTGAAGATATAAAAAGATATGTCTTTGACGATGCTAAGCTCGCCTATAAGATAAAATCCCTCCGCCACAAGGCAAAAATCCCACAAAAAGAATTTTTAAAATTTAGAAATTCACAAAATGACGTTTTAAAAACCAGCACAAAAAGCGAGCAAGAAAGATTAAATTTAGACGAGATCATCACTGCAAATTTCAAGCGTGCCCAGGAGAGCGCCCGCGTGCTTGAAGAGTGCTTTAAGCTTATAAATTTAGAGCGAGCTGAGCTTTTTAAAAGCATAAGATACGAGCTTTATGAGCTTGAAAAAGAACTTTAACTAAAAATTTAAATCTTTTCTTGTATAATCGCAAACTATTTAAAAAATTTAAAGGAAATTTCGTGAGTTTAATATTTTTAATCTTGCAATTTGTTCTAGCTGTCGTTATCACGATCGCAGTTTTACTCCAAAAGAGCTCATCTATCGGTCTTGGAGCATACAGTGGAAGCAACGAGAGCCTTTTTGGAGCAAAAGGACCAGCTGGATTTTTAGCTAAATTTACCTTTGTGGTAGGCGTTTTGTTTATCCTAAACACACTTGCGCTTGGATATTTTTACAACAAAGATCTAAAACGCTCTATCGTTGATAGCGTCGATAGCAAATCTCTAGTCGTACCAAAATCAAACGACGTGCCAGCAGCTCCTAGCGCACCACAAAACCCAGCAAAATAACAATGATAAAAACGTTTTTAGCGTCACTTTTGACGCTAACGTTTGCTTTGGCAGACGCTCACATCCTAGTTTATCACCGCTTTGACGATCCAAGGCACGTTAGCACAGATATTTCTATTCAAAATTTAAGAGCTCAGTTTGAATACTTCAAAAATAACGGCTACGAAGTTGTCAAGCTATCAAGGCTTGTCGATGCGGTAAATGCTGGTGAGCCGATCCCTGATAATTGGATCGTTATCACCGTTGATGATGGATACAAAAGCTTTTACAATAACGCTCTTGAGCTTTTTAAAGAGTATAACTACCCATTTGCTTTGATGGTCTATGTAGAGGCAAGCGCGAACAAATATGGTGATTATCTAGACTTTGATCAGATCAAAGAGCTAGAAGCTTACGGCGAGATCGGCTACCACTCATACGCTCATCCAAGGATGACTAGACTTAGTGATGAGGCCTTGAGAGAGGACTTTCAAAAGGGCGTTGAGACCTTTGAAAAGCACATGGGCTATAAGCCAAAATACTTTGCAGTCCCTTACGGCGAGATCGATAGTAGGGTCGTCTCTTTGGCAAAAGAATTTGGCTTTTTAGCACTTTTAAATCAAAACTCAGGCGCAGTTTCAGATAAAAGCGACGTTTATGATCTTTACAGAACGCCAGTGATGAATGGCACAAAGATAGCACTAACTTTTAATAGCAAATTTTTAAACGCCGAGTGGATATTTCCAGAGGGCTATCCGCAAAACAATGCGATCGACAAGCTCATCATCAAGACCGACACTAACGCAAGTGAGGGCAGTTTTTTCATGACTGGCTTTGATGGCTTTAGAAAAGTACCTATGACAAATGGCGTTTTTGAGTGTAAATTTAACCCACCACTTGATAAACGTAAAGTGTTAATGTCGCTAAAAGTAGATCATCACAGAAGCACAAAACTTCTAATAAAGGACACCAATGCTAAATAAAATTTACGATACCCAAAAAGAGGGTTGCGAAAAGGCGATCGCTTCACTAAAGCGCGATTTTACAACGCTTAGAACTGGCAAGGTAAATATCAACATCCTAGATAACGTTATGGTTGATTATTATGGCTCGCCAACTCCGCTTAACCAAGTAGCCACCGTGCTTACGAGCGACGCTTCGACTATCGCTATCACACCTTGGGAAAAGAGCATGATAAAAGCGATCTCATCAGCTATCCAAGCTGCAAATATCGGCGTCAATCCAAACAGCGACGGCGAGAGTGTTAAACTATTTTTCCCACCGATGACCGTCGAGCAACGCCAAGAAAACGCAAAACATGCAAAAGCTATGGGCGAAAAGGCAAAAGTTAGTATAAGAAACGTGAGAAAAGATGCAAACGACGAGGTCAAAAAGCTTGAAAAAGACAAAGCTATAACAGAAGACGAGAGCAAAAAGGGTCAAGATGAGGTTCAAAAGATAACTGACACCTACACCGCAAAGATCGACACTCTTGTAAAAGAGAAAGAAGCCGAGCTTTTAAAAATCTAAATTTAATTAGAAATTTGCCCCCCTTGCAAATTTCTAAACCCCCACTTTTAGCCACGTAATGTGGCTAAATTTCATCCTTTAAAGGACGACCTTGCAGATCATCACCGAGCTAAAAGCTGCATTTGCTGATAAAAAAATTTTGCTTCTTACCATTTTGGCGTTTAGTCTGCCTACTATTTTTCTTAGTTCAAGTCAGATCATTGAGGATTACAGAGGATTTTGGCTGCTTGAGCCGCTACTTTTGGTCGCTATCTATCTAAATAAAAGGCAAATTTTACTCCCTTTATACTTTTTGATATTTGGAGCTAGCCTTTACTTTTTTGGCCTTAAGCTAAGCGGCCATGCCAGCGATCTTGTGACACTTTATCTCATGGCTTTTGTGCTTTTATTCTCTTTAAATTTTGCCAAAGATAATGAGAAATTTATAAGCCAGAGCCTAGCAAGACTTTTAAATTTACTCATCTCATTTGCCATTTTTCATCTATTTTTTCTTGGCATTTTGGCTGTTTTCGCAGGGCTTAACTACCTTTTTGGGCTGGAGCTATTAACCAGCCACAGGACGCAAAGGCTTTATCTGACACTGGTCTCTTTTGGACTGCCTTGTCTATTTATCTTTTTTGAGAGCAAATTTAGCGAGTATAGGCTCTTAAATTTCATCAAGATCGCCATAAATTTCATCCTAAATCCCCTGCTCATCATCTATGTGGCGTTACTAAATTTATACTGCATTTATAGGCTTGTTTTATTTGAGCTGCCACGCGGCGGAGTGGCCTACATCGTGCTTGCCTGCTTGATCGCTGGCTTTGTTTTAAGAGGGCTAAATTTACTCATCAAAAGCCAAATTTATGATCAAATTTTTAAGCTCTTGCCACTTTTTGTCATCTTGCCTAGCGTTTTGCTTTGGTGGGGAGTCATGCACAGAGTCGGCGAGTACGGCCTAAGCGAGCCTAGGATATATCTCATCGCCTGCGTGATATTTGCAAATTTGAGCTATTTTGTGATGATATTTTTTAGAAATTTCCCTTATAAATTTCTAGCATTTTTGATGATATTTGGCATATTTTTCACCCATTTTGTCCTTGATACGAAGCTGCTTACCATAAATTCTCAAAAAGAGCTTTTGCTAAGAGAGCTAAAGGCGCTACATTTGCTTGGTAGCGATGGCACGCTAAGTGGCGATGTGGGCAAGATCGGCGAAGAGAAGCTCTACTTTTTGCAAGATAAATTTGACTATCTCGTAGAAAACGGCGATAAATTTGCGCTAGAGAATAAAAAATTTATATCAAATTTAGAGAGTATCTCGGAGAAAAAGTGGCAGGTATTTAGCATTAACTCAGGCAATATCGGTATAAACGTCAAAGAGGCGACCATAAAAAGCGTAGTCTCAAGCAGCACAAATGGCGATGATCTTGTTATACAGCTAGATAATGAAAGAGTTAGTATAGATATGCAAAAGCACCTAGAAAAGGCGCTTGCAAGTTTAAATTTAAAGCCAGACGGCGACTTTGGCGCTGAGGTATTTGAGCAGCTAAAAGAGCAGCTTTTGATCCTTGAAGTAGGCAAAAGGGTCTTTGTTCTGCGCTCTATGGAAATCGTGCAAGAAAACGGAGTTTATAAATTTTACGACGCAAGCGTGCTTTTTTATATGGAGGATGCGCAGCTAAAATAGCGAACCCTGCGTGAGTTTTGGCTTTATGACAAAGCTTTTTCTATGAAAGTCTGAGTAGCCAAATTTAGCTATCGCATCTAGGTGCGACTTTGTGCCATATCCCTTGTGCCCTGCAAAGCCGTATGCTGGATAAAATTTATCCCAGCCGTTCATCAAGCGGTCACGGCTTACTTTTGCTAATATGCTAGCAGCGCTTACCCCAGCGACCTTGCCGTCAGCCTTTATCATCGTCGTGATGCCAACGCCGTAGTCTAAATTTCCATCGTAAATAATCTCAAAGCTCTCAAAATGCGCCTTGAAAAGTTTGAGCGCACGCCTTAGGCACTCACTTAGCCCAAGCTCGTCTATCTGGGCGTTTGAGAAGTAGGCGATGAGGAAATTTGAGCTTTTTGTGATCTCTTTAAAGAGCTCCTCGCGCCTTTTTGCGGTTAGTTTTTTGGAGTCGTTTAGACCAGAAATTTCGCTATTTAGCACGCAAGCAGCCACGCTTAGTGGCCCAGCCAGCGCCCCACGTCCAGCCTCGTCGATACCACAAATTTTAGCCATTACAGCCCGACTTCATCGCTAAAGTAAGGTCTTAGCTCCTCAAGTGGCACGCTGATCTGCTCTTCGTTTAAAAATGTAAGCCCAAGCGGCGAAAGCACGAAGTTATCGCTCACGCCAGCGGTTGCGAGGACTGCTTTTAGATGTTCGTTATTCATATCTTTAAAAATTTGCTTTAGTTTTAGCTTTTTGTTCGTCGCAAGCGAGATTACCTCGCAGTTTGTCTTTTCATTTTTATAGGTGCAAACGCTCTTTATTTTGTCGTTGATGTAGTAGATCTCTTTTAGGCTCTCATACTGGCTATTTGGCCATTGTTTGCGCTCGCTTTTTAGGTCGTAAAACTCTGCAAGAAGCTTGTTTTTATACTTTTTGGCTGAGTCTTTAGCAAAGATGTCGTTAGTGATCGCTTCGTATCTTGTGCCGTTTGCCTCGGTCATTTGGATGCCGATATTTAGGATCTCATACTCTTTTTCTTCTTTTACGGTGGCGTTGTAGGCCTTGTTTTTGACGATTATCTTGCCTTTTAGCTCGCCGTTTTCGTTTTTAACGTCTAAATTTATCTTGTCTGAGACTGCATTTAATGAAGAAATTTCACTGCCATTTTGCTCAAAAGAGCCCTTTTCATAGTCGTATTTTGCGCCGTCAAAAAAGATGTGGCCGCTTATCTTAGGCGGGACCTTAAAGCTCTTGGTTTGTTTGAAATTTTCAAATTCATCTTTAAAATAGTTCATATAAACTTCAAATTTCACACCATTTGCATCGCCACTAAATTTATAAAATTTAGCCCAGTTTTCGTGGTTTATCTCATAGCCAAAAAGGCTTGCAGCGATGAATAAGATCCCAAAAAATGCTCTCATGTCCGTCCTTTATAGTTTTTTTGATTATAACTATTTTATCTCTAGACTTTTAAAATGATAATCAAACAAAGAGTTTAAATTTATAAACCTAGGCTCCACCTAGAAAATGGCAAGATCTCGCACTTTATCCCCTCGATGCTTTGCTCGGCTTGGTTTGCGACACTGATGATTTGAAGTTTGCTAACGCCTAGCTCTTTTAGACTTGCGTGGAGTTTTTTAAATTTTAAAAAGACGATCTCAGGCGCAGAAAATGGCACGCAGATGATCGCAAGCTTCTTTTTGGCAAGGAAAAAATCGATCTCTTTTGTGTAGTAAATTTCATCTTTAAACTTAAGCAGCTCGCAAAAAACGACATTTGCAAAGACAGCCAAAAAGTCCTTTTTTAGACATAAAGCATTACGAAGTGCGAAATTTGTAAAGTAAATTTTCTTGCTCGTGCTACTCTCATCTAAATTTGGCACAAACTCAACGTATCCACTCTCATTTAGCAAATTTATCGCGCTATAAACACTATCTTTTGAAATTTTCATCTGCTCTTTTAGGTTTTTATAAATCCCAAAGGCACTTATCGTATCGTGGCACTTTGTCGCGCACTCTTTTAAGATAGCGATGTTTTGCTCGTTTAAATTTGCTCTTAAGAGCTGCTGCAAGTGGGCTGTGACCTCGCTGGAGTCCAAAAAGGCGCTTGCTATCTCGTTGCCATGGGCCAAAAAGTAGCTAAAAAGCAGGTCTTGGTCTAAATTTTTCTTAAAAAATAGTATAAATTCCTCGTAGTCGAGATAGTTTAAATTTATGCGTGCAAAGCCATCAAGCGAGAGTGAAAATTCCTTGCTTGTAATGATGATATTCTCAAGTGCAGCATCCTTTAGAAAGTCTAAATTTATAAGATCAGCGGCTTGTAAATTTTCAACCGCGAGCACTTTTATCTGGGCATTTTTTTCTAAAAACTCTTTTAAATTTGCTAAAAGCGAGGCTCTATCTATCCTTATATCGTCTAAATTTATATAAAGCCTCTCCTCGCTTTTATAATGGCTCAAAAACTCATAAACAAGGGCTGTTTTGCCACTTGATATAGCGCCAATGATAATCGTCTTTGGCGAGATGATCTCATATTTTCTAGGGATAAATTTAGCATTTTTAATGGGTGCTTGATAGAGCGTTTCTAAACTTTTCAAATTTGACCTTTTTGGCTTTTTGAAATTATAGCCACTTCCTTTTAAAAAGGAAAATATTGCTTTAAATTTTTTTAATAAATACTTAAGTGCAATATACGTAGAATGCTTTAAATTCCAAATGTATATAGACTGACGTTTATATACAAGCAACATTACTTAAAGGAGATGAGATGAAAAAAATGTATAAATTAGCTATCTTAGGCGTAATGGCATTGTCTTTTACTGGTTGTAGCTTGACTTTACCACCAAGTAAAGAACTGTCATTAAAAATGGCAAAGGAACAAGATCTAAACCTTTGGTGCTTGGTTGTAGATGCAACTGCAAAAGAAAAATTTAAAAACGCAAGAAGACTTGCTGTAACATATTACAATTCACCAAAATATGAAGGACAAGTACAAATAGGACCTCGCGGTGAATATAGCATAATGGACAATGATCAAACTTTTGCAAAGCATCCTCCACTCTATGAGCTATATATTAGAGATTTAGGAATGGTATTTCATACCCCATATTGTGATATCCCAAATAAAAAAATTATAAAAGTAATAGAACTAACCCCACAATTAATGAGAAAAAATTATGAAGGGGGAGGATTAAATAAAGATACTGAGTTTATTAATACAACTGAAGCTGCTATACAACAAGCACTTTATAGTAATGAGAGAATTGTAGAGCTTATGGAAGTTGGGGACTCTTACGAATCAATCTACAAAGACTACACAACTGGACAAGAGATAAAAAGATTTGTTTATGATTTTAAGGGATATCAAGAATATATAAAAAATCATAAAAAGTAAAAAATATTCTAATTTTAAAATAATCAAAATTTATCCTAGTCGAAAACTAACTAGGATAAATTTTTACTTCTTTAAAAGCTCAAACTAATATATAAAAAATCTAAAATTTATCTATGGCTAACTTAGATACTTTCCTTATTAAAAGGAAATAATTAATCAAAATTCAACAAAAAATAGCGTTTTTCTTGACAACTATAATAGCTTTTTTGTAAAATCCCTATCTCTTTACGAAAGACCTATGTCTTGCTCGTACGATCGCTTGATCCTATGCGGGTTATTTTGATGTAAAGAGGTCGCGAGTTTGCGACAAGTTCTTTTTAAAGGAAAACACATGGAAAGAATCAGGTTAAAGCTAAAAGCTTACGACCATAGAGTTCTAGACCGTACTGTTGCAGCAATCGTAGAAGCTGTCAAACGAACAGGTGCCGACGTTCGTGGCCCGGTACCAATGCCTACAAAGATCAAACGCTATACAGTCTTAAAATCTCCACACATCAACAAAGACTCACGTGAGCAGTTTGAGATGAGAATACACGCTCGTATGCTTGACATCGTAGCTGCTACTCCAGAAACTGTAGATAGCCTAACAAAACTCGACCTAGCTCCAGAAGTTAATGTCGAAGTTCGTGCGATGAAATAAGCGGACAAAAGGATAAGAGTATGGAATATATTGTAGAAAAAATAGGCATGAGTAGAACGATTGCCACGAAGAGTACGCCAGTTACACTACTTAAGCTAGTTGAGGCTAAAGTATGTGAGATCGACGAAAACAAACGTGCTATCGTAGCGTATGCCCACACTAAAGCAAACAACAAAGCTATCGCTGGTCAGCAAAAGAAATACAATCTGACAGCAGAATTTAACAAATTTGCTACGCTTGAAGTAGCTAATAGCGAAGTTGGAAACCTAGACTTTACACCATTAAATGAGGCTAAAATTTTAAAAGTTAGCTTTAACTCAAAAGGTAGAGGCTACCAAGGTGTGGTAAAAAGACATGGTTTCGGTGGTGGTCCAAAAAGCCACGGCTCACGTTTCCACAGACGCCACGGATCAATTGGTAACTGCGAATGGCCAGGTCGTGTTCAACCAGGTATGAAAATGGCAGGACACATGGGCAATGAGAAAGTTACTGTTAAAAACGAGCTAATAAGCTTTGACGCTCAAAATGGCATCGTAGTTGTAAAAGGTTGCGTTCCTGGTCACAATGGTGCAATGGGTAAAATAAGGATTGTAAAATGAGTAAAATTCACGTATTAAACGATAAATTTGAAAATTCAGGCGAGTTAGAGCTTCCTGCAAGCTACGCTGAAGTAAATCCGCACAACCTATATCTTTATGTAAAATCTTACCTTGCTGGTATAAGAGCAAATTCGGCTCATACTAAAAGTCGTGCTTTTGTAAGCGGTGGTGGTAAAAAACCATGGAGACAAAAAGGACGTGGTGGTGCAAGAGCGGGTTCAACTAGAACTAACGTTTGGGTAGGCGGTGCAGTTGCATTTGGTCCAACAAACGAGAAAAACTATTTTCAAAAAGTCAATAAAAAACAAAAAAGACTAGCTCTTGAGTACGCTTTGGCAGTAAAAGCACAAGATGGTAAAATTTTCGCAGTAGATAGCATCTCAATCGAGTCTGGAAAGACAAAAGATGCAGCTAATATCATCAAAAATTTAAAAGTAAAAGACGCACTTATCGTTAAAGATTTACTAGACGATAAAACACTACTTGCTTTTAGAAATTTAGCAAACTGCTATGTAGTAGATGCAAATGAGGTAAATGCTTATCTTGTCTCTACATTTAGTTCGGTTATCATTGAAAAAGCTGCACTAAAAACTATAACAAAAGAGGGCTAAAATGGCGGATATAACTGATATCAAAACAATTATTTATACAGAAAAAACTCTAGGCCTTCAAGAACAAGGCGTTGTTGTTATCCAAACTTCACCAAGAGTTACAAAAAACAGCTTAAAAGCGGTTTTACAAGAGTATTTTGGAGTAACGCCTGTTCGCGTAAATTCACTTAGAATTAGCGGCAAGGTTAAGCGTTTTAGAGGAAGAGCAGGCCAACGTGACGAGATAAAGAAATTCTACGTTAAGTTACCTGAAGGCGTAAGCCTAGAAAATACGGAGGCGTAAGATGGCTATAAAATCATATAAACCATATACACCTAGTCGTAGATATATGACTGGACTAAGCTCTGAAGATATAACAGCTAAACCAAGCGTTAGAAGCTTGCTTGTTAAACTACCTGCAACTGGCGGTAGAAACAATAATGGTCGTATAACTTCAAGACATAAAGAAGCAGGTGCAAAAAAACTTTATCGTATCATCGACTTCAAACGTCGCAAATTTGGTATAGAGGGTAAAGTTGAAGCGATCGAGTATGATCCAAACAGAAACTGCCGTATCGCTCTTATAGCTTACAAAGATGGCGAAAAACGCTATATCATTAGACCAAATGGCCTAAATGTTGGCGACGTTATCGCATCTATCGATGAGGGCTCACTAGATATTAAACCAGGTAACGCTATGAAATTAAGATTTATACCAGTTGGTACTATCGTTCATAACGTAGAGCTAAAACCTGGTAAAGGCGCTCAGATAGCTCGTTCAGCTGGTGGTTATGCTCAGCTAATGGGTAAAGAAGAGAAGTATGTTATCTTAAGAATGCCAAGTGGCGAGATGAGACAAGTACTAGCTGAGTGTATGGCAAGTATTGGTGTAGTTGGTAACGAAGACTGGGCTAACATCACTATAGGTAAAGCCGGACGTAATCGCTACCGCGGTATCCGCCCACAAACACGTGGTTCTGCTATGAACCCAGTTGATCACCCACACGGCGGTGGTGAAGGTAAGAAAAATTCAGGCCGTCACCCAGTTACTCCATGGGGTAAACCAACTAAAGGTGCTAAGACTCGCCGTAAAAAAGCTAGCGATAAGCTTATAATTTCAAGAAGGAAAGGAAAATAGAGATGGCAAGATCACTCAAAAAAGGTCCTTTCGTAGATGATCATGTAATGAAAAAAGTTATTGCCGCAAAAAATGCAAACGATAACAAACCAATCAAGACTTGGTCAAGACGTAGCACGATTGTACCTGAAATGATTGGACTAACATTTAACGTTCATAATGGCAAGAGCTTTATTCCTGTATATGTTACAGAAAATCATATAGGCTATAAACTTGGCGAATTTGCTCCAACACGCACATTTAAGGGTCACAAAGGCTCAGTGCAAAAGAAAATCGGCAAGTAAGGGGAGATAATATGAGTAAAGCAATTATAAAATTCGTAAGACTTTCTCCTACAAAAGCAAGACTTATAGCAAGAGAAGTTCAAGGTATGAATGCCGAGCTAGCACTTGCAAGCTTGCAATTTATGCCAAATCGTGGTGCTAAATTTATAGCAAACGCTATTAGCTCAGCAGTAGCAAATGGCGGATTTGAGCCAGAAGAGGTTGTAGTAACTAGTTGCCGCGTTGACGCTGGTCCTGTATTAAAGAGATTTAGACCAAGAGCAAGAGGAACAGCGAGCAAAATTCGCAAACCTACTTCTCATGTAATGGTAGAAGTATCTAAACCTGAAAAGAAGGAAGCATAATATGGGACAAAAAGTAAATCCAATAGGTCTTAGACTAGGAATTAACCGCAACTGGGAATCTAGATGGTTTCCAACCAAACAAAGTCTTCCTGAAAATATCGGTGAAGATTACAAAATTCGTGCATTTTTAAAGAAAAAACTTTACTATGCAGGAATTAGCCAAATTCTAATCGAAAGAACGGCTAAAAAACTTCGTGTAACCGTAGTTGCAGCTCGTCCTGGTATCATCATTGGCAAAAAAGGTCAAGATGTTGAAAACCTAAAGAACGAAGTTAGCAAACTTATCGGTAAAGAAGTAAATGTAAATATCAAAGAAGAAAGAAAAGCTCAAGCTTCAGCTCAACTTGCTGCTGAAAACGTAGCTATGCAACTTGAAAAGCGTGTCGCATTTAGACGTGCTATGAAAAAAGTTATCCAAGGTGCTCAAAAATCAGGCGCTAAAGGTATCAAAATTTCAGTTGCTGGTCGTTTAGGTGGCGCTGAGATGGCAAGAACCGAGTGGTATCTAGAAGGTCGCGTTCCGCTTCATACTCTTAGAGCGAAGATCGATTACGGTGTAGCTGAGGCTCATACAACTTATGGAAACATAGGTATTAAAGTATGGATTTTTAAAGGTGAGGTTCTTCAAAAAGGTGTTCAACCTGAGAAAACTGAAGAAGAGGCACCTAAGAAAACACGTAGAGCAAGAAGAGGTAAATAATTATGTTGATGCCTAAAAGAACGAAATTTCGTAAGCAAATGAAAGGTCGCAACCGTGGTTATGCGACTCGTGGAGCATCTTTAGCAACTGGTGAATTTGCACTTAAAGCTGTTGAGGCTGGTAGAGTAAATTCACGCCAAATAGAAGCTGCTCGTCAAGCTCTAACTCGTCACGTAAAGAGACAGGCTAAAATTTGGATTAGGGTTTTCCCTGATAAGCCACTTACTAAAAAACCTCTACAAACTCGTATGGGTAAAGGTAAGGCAGGAGTTGAAGAGTGGGTTATGAACATTAAACCTGGTCGTATAATATTTGAAATGGCTGGTGTTGACGAAGAGTTAGCTCGTGAAGCTTTAACTTTGGCTCTACACAAACTTCCTTTCAAATCAAAATTTGTAACGCGAGAGAGTGAAAATGAAATATACTGAGTTAAAAGATAAGAGCGTTGCAGAATTAAACGCGTTGCTAAAAGAGAAAAAGGTGCTTTTATTTACATTGAGACAAAAGCTAAAAACTATGCAGTTAAGCAACCCTAATGAGATTAGTGCTGTTCGCAAAGAGATAGCTCAGATCAACACTGCAATTAGTGCAACAAGACAAGGGGCGTAAAATGGCATTAAAAAGAGAAATTCAAGGTGTTGTTTTACAAAAAGCTGGAGATAAGACAGCTACTATTTTGGTAGAAAGACGCGTTATGCACCCAAGATACCATAAATTTGTAAAACGCTTTAAAAAGTATTTAGTTCATGATGAGAAAAATGAGACAAGAGCAGGCGATACAGTTGTTGCAGTTGAGTGCAGGCCACTTTCAGCTCGCAAGAATTTTCGCTTAAAAGCTGTATTAGCAAAGGGAGTTGAGTAATGATTCAAAGTTTTACAAGACTTGCAGTTGCTGATAACAGTGGCGCAAAAGAGTTAATGTGTATAAAAGTTCTTGGTGGCAGCAAAAGAAGATACGCTACACTTGGCGATATCATAGTTTGCTCTGTTAAAAAAGCTCTTCCAAATGGTAAGATCAAAAAAGGACAGGTTGTAAAAGCTGTTGTTGTAAGAACTAAAAGAGAGGTTCAAAGAGATAATGGTTCGCTAATCCGCTTCGACGAGAACGCAGCTGTTATACTTGATAGCAAAAAAGAGCCAGTCGGCACTCGTATTTTTGGACCAGTTGGACGTGAAGTTAGATATGCTAACTTTATGAAGATTGTTTCGCTAGCTCCGGAGGTTTTATAATGGCTAATGTAAAATTTAAAGTCAAAAAAGGCGATACTGTAAAGATCATCGCTGGTGACGATAAAGGCAAAACTGGTAAAATTTTAGCAGTTCTTGCAAAAAAAGGTCAGGTTATAGTTGAGGGATGCAAAGTAGCTAAAAAAGCTATCAAACCAAGCGAAAAAACTCCAAATGGTGGTCACGTAAATAAAGAGATGCCAATTGACATATCAAACGTCGCGAAAGTTGAAGGATAAGAGATATGAGTAGATTAAAAGATAAATTTAACGAAACTATCAAGCCAGCTCTCGTAAAAGAATTTGACATCAAAAATCCAATGCTCATCCCTGCACTCGAGAAGATCGTGATCAGTGTAGGTGCTGGAGACTCTGCGAAAGATCAGAAAGTGCTTCAAAATATGGCTGATACCATTTCACTTATCGCTGGACAAAAAGCGGTTATCACTGATGCTAAAAAATCAGTTGCTGGCTTTAAAGTTCGCGAAGGTTTCCCTGTTGGTATCAAAGTAACTTTGAGAAAAGAGCAAATGTATGCTTTCTTAGATAAGCTAATTAGCGTTGCTCTTCCAAGAGTTAAAGACTTCCGCGGTCTTCCAAAAAATGGCTTTGATGGACGTGGAAACTATAACTTCGGTCTTAGCGAGCAGCTAATGTTTCCAGAGGTTGAGTATGATAAAATTTTACGAACTCATGGTATGAATATTACGATTGCTACTACGGCTAAAAACGATAAAGAGGCATTCAAATTGCTAGAGCTATTTGGTGTGCCGTTTGCAAAAGGAAAGTAAAATGGCAAAGAAATCAATGATAGCAAAAGCTGCACGCAAGCCAAAATTTGCGGTTCGCGGCTATACTAGATGCCAAATTTGCGGTCGTCCGCACTCTGTTTATAAAGATTTTGGAATTTGCCGTGTTTGCCTAAGAAAAATGGCTAACGAAGGCCTAATACCTGGTCTTAAAAAAGCAAGTTGGTAAGGAAGAGAAATGTTGAACGATTTAATATCAGATGGATTAACACGCATTAGAAATGCAAGTATGAGAAGACTTGAGACTGCGAAATTGCTTCATTCTAAGGTTGTTGAGGCTACTCTTTCTATCCTTGCAGCAAAAGGCTATGTAGAGAGCTACAACGTTATCGAAGAAGGTAACAAGAAATTTATAAACGTAGTTTTAAAGTATGATGAGTACGGCAGAAGCGTTATAAACGAGCTTAAAAGGGTTTCAAAACCTGGTCGCCGTGTTTATCAAGGTAAAGACGACATTAAGCGTTTTAAAAATGGTTACGGAACAGTTATCGTTAGTACAAGCAAAGGCGTTATGAGCGGTATTGAGGCAAGTAAAGCTGGCGTTGGCGGCGAGGTTCTTTGCACCGTTTGGTAATAGTAAAGCAGCGTTTTGGCGTTGTTTTAAATTTAGAAATTTAACTTTAGCTAGGTGAAATTTTATATTTCGCCCAGGCTAAATTTAGTCAGGTTTCGTCAAATTTGACGATCAAATTTACGGCATTGTGGTGTTTATTCGTAAATGTAGGAACACCCTAGACAAGTAAAGGAAAAAAATGTCACGTATTGGAAAACAGCCTATCGCTATCCCAAGTGGTGTAGATGTTAGCGTTGAAAATAATGTCCTAAAATTTAAAAAGGGCAATCACTTAAAAGAGCTTGACACAAAAGGTCACGTTGATGTCAAGGTAGAAAATGGTCATATAGTTTTTGCTCCAAAGGGCGAAGATCGCCAAAGCAGAGCTTACTGGGGAACATATAGAGCACTTGCTAACAACATCGTAACTGGTATCACTCATGGCTTTACTCGCCAGCTTGAGATCAACGGCGTTGGTTACAAAGCAGCTGCAAAAGGTAAAATTTTAGAGCTTTCTCTTGGTTTTTCACACCTTATCAACTATGAGCTACCAGCAGGCGTTGAAGCTAGCGTTGATAAAAACGTTATTACTATCAAAGGCGACGACAAACAAGTAGTAGGTCAAGTGGCTGCTCAAGTTAGAGGATTTAGACCACCTGAGCCATATAAAGGCAAAGGCGTAAAATATCTAGAAGAACGTATCATCCGCAAAGCGGGCAAGACATCTAAGAAGTAAGGGGCGGTAAATGACAGCAAAAGTACTAAAAAGAAAAATCGCTCTTAGAATTAAGAGAAAAAGAAGAATCAGAGGTAAAATTTCTGGTGTTGCAACTTGCCCAAGAGTTTCTATTTTCAAATCAAACAGGACTCTTTATGTTCAAGCAATTGACGACGTTACAGCTACTACACTAGCTGCAGTTGATGGTAGAAAAATAGGCATAAAAGCAAACAAAGAAGGTGCGGTCACTTTAGCTAAAGAATTTGCTAAGGCTTTAAAAGCTAAGAAGATAGATGTTGCGATTTTTGATAGAAATGGTTATTTATACCATGGTGTTATTGCAGCATTTGCTGAAGCTTTAAGAGAAAATGGCATCAAGCTATAACCCAAAGGAAAATCGATGGAAAAATATAATAGAGAAGAATTTGAAGAAGTAATCGTCGATATCGGTCGGGTTACAAAGGTTGTTAAAGGTGGTCGTAGATTTAGATTTACAGCTTTAGTTGTTGTTGGTAATAGAAATGGCCTAGTTGGCTTTGGATATGGCAAAGCCAAAGAGGTGCCAGATGCGATGAGAAAAGCGATTGACGACGCATTTAAAAATATTATCCACGTTAAGATCAAGGGCACAACTATCCCTCACGATGTAGAGGTAAAATATAACGCAAGTAGAATGTTACTTCGCCCAGCTAGCGAGGGTACTGGTGTTATCGCTGGTGGTAGTGCACGTCCTATTATCGAGCTTGCAGGTATTAAGGATATCCTTACTAAATCACTTGGCTCAAACAACTCAGCAAACGTCGTTCGTGCTACTATAAAAGCACTTAGTTTGCTAAAAAGCTAAGAGAAAGGAGTTAAGATGGCATTAGAAAAATTAACACCTGCAGTAGGTTCAACACACGCATCTAAAAGAATAGGTCGTGGTCAAGGCAGTGGCAATGGCAAAACTGCTGGCAAAGGCAATAAAGGTCAAAGAGCAAGAAAAGGCTACAATGAAAAAAGAGGTTTTGAGGGCGGACAACAACCACTTCAAAGACGTCTTCCAAAAGTAGGCTTTGCATCTAAATTTGAAAAACCTTATGTTATCAATGTTGAAAAGATCGCAGCCATAAAAGAGCTTGCGGAAATTTCAATCGCAACAATAGCTAGCGTTCATAAAATTTCAAAGAGCGTTACTAAGATAAAACTAATCGGTGCAAGCGCAAAAGCTCTTGCTTCAAAGATCAAAGACGAGAACGTTAGCGTTAGCGGAACAAAATAATGGATAAAACACTGACCAACAAGATTTTAATCACGTTGGCATTTTTGTTCGCATACAGGATACTGGCTTATGTGCCAGTTCCTGGTGTTAATGTCGACGTAATTAAAGAATTTTTCAATTCAAACAATAGCAACGCCTTGGGTCTATTTAATATGTTTAGTGGTAAGGCCGCTGAGCGTTTAAGTATCATATCTCTAGGCATCATGCCTTACATCACAGCTTCGATCATCATGGAGCTTCTAGCAGCGACATTTCCAAAGTTAGGTCAGATGAAAAAAGAGCGCGACGGTATGCAAAAATATATGCAAATCATACGTTATGCGACCATCGTTATCACTCTTGTACAATCAATCGGCGTCTCTATCGGACTTCAAAGCTTAAGCGGTCGTGGTGGCGAGCAAGCTATCATGATAGATATGAATTTATTTATCGCGATCTCTGCTGTATCTATGCTAACTGGCACCATGCTACTTATGTGGATAGGTGAGCAGATCACGCAGCGCGGTATAGGCAATGGTATAAGTCTTATCATCTTTGCGGGCATCGTCTCTGGCATACCTAGTGCGATCGGCGGAACTGTAAATTTGGTAAATACTTCTGAGATGAATTTCCTAACAGTCATCGCTATTTTGGTGATCATTTTAGCGACCATTGGTGCTATTATCTTTGTCGAGATGGGCGAAAGACGTATCCCTATCTCTTACTCAAGAAAAGTGATAATGGAAAATCAAAACAAACGTATAATGAACTATATACCGATCAAAGTAAATTTAAGTGGCGTTATCCCACCGATATTTGCTAGTGCGATTTTGATGTTTCCAAGTACTATTTTGCAGGCTAGCACAAATCCAGTAATCCAGGCTATCAACGACTTTTTAAGTCCAAATGGCTATATGTTTAATGTTTTAACATTTTTATTTATCATCTTTTTTGCGTTTTTCTACGCATCTATCGTGTTTAACACAAAAGATATAAGTGAAAATTTAAAGAAACAAGGCGGATTTATCCCAGGTGTTAGACCGGGCGAAAGCACAGCTAGCTATCTAAATGAAGTAGCTGGCAGGCTAACTTTAGGTGGTGCTTTGTACTTGGGCATCATTTCAACATTACCTTGGGTACTTGTAAAGACTATGGGCGTACCATTTTATTTTGGCGGTACATCAGTACTTATCGTGGTTTCAGTAGCACTTGATACTATGAGGCGCATAGAAGCTCAGTCTTATACAAACAAATATCAAACCCTAAGTGCAGTAGGTCTATAAAATGGCTATCACGCTAAAAAGACCAGCTGAGATAGAGAAAATGAGAGCGGCGAACAAGATCGTCGCTCGAACACTTGATCACATTTCTACGATCATAAAACCTGGAATTTCACTTCTTGAGATAGATAAAATTTGCGAAGATATGATAAGAGCAGCTGGAGCAAAACCCGCCTTTAAAGGGCTTTATGGCTTTCCAAATGCAGCTTGCATAAGCGTCAATGAAGTGGTGATCCACGGAATTCCAAATGAATACAAGCTAAAAGAGGGCGATATCGTTAGTGTAGATATCGGCTCAAATTTAGATGGTTATTTTGGTGATTCAGCTAGGACATTTGGAGTTGGTAAAATTTCAAAAGAAGACGAAGCTTTGATCGCTTGCTCAAAAGACGCGCTATATTTTGCAATTGATTTCATAAGAGCTGGTATGCACTTTAAAGAGATTAGCTGCGAGCTTGAGAAATTTATTCTTGGTAGAGGCTATATACCTTTGCGCGGATATTGCGGTCATGGCATAGGCAAAAGGCCACACGAAGAGCCAGAAATTCCAAACTATCTTGAAGGAAACAATCCAAAAGCTGGACCAAAGATAAAAGAGGGAATGGTTTTTTGTATAGAGCCGATGATCTGCCAAAAAGATGGCACGCCAGTTTTAGGAAGCGATAACTGGAAAGTAACCTCAAAAGATGGTTTGAGAACTAGCCATTATGAGCATTGCATGGCGATAGTTAATGGCAAAGCCGAAATTTTAAGCCAAGCGTAAAATTTATAGCAAAAAAATTTAAAGAAAGGAGAGTTTGTGGCAAAAGACGATGTCATTGAGATTGATGGAAATGTTGTTGAAGCACTGCCAAATGCAACTTTTAAAGTTGAGCTTGACAACAAACATATCATTTTATGTCATATCGCCGGAAAGATGAGAATGCATTATATAAAGATAATGCCTGGCGACCGCGTAAAAGTAGAACTTACGCCATATAGCCTAGACAAGGGCAGGATCACTTATAGGTATAAGTAAATTTAGGCTCTTGGCAAATATGCTAAGTAAATTTAAAGCTGGTTTTGGGTAAAATCCAAGCTTTGCGAAAAGCTGTATGAAGAATTATTTTCAAAGTTCCCCACTTATTTTGAAAATAGTTGGTTTAAATTATTTCTTTAGACCTGATGCAGCCCCTAAAAAAGTGGAATAAATTTTTAGGAGACTAAAATGAAAGTTCGTCCTTCTGTAAAGAAGATGTGTGACAAATGTAAAATTGTCAAACGTAGTGGCATAATTCGTGTTATCTGCGAAAATCCAAAACATAAACAAAGACAAGGATAAGGCATGGCACGTATTGCAGGTGTAGATTTACCAAACAAAAAGAGAATAGAGTATGGTTTGACTTATATCTATGGTATAGGTCTTTATAAATCTCGTCAAATTCTTGACGCAGCTGGAATTTCTTACGACAAGAGAGTTTATGAGCTTAGCGAAGACGAAGCAGCAGCTATCCGTAAAGAAATTCAAGAGCACCATATCGTTGAGGGTGATTTGAGAAAACAAGTTGCTATGGATATCAAAGCTCTTATGGATCTTGGAAGTTATAGAGGTCTTCGCCACAGAAAGGGTCTTCCTGTTCGTGGTCAAAAGACTAAAACTAATGCTAGAACCAGAAAAGGCAGACGTAAAACTGTCGGTGCGGCTACTAAGTAAGGCAAGGGTTAAAGGATAATAAATGGCGAAAAGAAAAATTGTTAAGAAAAAAGTAGTTAGAAAAAGCATAGCCAAAGGTATCGTTTATATCAGTGCAACATTTAACAACACTATGGTAACTGTAACTGATGAAATGGGAAATGCTATTGCATGGAGTAGTGCAGGTGGCTTAGGCTTTAAGGGTAGTAAAAAATCAACTCCTTATGCAGCTCAACAAGCTGTAGAAGATGCTTTAAATAAAGCAAAAGAACACGGCATTAAAGAAGTTGGCATCAAGGTTCAAGGTCCAGGTAGCGGACGTGAAACGGCTGTGAAGAGTGTAGGCGGTGTTGAAGGTATAAAAGTAACTTTCTTCAAAGATATCACACCTTTACCACACAATGGTTGCAGACCGCCAAAACGCCGCCGCGTATAATTAGAGAAAATTAGGAGAAATTATTATGGCTAGATATACAGGACCTGTTGAAAAATTAGAAAGACGTCTTGGTGTGTCTCTTGCGTTAAAAGGCGAAAGAAGACTTGCTGGTAAAAGTGCTTTAGAAAAAAGACCTTATGCGCCAGGACAACATGGACAAAGAAGAGCAAAAATAAGCGAATATGGCTTACAACTTCGCGAGAAGCAAAAAGCTAAATTTATGTATGGCGTTTCAGAGAAACAATTTAGAAGATTGTTCCAAGAAGCAGCACGCCGAGAGGGCAACACTGGTGCTCTTTTGGTTCAACTACTAGAGCAGAGATTAGACAATGTTGTTTACAGAATGGGCTTTGCAACGACTCGTCGTTTTGCTCGCCAGCTTGTAACTCACGGACATATTTTAGTAAATGGCAAGAGAGTGGATATCCCATCTTACAGAGTAGAACCAGGCTCTAAAGTAGAAGTTGCTGAGAAATCTAAAAACAATCCACAAATCGTTCGTTCGATCGATCTTACAGCTCAAACTGGCATCGTTGCTTGGGTAGATGTAGAAAAAGAGAAAAAATTTGGAATTTTCACTAGAAATCCAGAAAGAGAAGAGGTTATCATTCCTGTTGAGGAAAGATTTATAGTAGAGCTTTACTCAAAATAATAGAGGGTATAAAGATGAGAAAGATTACTACATCAGCTTATATGCCAACTGAAATAGAAGTTAAAAGTGTTAGCGAAAATGTCGCTAACATTACAGCATATCCTTTTGAAGCAGGTTATGCTGTTACTTTGGCTCACCCACTACGCCGTCTTCTTTACACAAGTACGGTAGGCTTTGCTCCTATCGGCGTAAAGATAAAAGGCGTTAGTCACGAATTTGATAGCATGCGCGGCATGCTTGAAGATGTGGCATTTTTTATTATAAATTTGAAGAAGATCAGATTTAAATTAAAAAGCGGCAGCGAGCGTGAAGTTATAGAGTATAGCTTTAAAGGACCAAAAGAGATAACTGGAGCTGATCTAAATAACGACCTAGTTGAGATCGTTAATCCAGACGCATATCTTGCAACCATCAACGAAGATGCTGAGTTAAATTTCTCAGTTATCATCCAAAAAGGTATCGGATATGTTCCTAGTGAAGAGATCAGAGAAGAGATCGAAGACGAGTATATCGCACTAGACGCTTTCTTTACACCTGTTAAAAAAGCAGTTTATGAGATACAAAATGTCTTGGTTGAAGATGACCCAGACTACGAGAAGATCGTATTTACGATAACAACAGATGGTCAAGTTGGTCCAGTAGAAGCTTTTAAAAATTGTTTAGAAGCTATGTATCAACAAATGTCAGTATTTAAAGGAATTTTAGATATTGACGTTAGTGCCCCAGTTGCTAGTTCAAGCGCAAGCGGCGAGTTCTCAAAGCTACTTTCTAGTGTAGAAGATCTAAATTTAAGCGCTAGAAGTTTTAACTGCCTTGATAAAGCCGATATTAGATTTATCGGTGAGCTTGCGTTGATGGACGAAAATGAGCTTAAAGAGCTTAAAAATTTAGGTAAAAAATCTCTTGAAGAGATAAAAGCGGTTATGGAAGAGATAGGCTATCCAGTTGGTGTCGATGTGTTAAAAGATAGCAAAGAGCAACTCAGAAAGAAAATAACCGAGCTAAAATCACAAATGAGTGCAAAAGAATAAAAGGACAATAGATGAGACATAAACACGGATATCGCAAACTTGGTAGAACGTCATCTCATAGATCTGCATTGCTTAAGAATTTAGCGATAGCTATCATCAAAAGCGAAAAGATAGAGACAACTTTACCAAAAGCAAAAGAGCTTAGAAGCTATGTTGAAAAGCTTATCACAAGAGCTAGAAAGGGCGACTCTAACGCTCACAGAGCAGTATTTGCTTCATTGCAAGACAAAGAGACTACAAATAAGCTAGTTACTGAAGTAGCTCCAAAATTTAAAGAGCGCAACGGTGGCTATACAAGAATCATCAAAACTCGCGTTCGCAGAGGTGATGCGGCTGAGATGGCTTATATAGAGCTAGTAGCTGAATAATCCCCAGAGAGCCTATCTGGCTCTCTTTTCTTTCTAAAATTATCTTTTTACGTTTTATAAATTTTCATTTTTAAAGGTTTTTGTTTTAAATTTTTATTCATTCTGGGTTGTAGTAAATTTACGAGTTAGAACACTATAAAATTTTTGGCTTTTGGAGTGTTTGGGATGACAGGCACAGAGCTAGCTTAAATTTATATAGTGGCTTTAAAATGTAAAATAAGCTAGATATTCAAGATGTTAAATTTAATGTATTTCAAATTTCTAAAATAACCTTGCAAATTTCTATGTTTTTAAATTTATCTATTCTGTATTGTAGTAAATTTACAAGTTAGAAAATCATAAAATTTGGTCCTTGGGGTATTCTGCTGGTGGGTGTTACAGGCTTGAAGCTAATGCAAATTTATACAGCGGCTTTAAACCAAAAAATAACTAGATGATCATGACGTAAAATTTAGTACACTCAAAATCCCTATAATAAACCTATAAATTTCTAGCTCTTTTTGAAAGTTTTATAAAAAGCACAAAGACATAGTTGAGAAATTTAAAAAGGCTCAGGATGAAATTGGACTACATCAAAGCAAACGAGGACGAGGCGCTTAAATTTACAGCTGAAGAGACTGGGCTTAGCATAGAGGCGGTAAAGAGCATGTATCCTCAGTACGACTTTAGCTCAAAGATCACGGCTGATGATATAAAAGCGCTTGAGGCTACGCAAGAATTTATGCTTGAGAGCAAGATGATAGAGCATAAAATCGATATAAAATCACTTCTACTAAACTAAACTTAAAGGGCAAATTTGCCCTTTTCTCCACAAAAAAACCACCAAAATTTAAAGCCAAAACGCCCCCAGCAAAAGCCTAGAAAACGTTTGTTTGTACTTTATCTGCTATAATAGCTAAAAAATTTAAGGAAAAAATATGATCCCATTTAGTGATGAAGAGCTTTTAAAACCAGTGACTGCGAGTTTGCAAAAGGTGCTACCTATGCTTGAAAATGACGGCGGCGGCATGGAGCTACTTGGCATAAAAAACGGCAAAATTTACGTAAGACTCACAGGACATTGTCACGGATGCGCAGCTAGCACAACCACGCTAAAATACGGCATCGAAAGGCAGCTTCGCATAGACATTCATCCAGAGCTTGAAGTCATAAATGTCCCAATAGGCGAGGAATTTGACATTGATAGATTATAAAAAAATAGGCATAAAATATTTCAAACGCTCTAAATTTAAAGATGCGATCTTTTACTTTTCACTAGCCTACGAAAAGACGCAGGAGAGAAATTTGCTATTTTTGATACAAATTTGCTCTCTTGGCGAGGAAAATGCCGAGGAGGCAAAGCTCTTGTTTGACTACTATATGGCGAAGGTAAGAGCTGGCGAAGACGACGAGGGCGTGGAGGAAATTTTAAAAATTTTAGAGTCCAGAGACGAGGAGAGCGAGTACTTTGAAGAGCAAGACGCGATCAGCTACGAGGACTTTAAAAGGGCTGTTTATAAGGACGGCAGCTTTAAAAAGGTTTTTGAAAACATCATGTTCTCAACCAAGGTCATGATCTCAAACAAAGACGATTTTTTGGAATTTTTAGGAAATTTGATAAAAAATGACTTCATCGATATGAGCATGAACTACCTTGAGAGTGCGGCGGTGATGTTTGGCGGCGACGAGCGTATAGATCAGCTTTTTAAAGAGATACAAAAAAGACAAAACGATGAAAATATCAGTAGAAAATAGCTTCATAACAGATGACTCAAACGAGTGCGAGCAGGGTGTATACTTTGTGCAAACTACCGCAAATGCGAAATTTGTAGAACACGCGGTAAAAAAGGGCGCTAAGATAATCACTCTTGAAGAGTGCAAAAAGCTTTTAAAGATCGATGAAAGCTTAAAAATAGTTGGCATCACAGGTACAAATGGCAAGACCACAACGGCTGCGGCTATCTACGAGACCCTGCGAAATTTAGGCAAAAAATGCGGCCTAAGTGGCACCAGAGGGGCATTTATAGAGGGCGAGCAGATAGATGACAAGGCGCTTACGACAAGTGCTATTTTAAAGACGCTCTCATACCTCAAAACAGCCAGCGAACAGGGCTGTGAGTACTTCGTGATGGAGGTTAGCTCGCACGCGATCGCTCAAAAGCGCATAGAGAGCTTAAAATTTGCCCTTAAAATTTTTACAAACCTAACTCAAGACCATCTCGACTACCACAAGAGCATGGAGGAGTATGCAAGGGTAAAATCAAGCTTTTTTGACGATGAGAGCGTAAAGCTCATAAATATTGATGATGGCGGAGTTAAATTTAACCCAAAAAACGCCTACACATACGCGGTCAAAAAGCCAGCTAGCTTTGCACCGATAGTTTATGGGCTAAAGGACGGCATAGACGCAGTTATCAAGACGCCAAATGGCGATGTGGAGATAGACTCAAGCTTGCAAGGCGAGTTTAATCTCTACAACCTAATCGCAGCCCTTGGAGCAGTTTGCCTGCTAGAGCGTCCAGACGCAGCCGCACTTTCAAAGGCGATAAGTAAATTTAAAGGTGTGAGTGGCAGGATGGAGGTTGTAAGCATCGATCCGCTAGTCATCGTGGACTTTGCCCATACGCCAGATGGCATAGAAAAAGTGCTAAACTCGCTTAGACATCTAAATTTGATCGCAGTCTTTGGTGCAGGCGGCGACAGAGATAGGACAAAGCGCCCTAAAATGGGAGCGATAGCCCAAAAATACGCAAGAATTTGCATAGTCACTAGTGACAATCCAAGAAGCGAAGAGCCAGAGAGCATAATCGATGAAATTTGCGCTGGCATGAGCCAAAATGAAAATTTGATACGAAACGCCAACCGCAAAGAGGCGATCGCGCTAGCCATTAGCAAGCTAGAACCTGGCTGGGCGCTTGTCATACTTGGCAAAGGCGACGAGCCATATCAGGAGATAAAGGGCGTCAAGCACCCATTTAGCGACAAAGAAGTAGTAAAAGAGCTTTTAAAGAGGTAAAAATGAATATAGAAATTTTAGCTAGTAAGATCCACAGAGCCGTCGTAACAGACGCAAATTTAAACTATGTTGGCTCGGTAAGCATCGGCGAGGAGCTTATAAAGGCTGCAAATTTGATAGAAAATCAAAAAGTGGAAATTTTAGACGTAAATAACGGCGAAAGATTTGCCACCTACGTGATAAAGGGCAAAAAAGGCGAAATTTGTCTAAACGGCGCAGCTGCTAGAAAGGTCTGCATTGGCGACGTGGTCATCATCGTGGCTTATGCTAGTATGAAATTTAAAAAGGCTAAGAAATTTAAGCCAACCATCGTGCATGTAAATAACAAAAACGAGATCATAAAGGAGTAGGCGATGTTTGAGGGATTTGACTTTTCAAAGATGGGGCAGATGCTTGAGGATGTACAAAAGCAGGCCAAGCAGATGGAAGAAGAGAGCAAAAATAAAGAATTTGGCGCAAAAAGCGGCGGCGGGCTGGTGAGCGTGAGAGCAAACGGCAGCGGCGAGATACTTGATATCAGCATAGATGATAGCTTGCTTGAAGATAAAGAGAGCATGCAAATTTTGCTAATAAGTGCCGTAAATGACGTGCTAAAATCAGTTGAGGCCGATAAGAAAAACACCGCTTCAAGGATGCTTGGCGGCCTTGCTTCGATGGGGATAAAATGAGACTAAAATATAAATTTACCCTTGCATTTTTGTTATCAGCGCTTTGCCTAAACGCCGATCCTAGGCCTACGCAAGAGGACTTTAACGCCTGCTTTGAAAAGAATAAAAACTCAATCGTCTCGGTAAATAAACATTTTGGCGTGGCTATCACTAAAAATTTGATCGCAGTGCCAAAAAGTGACGGAGCTCCGCTTGGCGAATATGTCAAATTTGACCCATATTTGCAGCTTTTCTTAGTGCGCTCTAGCAAGGAGCTAAGCCCTGTTGTGATGGCTGATGAGACCAACGAGGAGCGCATCAAAAAGAGCACTTGGGTTGGCATCTTAAACGACTCTAACAACACTGTCATGGGCCACATCAAGTCTTTGGGGCAAAATTTAGGCGACTTTGACACGCTAAGCTTCGAGTATAACGCGACTGGCGAGATAAACACGCCTTGTTGCAAGATGATAGGCATAGCTGTTGGAGCTGATAAATTTATACCAAATCGCTATTTAAAGCACTTTGTATCTTACGATGACGTATATTACGGCGATATCGGCGTGAAATTCTTGCAAAAAGAGGATAAATTTTTTGTGGGTCTTGTCGATCCACTAGGCCGCGGCAAGATGATGATGGTTGATGATGAGCTTGTTAGTGTAAATGGCATCAAGCCAAAGAGCCTAAGAGAGCTAAATGAGATGGTGCTTTTTGCTCCAAAGGGCGCAAAACTGGACATCATCGTGAAGCGTGATAGGCAGGAGCTACTCTTTCAAGTGCCAGTAAGCGGGGATGTGAAATTTAACCAAAGCCTAGACATTGACGCCCCTTCAAGCCTTGATCTGCCAAATTTAAACGTCATGCCAAAGTCGCCTGAGAGCTTACTAGATGATAAAATTTTGGTTGATTATGGTATCACGGTCGATAAAAATTTAGTCGTTACTAAGGTCGAGCCAAAGTCAAATGCGGAAATTTTTGGCATAAAAATCGGCGATAAAATTTTAGGCTACAACAAAGAGAGCGTGAGCAACCGTGAGGAGCTTTTAGAAAAGATAAGCGACCTGCAAAATTTCGTGCTTTTATTTAGTAGAAATGACTTTCAGTTCTTTGCAAGAGTGCCAAAATGAGCCTACTTGAGGACTTTGTAAAATTTCTAAACGCAAATTTGCCAAAGGCGCCTAGCTTTCACCCTTACTACGAGGAGGCGCTTGGCGTTATGCTAAAGGCCGGAGGCAAGCACTTTAGGGCACTTTTGCTTCTTGGCGTGGTGGAGAGCGTGGATAAAAGCCTCACGCAAAAGGCGATGAGAGTGGCTTTGGGGCTTGAGATGATGCATACATACTCGCTCATCCACGATGATCTGCCTTCGATGGATAACGCAAGCCTAAGACGTGGCACACCAACGCTTCACGTAACATACGACGAAACGACTGCGATACTTGCAGGAGATGCGCTAAACACGCATGCTTTTTATGAAATTTCACGTGCTGATCTGCCAGCTCAAACACGCATAAAATGCGTGGAAATTTTAAGCGAAAATGCTGGCGTTAGCGGCATGGTGCTAGGTCAGGCGCTTGATTGTTTCTTTGAAAATACAAACAAAGATGACATCAAAAGAGCAAAGGCTAAATTTGGGCTCTCTGGCAAGATGCTAAGCCTTGATGAGTTAGTCTTTTTGCACATCCACAAGACTGCAAAGCTCATCGCTGCTAGCCTAAAAATGGGCGCTGTGATAGTAAATTTAAGCAAAACAGAGTGCGAGAAAATTTATGATATCGGACTAAAGCTCGGCCTTGCTTTTCAGATACAAGACGATATCATCGATCTTACAAGCGACGAAGCGGCCGCTGGAAAGCCCGTGCATAACGATTTAGCCAAAAACTCATTTACAAATTTACTAGGTCTATCTGGCGCAAAAAAGAAAAAAGATGAGCTAATAGGCGAGATAGAAGAGGCACTAAAACAGATAGATGCAAATATCGCAAAAATGATCTTAGAGCTTACAGACAAGCACCTAAGATAGTGCGTAAATTTCGTAAATTTATATCACTTTTTAGACATTTTGGGCAAAAATGCAAGGCAAGTTTTAATCACTTTTTTGTATAATCTGACGCAATAAAAGGAGATCATATGCTAAAAAAACAAGCCGATACTATAAGATTTTTGTGCGCTGATATGGTGCAAAACGCTAACAGCGGACACCCAGGTGCTCCTATGGGCCTAGCTGATATCATGGTGGTTTTAAGCAACTTTTTAAAACACAACCCTAAAAATCCAAAATGGCTAAATAGAGATAGGCTCGTTTTTAGCGGTGGTCACGCGTCAAGCTTGGTCTATAGCTTCTTACATCTAACTGGCTACGACCTAAGCCTAGATGAGCTTAAAAATTTCCGCCAGCTTGGCTCAAACACCCCAGGACACCCAGAAATTCACACTCCAGGCGTTGAGGTGGCTACTGGCCCACTTGGTCAAGGCGTAGCAAATGCAGTTGGCCTAGCAATGGCAGAAAAATACGCTGCAAACGTGCTAAATGAGCCAGACAATAAAATAATCGATCATAAAATTTACTGCCTTTGCGGCGACGGCGACCTAGAAGAAGGCATAAGCTACGAGGCATGTTCGGTGGCTGGAAATTTAAGATTAGATAACCTTGTGCTCATCTACGACTCAAACAACATCACGATCGAGGGCGATACAGCGATAGCATTTAGCGAGGACGTCAAGGCTAGGTTTGAGGCGCAGGGCTGGGAGGTCGCACGCATCGACGGACACGACTATAACCAGATCGAATTTGCGCTTGAGCAAGCTAGCGAGAAAGAGTCGCCATATCTCATCATCGCAAACACGCACATAGCACGCGGCGCAATGGAGCTTGAGGGTAGCCACCACAGCCACGGCTCGCCACTTGGCGAAGAGATCATAAAAAAGGCAAAGGCTGCAGCTGGCTTTGACCCTGAGAAGAAATTTGCTATCGACGAGGACGTGCTTTTAAGATTTAGAGGCGCAGTAGAAAAGGGCGATCTTGAAGAGGCTATGTGGAACAAAAAGGTTGAGGCATTAAGTGCTGAGGGTAAAAATTTGCTAAATTCCCTTCTTAATCCAGACTTTAGCAAGATCGAATTTCCAGACTTTAGCGACAAAAAGCTAGCCACAAGAGATACAAACCACGTTATTTTAAATGAGATAGCTAAAAAACTCCCTGGCTTTATCGGTGGTAGCGCTGATCTTGCTCCTTCAAACAAGACCGAGCTAAAGGGCATGGGCGACTTCCCAAATGGCAAAAACATCCACTACGGCATCAGAGAGCACGCCATGGCAGCTATAAATAACGGCATCGCCAGATACGGTCTTTTCTTGCCATTTTCAGCGACATTTTTTATCTTTAGCGACTATCTAAAGCCAAGTGCGAGGATAGCAGCGCTAATGGGCATCAAGCACTTTTTTGTCTTCACGCACGATAGCATCGGCGTTGGCGAAGATGGTCCGACGCACCAGCCTATCGAGCAGCTTAGCACATTTAGAGCTATGCCAAATTTCTACACCTTCCGCCCAGCTGATGGCAACGAAAACGCAGCTAGCTGGCATGCGGCGCTAAATTTAAACGCTCCAAGTGCCTTTGTGCTTAGCCGCCAAGGGCTTGACCCACTTGCAAAAGGCGAATTTGGCGAGGTTAGTAATGGCGCATATCTTTTAAGCTCGTCAAAAGAAGCAAAGATCACATTTATAGCAAGCGGCAGCGAGGTCTCACTCTGCGTAAAAGCAGCTGCACTTCTAGCTGAGCAAGGTGTGGGTGCAAACATCGTATCAGCGCCTTGCTTTGACCTACTTTGCGAGCAGCCAGCCGAGTATGTGGCTAGAATTTTAGATAAAAACACAACCATCATAGCAGTTGAGGCCGCAACTGGCTATGAGTGGTATAAATTTGCCGACGCGGTTTATGGCATGAACAGCTTTGGCGCCAGCGGCAAGGCGAACGAGCTGTTTGATCACTTCGGATTTACTCCGCAAAAGCTTGCAAATTTTGCTAGCGAACTTATATAAAATTTAACTTTGGGGAGTAAAATCCCCAGCTGCAATCTAAAATCAAAAAAGGCATTTTATGGAAATTTCTCACGTTATCGTTTTGGCCTTGGTGCAAGGCATAAGCGAGTTTTTGCCGATATCAAGCTCGGCTCATCTCATCTTGGTGCCAAAGCTACTTGGCTGGCCAGATCAAGGGCTTGCTTTTGACGTGGCGGTGCATGTTGGTACGCTAAGCGCGATACTTTTTTATTTTAAAGATACGATTTTTAAGCTACTTCGCGACTTTTTTGCCTCGATCGCGCAAAGAAAGATGGTAGGCGATAGCTTGCTTGTTTGGTGCGTGGGATTTGCCACTATCCCAGTTGGCATCTTTGGGCTTTTGTTTAACAACGTGATCGAAGAGTACGCAAGAAGCGGCGTTGTGATCGCTGTTACTACGATCATCTTTGGCATCGCACTTTACTTTGCTGATCTTCGCTCAACAAACAAAAGCGAATACGAAATGACCATAAAATTTGCTCTCATCATAGGCTTAGCGCAGGCTGTGGCGCTCATCCCTGGCGTCTCAAGATCAGGTATAACGATGACAGCTGCCTTGTTTTTGGGCTTTAGCCATAAAGGCAGTGCAAATTTTTCATTTTTGCTTTCGATACCTGTCATCATCCTAGCTGGCGGACTTGAGAGCATCAAGCTTATAAAAGATCCAAACGCTCTGCCTTGGAGCGACATCGCCCTTGGCGTCATCATAAGTGCAGTTAGTGCTTATATCTGCGTGAAGCTATTTATGGGGATCATCTCAAGGATCAGGATGCTACCTTTTGTCATCTACCGCTTGATATTGGGTGCGTTTTTGCTATATCTATTTTTATAATTTTAAGTTGTGAATTGGCTAGGCTAAGACCTAGCCAAAATGATGAATTTGCCAAAAGCTTGGCAAATTTAGTTTTCTTTTTTGTCTTTTTTTATGACGTTTAAGAAGTCTTTTGCCGCTTGATAGGCTCTGTCGCCAAATTTCTTAGCTTCTGATTTTATATCCATTTGTTTGATGTCTTCAAGCTTGTCGTTCGCCTTTTTCTCAAACTCTGCGATATCTTGTTTTAGGCCTTCAAGCTTATCATTTGCGTCAAAATTTAGCTTTAGCTTTTTGCTCTTGTCGTTTAGCTCTTGCTTTAGGGCTTCAAATTTATTGTTCGCCTCACTCACAAGCTTTGCAACGCCGTTTGACTTTAGCTCTTCAAGCCTTGAGCTGATCTGCTCCATCGCTTGATCGCTTATGCGTTTAAATTTTGCTAGATTTGTATCAAGCTCGCTATTTATCACGCTTTCGATCTCGCTTTTAGCCACGCCATCAAATTCATTTTCAAGCTCTTTAAGAAGCGCTATAAATTCCTCATCCACGTTTTTTAAATTTAAAAGCTGTGAGTTTAGCCTTAGCTCATCTGGAGCAAATTTCGCCTCATCTTTTAGCTTCTCAATAGCTCTTAAGATGCCATCTCTTGTGCCATTTATCGCGCCTTTTATGAGCTCTTTTGCAAATATATGCCCCTCATTTGCTAAATTCCCCGCTGCACTGATGATATTTTTTGAAATTTCAAACATTCGCTCTTTGCTAAACTCCCCGCCTCTTATCGCAGCGTAGGTCATATTTTTAGCTATCGCACCAGCGGTCTCTTCGACATCCTTTGCGCCCTCAAGCGTTGTTAAAAAGGCGATTTGAGCACTCTCTTTTAAGATGCCAAGCATCCTTGTTTCTCTGATAATGGCGTTGTTTAAAAGCTCTAAAATTTCCTCTTTTTCGCCAAAATTTCTATCTTTTACGACCTCTTCAGCCGCTTCAAATGAAATTTTTAGCCTATTTTTTATCTCTTCACGCTTTGCTTCGATCGCTCTATTTATCTCATCTCTTTTATCAAATAGCTCATAAAGCTGCTTCTCTTCGCCGCTAACTAGAGCTTGGTTTATCCCCTCCATAGCGCTTTTTAGGTTTTTAGCATTTATGAGGCTCTCTTTATCCATCTTGTCGTAAAGCTCGTTCATCTTTTGCTTCAAAAGATCAGGCAGTGTGTTTTCGTCTTTGTCTGAGACGTCCCTAAAAAAGTCGTTGCAAAGAGCCTTTATGCTAGTTAGTAGCCCCTCGCTATCTTTATAATCACGTAAATTTTGCTCAAGTTTATCCATATTTTTGCCTTATAAAACGTATTTTGCTTCGTGTTTTAGCGCTGAAAAAATCTCTAGCCTCTCTTCTTCGCTTAAAACTAGCACAGCTAGATCGTAGCTAGCGTATTTTTTATCTTTGCTAAATTTCGAAAAAACTAGCTTAAATTCTCTATCTTTTACTATCTCTTTTACCTTCTCTTCGGCATTTACGCCAGCGTCAAATATCACTTTATACTCCCAGTGTGTTGGGTAGTCGATTTTTGCCTTTTTGTTATTTAGATCGCATATATTCGCCACTTTTTCCTCCTGTTTTGCTCTCTAGCACGATGTTACTGATCTCCATGCTCTTATCTATGGCTTTTACCATATCATAAATGGTTAAAAGTCCCACGCTCACGCCTGTTAGAGCCTCCATCTCAACGCCTGTTTTGCCCTCTATCTTTACGCTCACGTAAAGCTTAAAAGCGCAAATTTCAGGCAGCTCCTCGATGTCACAATCCACACCCAAAATGGCCAGTGGATGGCACATAGGTATTAGCTCGCTTGTCTTTTTAGCGCCCATTATCGCAGCGACGACGGCTGTTTGGATGACTGGGCCTTTTTTGCCGGTATTTTCTTTGATCGCCTTAAAAGCATCTTTGCTCATTTTGATGATCCCGCTAGCAGTTGCTACTCTTTTTGTGGGATCTTTTGGGCTTACATCGACCATCTTTGGACGGTCTTTTTCATCTAAATGTGTTAGCATTATCTCTCCTTTTTTGGCAGATTATAGCCTATTTAAACAAATTTAAGTTATCAGCAAATTTAAGCAAAAAAATATCAAAAATCTAAAATTTAAGCTTTGCTCAAAACGCAAGAGCGATTTTTCATTTCTTAATATAATTATCTAATTTAAATAATTTTTTTAAAAAAATATTTATAATTTAAATTTTAATGCAGAATATACCTAAAACACGAACTTTTATAGATAATAAATTTTATCAAAAATATATTTCTATCCGTTAAATTCCAAAGTTTATTTATTGTAAATAGCAAAATTTAAAAAAATTTACTGATATTTTTCTTTAAAAGCTTAAGAAAACAAACTAACTTCTAATTTGCTTTTAAGATATGAATATGTATATTTTTGTTAATTTTAAATTTACAATGAAAGCAACCTAGATAATGAAATTTCTGCTATGTCTTAGCTTATCTTTGATAGCGCTTTTTGCTGAGAGTAAGGGCTGCTTCATCGATGAAAATAGTCAAAACATCATCTTTGTAAAAGATGGTGAGACAAAAAGCCTAGGACTAAAGGAGAAAATTTACAAAGATCAAAGATGTGCTTTTGATGAGAGCTCTTTTTACGTTGCAAATTTAAACAACGAGATCGTAAAGGTAGCTAGCGAGAAGGAATTTTTATTTGCTCTGCCAAATGTTGGCTGTAAGGTTTCAAATATCTTGCTAGATAAAGAGAAAATTTACGTCGCTTGCGATATGGCAAATGTCGTAACAATCGCCATTTTTGACAAGAGTTCTAAAAAATTTATATCAAAAAATTTTAACAATGTTTATAAAATTTCTAGCTTTTTATCGCTTGGCGAGGGAGTGTTTTTTACAAGCTTTAATGGCAAGGCGTTTTTGCTTGATAGCAAGCTTAACGCAAAAGAGCAAAAAAGCGTTGGCTTTGCGCCGATAAGTGCCTGTAAATTTAGCGATGATGAAATTTTCATAGGCTTTAGAAACGGAGAAATTTTAGATCTTAAAAGTGGAGCTAAAAAGCAAGTTTTAAGATCTAAAATTTCAGCTCTTGCGTGCGTGGGAGATGAGGTTTTAGTAGCTAGTGAGGACGGAGTGATCTATAAATTTGACAAAAGCTTCAAGCTAAAGGGCAAAAAAGAGCTTTTTAGTGGCGAGATAAAAGAAATTTTTATAGAAAAAAACGTGCTTGTTGGCGTGGATCTAGGCAATAAGACAAAGAGTTTAGAGATAAATTCATTTTAAAAAGGAGAGTAAATGCAAAAGTTATTTTGTGTCGCAAGTGCTGCACTGCTTGGGCTATCTTTAACTGCTGCTTGTGCTGCTAGTAGTGACCTTGAAAAAGTCATGAAAGAGCGCGGGCTAAGCGAAAAAGATGTCCTTGCAGCTGCTAAGACTTACCAGCCAAGCGGTAAAAAAGATGATTTCATCGTCTTTTCATCTGGCGGGCAGAGTGGTCAAGTGCTAGTTTATGGCGTTCCGTCGATGAGAATTTATAAATACATCGGCGTTTTCACCCCAGAGCCTTGGCAAGGATATGGCTATGATGATGAGTCAAAAGCCGTTTTAAAACAAGGCAACATCAGGGGCAAAGAGATAACTTGGGGCGATACACACCACCCAAATTTCACTGAGAAAAATGGTGAGTATGTTGGTGATTATCTATTTATCAACGACAAGGCAAACCCAAGGATCGCTGTCATAAATTTAAAAGACTTTGAGACAACTCAAATGGTTGTAAACCCTATCATGAAGAGTGAGCACGGCGGTAGCTTCATCACTCCAAACAGCGAGTACGTCATCGAAGCTAGCCAGTACGCAGCTCCACTTGATGATAACTATCACTCAATGGACGACTACGAAGCCGTTTATAGAGGCGCTGTGACATTTTGGAAATTTGACTATCCAAAAGGCAAGATCGACGAGAAAGCATCTTTCTCTCTTGAGCTTCCTCCATACTGGCAAGACCTAAGCGACGCTGGTAAGGGCGAGAGCTATGGCTGGGGCTTTACAAACTCAATAAACACTGAGATGTATACAGGTGGTATCGAAAAAGGTCTTCCTCCATTTGAGGCAGGCGCTAGTAGAAACGACACCGACTTCTTGCACGTTTATAACTGGCAAATTTTAGAAAAACTTGCACAAGACAAGAAAAACTACAAAGTTATAAATGGTCATAGAGTGATCACGATAGAAGCTGCTGTAAAAGCTGGAGCACTATTTTTGATCCCAGAGTCAAAGAGCCCACACGGTTGTGACGTCACACCAGATGGTAGATACATCATCGTTGGCGGTAAGCTTGATACTCACGCATCAGTTTATGACTTTAAAAAGATCAAAGAGCTAATCGACAAAAAAGAGTTCGCTGGCACTGACCCATATGGCATACCTATCTTAGATAGAGAAAAGTCAATGCACGGACAAGTCGAACTTGGCCTTGGACCACTGCACACATCATTTGACTCACAAGATGGCATACTTTATACTTCACTTTACGTTGATAGCCAAATCGTAAAATGGGACTACAAAAATTTAAAAGTGCTTGATAAGGTAAATGTTCATTACAACATCGGTCACCTTGATACAATGGAGGGCAAATCAGCAAAACCTAAGGGCAAATACGCAATCGCACTTGATAAACTTTCAATCGATCGCTTTAACCCAGTTGGCCCACTCCATCCACAAAACCACCAGTTAATAGACATCACTGGTGCAAAAATGGATCTAATCTATGATATGCCTATCCCACTTGGTGAACCACACGACGTTGTCTCAATCGCTGCTAGCAAGCTAACTCCAGCGCTTACTTACAACATGGGCACAAACTCAAGAACAGGCGAGGCTAGTCCATACGCAACTCTAGCTGGTCAAGAAAGAGTTGAGAGAAACGGCAAAAACGTAACTGTCTATGCAACAATGATCAGAAGCCACATCAACCCAGAGCACATCGAGGTAAATAAAGGCGATAACGTAACAATTCACCTAACAAACCTAGAGCGCGCTCAAGATGAGACTCACGGCTTTGGCATCGACCTTTACAACATCCACGCTTCACTAGAGCCTGGCAAAACTGCTTCAGTAAATTTCGTAGCTGATATGGAAGGCGTCTTCCCATACTACTGCACCGAGTTTTGTTCAGCACTTCACCTAGAGATGATGGGTTACTTACTTGTTAAAGATCCAAATAAAAAATATGAATCTGCAAAAAATAGCAAGCTAAAAACTCTAAGCCCAGAGGCTCTAAAAGCTGAGTACGACAAAGTAATCGCAACTAACAAAGCAACTGATGATGTTATCCAAGAGGTTGTTAAATACCTAAAAGAGAAACATTATGAGAAATATCCAAAAGTAAAAGCTTTGGTTGATGACGCACTTGATCAATACGGCCACATCAAAGAGGTAAAAGCTAAAGCTGACGAAGCTTACAAAAAAGGCGACGTAAATGGCGCTATCCTTTGGGAGTACCAAGTATGGCAATACATGGTAAAAACTGCCGACGTTGGTCTAAGAGCTAAAAACAACCTAGCTAAAGAGATCGCAACTCCGATGAGCCCAGCTGCTGCAAAAGGCGAAGAAGCTTATCTAAAAGGCGGATGTAATGGTTGCCACGTCATCGGTCAAGTAAGCTCAGGCCCAGACTTAACTGGCGTCTTGCTAAGACATGAAAACGGCGAAAAATGGGTAGCAGACTTTATAAAAGACCCTGCTAAATTCTATAACGACGACTACGTTAAAGCGATGATTGATTTCTTTAAACTTAGAATGCCAAATCAGCACATGAGTGATGAAGAGATCAAAAATATCATCGAGTATCTAAAATGGATAGACGAAAACGCAGGCATGTAGTTTTAAGGGGCATTTTTGCCCCTTTTAAATTTTAAAATTTAACTTTTGCTAGGCTAAATTTTAAAATTTAAAGGAGAGATTATGAGCAAATATAAAATTTATACCATTGTTGCACTTATCATTATGAGCGTTTGTTTTACTCTGCCAGTTCTTGGCTGGCACGGAGCAAAGGAGCGTATAGCTAATGGCGACGAGCTACCATCTTATGCTTACACTATCTACGATCTTTATAGCTCATTTCAGTATAAAAACCACCTTTTGCCAAAAGAGGTGGCAAGTGATCTTCATAAGATGATCGAGCAAAAAGCAGAGATAGGCACGCCATCACTCCCTATCTGGTACGTATCTCTTGAAGCGCCAAACTATCCAAAGGCAGCCTTTCCAGATGGCATCCCAGTATATTTTCACGTAGATGGATATAGTGGCGACGTGCACGAGATGAATACGATAAACCACTACATCGGCATGTATCCTATGGAGCATGGCGGAAATTTAGAGCGAGCGATCGCGCCTTATTATCTACTTATCGCCACACTTTGCATGCTTGCGTTTTTATACTATGACGGTAAATTTAACTCACTTCTCATGGTGCCAACCATCATTGCACCGGTGCTATTTATGAGCGCATTTGTGGGCTGGCTATACTGGTATGGACACAATATGCAAGAGTGGGGCGCCTTTAAGATCAAGCCATTTATGCCAACCGTTTTAGGAGATGGTAGCGTGGCGCACTTTACAACGCACTCGTACCCAACTATCGGCTTTTGGGTGATGATAGTCATGAGCGTGCTTTGCATACTTGCGGTATTTTCAAAGAAAAAAGAGCTAAATGCGTAAATTTTCTAAATTTGCCCTTGCTTTTTTGCCACTTTTTGGCTTTGCAAACGTCCTTCAAGATGCGATAAATAACGCTAGCCCTGGCGATGTGATAAAGCTGGGGGATGCCGTTTATGAAGGTGGCATAACGATAAATAAGCCTCTTACTATCATCGGCGAGGGCAAAAATGCCCATATAAAAGGGGAGGGCAAGGGCAGTGTTATAAAGATCATAGCTTCAAACGTGACACTTAAAAATTTAAAGATAAGTGGCAGTGGCAACGACCTTGGCGAGCTTGACGCTGGCATAGGCTGTGACAAGGCAAATAACGTAGAAATTTCTAAAAACGACATAAGCGATGTGCTTTTTGGGATTGACTTTAAAGAGTGCAGTAGCTCAAAGATCACTGAAAACAACATCACCTCAAAAAAGGGCGCTAGCCTTGGCTTTAGAGGTGATGCGGTGAGACTTTGGTATAGCCATGAAAATTTGATCGAGCACAACAATATCCGTGACAGCCGTGACATGGTCGCATGGTACGCAAGTCACAATAAATTTCTAAGCAACAAAGCAGTTGGCAGCAGATATTCGCTTCACTTTATGTATGCGAATCAAAATTTAGTAGAAAATAACGAATTTATCGGCAACGCTGTTGGCATGTTTTTTATGTATTCAGCTAGCTCAAATATAAAAAATAACCTAGTTATGGATAGCGACGGTGCCTTTGGTATCGGCATCGGACTAAAGGACGTGTCTGACTTTACGATAGAAAACAACACTCTTGTCTATAACGCGCGTGGCATCTTGCTTGATAACTCGCCGTTTCAGCCGGGATCAACTATAAATTTTATAGGCAATAAAATTTTACACAACGTAGTTGGCGTCTATTTTCACGCCACGCAAGGCACAAGCATCTTTGAAAACAACGACTTTATCGGCAACATGGACATCGTCGTAAATGACACTCCAGGCGAAAAGATGCTACTAAATAGATGGAGCAAGAACTATTATGATGAGTATGAGAGCTTTGATAGAGATAAAGATGGCTACGGCGACACGCCATTTTTGCACCTCTCATACATCGATCAGCTCTGGCAGTACTATCCAAATTTGCAGTTTTTCTATGGCTCAAGCGTCTTTAGCGTCTTAAATTTCTTAGCCAAACTCGCTCCATTTTCTGAGCCGATAAAGCTACTTGAAGATAGTTCGCCTAGGATAAAACCGCTTGATGTTTCAAATTTCAACGCTTTAAAGGCGAAACGTGGATAGAAGAAATTTTATGATAATTGGCTCAGCTGCAGCGGTGGCTGGATACGCCATAGGCAAGTTTTTGCCAAAAAGTAGTGGCGACAAACTCTATCTTAGACCGCCAGGTGCTGTTGATGACTTTGATGATCTTTGCGTAAAATGCGGTCAGTGCGTGCAAGTTTGCCCTTATCACAGTATAAGCTTACTTGATATAGAAGATGGCTACTCAAGTGGCTCAGCTCACATCGACGCAAAAGAGCGAGGCTGCTACTTGTGTGACCTTTTCCCATGCGTGCTAGCCTGTCCTAGCGGTGCGCTCGATCACGCTACAAAGGTCGTGGGCGATGTCAAAATGGGCGTTGCAGTTTTAAGTGAGACGGTGGCCTGTTTGAGCGTAAAAAGAGAAAATTTAAGCGAAGCTGGCGTTAAACATCTGCTTGATCGTAAAGCCTATAACGACAGAGAAGAGGCGCTAAAAGATAAGATAAAAGACAAGATCGGTCAAATTTGCGATCTTTGCGTCACGCTTTGTCCAGTTGGCGATAGCGCGATAGCAATGAGCGAGGCAAATTTACCACTTATAAAAAATGGCTGTGTGGGATGTGGTGTTTGCGCTGAGGTCTGCCCAGCAAAGATCATAAATATCGCCCCAAAGATGAGCTATGATGAAATTTACAAGGAGAAAAAATGAGAGTAATAATACCTTTAGTAGCTGCTGCATTGCTATTTGTCGGCTGTGAAAAGAGCGAGGACAAAGCGCAAGAGGCTGCTAGCGAGCAAGGCGCAAAAGTAGCGACAAGTGCTAGCATAAAGGTCGAAAAAAATGAAAACAACGAGAGTGCAAATAAGCAAAATGAATTTATAAAATACGACATGCACGGCGAAAAAAGCGTTAAATTTGGACTTGAAGATAACAACGTAAGCCGCCAGATCGGAGCGCTAGCCATGGTAAAAAGCCCGCTTCAAACTATAAATTTAAGGCTTATAAAGGGCAGGCTTAGCAAGGACTTCATCACAAAGTGCTCAGCCTGCCACGACGACTACGCAAATGGCATCATCGGACCATCTCTTCTAACAAAGAGCGAGGATGAAATTTATAAGATGATAAACGCTTACAAAGACAAAGAGAAGGTAAATGTGCTGATGCGTGATCTTGTTAAAAAGATGGATGAGAGTGAGATTAGAAAATTAGCCAAAGAGATAAGCGATTTTAACGCGCAGTTTAGGAGCAAACAATGAAAATCGGAAAAATCATAACGATCATTTTAGCGGTGCTAATATGTGGCATCATGGTGTTTATGCTAAGCCAAACTCCGCCTAAAAAGGAGAAATCAGAAGCTAGCGTTCAGCCAAAAGTGGAGCAAAATATCTCAAAAGAGCAGTCAAAGTCTAGCGAGGAATTTGCCAGCGAAGATGAGCTAAAAAAGGTAAAAGAGCTAAGCCTAAGCGTGGCTAAGACGCAAAATGAAGGCGTTAGCAAGCAATACCTAACCTCTTGCGCTCCGTGCCACGGCGCAAATGGCAAAGGCGTCGTAGCGCCTGATATCACTCATCTAAGCAAAGAGGATCTGCTAAAAAAACTAGCTGATTATAAGGCTGGCAAGGTGCAAAACACGCTTATGAAGGGCTTGCTGACAAATGTTAGCGACAGCGATCTAAACAGCCTTGCTGATGAAATTTCTAAATTTAAAAAGTAAAAATGGATAAATATAACGTTCGTGCGACCATTAGAAACGTAAGCTTTCTAAGCACGCTAATAACGACCACAAAAGATGGCAAAAAGCGTCCAAGCATACGTTTTTGGCGTATTTTTACCATCGTTTTAGTGCATCTTTTATTTGTGCTCTCTTACAGGGTCGATGTGCAAATTTTAGAGGGCGATATCAGCGCCTCAAGGATACTTGGCTTTCACCTAGCAGATGCATTTATGAGCTTGCAAGTCTTTTTGGCAACGCATGAAATTCATGTAAATTTGCTGATTGGCTCACTTAGTATCCTAGCTTTTTACATCATTTTTGGTGGCAGGGGCTTTTGTTCGTGGGTTTGCCCATACTCACTCATAAGCGAGATAGCTGAGAAAATTCACGAAAATTTACGCGCCAAAAAGATAGTAAAACCACGAGTTTTTGACGCAAAGTGGCGATATGCTTTTACCATTTTGTTTTTGGCTCTTAGCTTTGCTAGCTCAAGCCTAGTCTTTGAAATTTTTAACGTCGTTGGGATATTTTCAAGATTTATCATCTATGGCTACTTTCACGCTATCTGGCTAGTTGTGGCTATGCTTGTGGTTGAGATTTTCTTCTCACGCAGGGCGTGGTGCAGGTATGTTTGCCCTGTTGGAGCGACTTATTCGCTACTAGCTAAACCAAATGCGATAAAGGTCAGCTGGGATAAAGAAAAGTGCGATCACTGTTTAGTTTGCACTGATGTTTGCCTAGTGCCACACGTGCTTTTTATGACAAAAAAAGGCGCAAAAACTGATGATAGTAAAAAGCTCTTTAGGATAGCTGGGGCTGACTGCACACTTTGTGGCAGGTGTATCGACGTTTGCCACCAAGATGCACTTAAATTTGACAACGGCTTTAAGAAACTCATATAAGGAAATTTTTTGATAGATATAAAAGAAGTAACGAAAATTTTTGGCTCGCAAAAGATACTTGATAGCGTCAGTCTAAATGTAAAAGCTGGCGAAAAGATAGCGATACTTGGGCAAAATGGAGCTGGCAAAAGCTCGCTAATGCGTATCATCTTGGGCGAGTTTGTGCCAAATAGCGGAAGCGTCGCGATAAATGGCGTAAATACCCTAAAAGATAGAAAAGAGGCGCTAAAGTTTATCTCATTTGTGCCGCAAACCCCGCCGCCACTTAAATTTAGCCTGCGTGAGCTTTGCGAGTTTGTCTGCAAAAGCTCAAATGTTAAATTTGAAGATATTGAGAAATTTAGCAAGCTTTTAGAGCTTGACCTGCATGCAAATTTAAACAAGTCATTTTACAAACTATCTGGCGGCATGAAGCAAAAGATGTTAATAGCCATCGCATTTGCCAAAGATAGTGAAATTTTGATGTTTGACGAACCAACGGCAAATTTAGATGTAAAAGCAAGGGAGTCTTTTAAAAATTTGCTAGATAACTTCACGCAAAATAAGACATTAGTTTTCATCTCGCACCGCATAGATGAGATCGCTCATTTGCTTGATAGATGCGTCTATATGGACCTTGGCAAGATCATCAAAGAAGAAAATTTAAGGAGCAAGAGTGAATAACCTTTTTTTAATAGCAAAACTAGACGTCAAAGAGTCGTTTCGCTCGAGATGGTTTGCGATCTATGCGCTTCTTTTTTCTGCTTTGATGATAGGATTTTTATTTAGTGGAGTGACTGACTCGCGCGTGCTTGGCTTTTCTGGGCTAACAAGGGCGCTACTTTTGTTTATACAAATTTGCGTCATCATCGTGCCGATATTTATCCTCATCTCAACCGTTAGAAGCATAAATCAAGACAGGGATACAAACCTGCTTGAGTACGTGCTAAGCTTCCCACTAAGCCTTAAAGAGTACTATTTCGGCAAGGCGCTTGGGCGGACATTTGTCGTTTTTGTGCCGCTTTTGTTCTCGCTTTTGCTTTGCGTGGTGGTTGGCTTTATAAAGGGCGTGTCGATACCTTGGGGCGTGCTAGTGCTTTACTTTGGCCTGCTTTTTAGCCTAAGTATCGTATTTTTATCGCTTGGCTTTTTCATATCAAGCCTTATTAAAAACCAAGAAACAGGCCAAGGCGTGGCGTTTTTGCTCTGGCTTATCATGCTAGCTTTTATCGACCTAGCGCTCATTGGGCTGCTTATGCGAAGCTCTGTTGATGAGTACGTCATCTACACCATCGCGATGCTAAATCCGATCGAGCTTTTTAGGATAGCAGCGCTTAGCCTTTTTGATCCAAATTTAGCAGTTATCGGCACTGCGTCTTACTTTATCTTAGGCACATTTTCAAAAGCGACCTTCGTAGCTTATGCGATCATCTACCCTTTAGTGCTTGGTGCGATCTTGCTAGTTTGCGGCTATTTGGGCTTTAGCAAGAGAGATCTTGTTTGATTGTTTTTTGTTAAATAAGAGTTGGCTTTAAATTTAGACGAGGCTTGTATCATTCCACCTGTCCAACAAGAAACCTCCTTTTTGTAATGACCCCCTTTCCCCCAAAGGGGGTTTATCTCTCTCAAGGAAATTTATGAAAAAATCCATTTTATTTTTAGCCTTTGCCGTTTTATCTCTAAGTGCAAACTGGGATGAAAATATGCAAAACTGCATCAACAAAAGTGACGCAAAAGCTTGCAAGAGCTTTACTAAAAAGCTTTCAAGCGAGTGTGAGAACAAAGACAAAACCTCTTGCTTTTTATATGCTGACATGCTAGGCCGAGGTCTTGGCGTGGAGAAAGATCTGGTTAGATCTTATGAGATATTTAAGTCGCTTTGCGAAAATGGCAGTAGCGAAGCTTGCTACGAGCTAGCTACAAAATATCTGCAAGGAAACGGCGTAGAGCAGAGCTTTGATCTATCTGCAAATGCCCTTGATAAAGCTTGCAAAATGGGCAGCAAACGAGCCTGCAACGTCTTAGAGCTCGTACCTAAGAATTAAAATTTATAAATTTATAAAGATTTTTTGCAAATTTTAAAATTTGTCTGACACTTGTATGTTTGACGAAGCAAATTTGCAAATTTTAAACTTTCACTCACTCGCAAGAATTGACTACTAAAATTTGGCTTCGCTTACAGCTTAGCTCAAATTTTAGAGCCGAAATTACTCACTCATGAAATTTTAAAATTTATCAGAGCTTTTTAAGTCGCATGCGGCACGATAGTGCTATCCGCATGCACCTCTAACGTTGTCGGGGTTAGGGGATTGTTAAGGGGGAAGGGAGCGACTTCGTAATTCAAGCCTCTTCCCCCTTAACAAAGAAACAAAACTTTAAATTTCTAAAAAGCTATTTTGCAAATTTTAAAATTCCATTCACTCGCAAAAATTGACTACTAAAATTTGGCTTCGCTTATCGCTTAGCTCAAATTTTAGAGCCGAAATTACTCGTTCATGAAATTTTAAAATTTGCTCGATTTTTTTGATATAAAAAGCATGTAGTTAAAAACTATGGCAAATTCTAAAATTTACACGAGTTTTTGAGCGAAATGCATGCGGCACGATAGTGCTATCGCATGCCCTTTGAACGTGCGAGGGGATTGTGGGATCTAAAGGGAGATAAGGGGACGGCTTCGTAATTCAAGTCCCCTTGTCTCCCTTTTGATAAATTTATATCTCAAAGCAAATTTTAAAATTTCATTCACTCGCAAGAATTGACTACTAAAATTTGGCTTCGCTCACCGCTTAGCTCAAATTTTAGAGCCGAAATTACTCGTTCATGAAATTTTAAAATTTACTTGACACTCATTTGATTTGACAAAGCAAATTTACAAATTTTAAAACTTTACTCACTCACCTTAGCATGCTACTAAATTTAGAGCCGTGATATGCTTGCTTGTAAATTTTCAAATTTGATAGAACTTTTGAATAAACCACGTTTAGTAGTAATAAAAATAAAATTTCAAATGTGATTTTTGCTTTCATACAAAGCATATATTTTTACCATTTTAAAAGAGAAATTTCTTTAGAAAATGCCTAAATATCGTGATTTACTTTAGTATTACGCAGAATTTCTTTTTTATTAACTAAAAATTTCATTAAAATTTATATTTAAATAATAACATTTCATCGTCCTAAACGGACCCTCCTTTTTGTAGCGGTTAAGACTTTGCTTCCCCCTTTTCTGGCTTTTCCGCTTACACAAAGAGGAGTTGTCTCTCTTTTTTAAATCAAATTTTTACCTTTGCAAACTCAAATTTCACAAACGGCAATTTCTTTTTAAAATTATATTTTGATAATGGTTTTAAAAATTATAAAAGCAAAAATCTTATAAAATTGCGAGCTGTTATCAAGACTAACTTTTATAAAGGTGGCAAAAGGGGTGAAATTTTTAAATTTAAAGCTTTTTTACAAGGTGCATGCGTATTTGTCGCTTCTCTTTTTTATCCCGCTTGTCGTAGTTTGCTTTAGCGGTGCGATCCTAGTTTATAAAGACGAGCTAAACAGCCTTTTTCATCCAAATATCGTAAATGTAAATTTAAACAAAGAAAATTTGAGCAAAAGGATCAGCTTTGATGAGCTAAGAGATATCGTCGCAAGCGAGCTTAGCGGCTACGAGATGGTTGGCATAAACATCGATGCAAACCCTAAAAAATGCGACAAAATCTGGCTAATCGAGCATAACGATAGCAAAAAAGAGTGGAAATTTATCTATTTTGATGCTTTTAGCGGCAAGATAAAGAGCGAGCCACTTGCGCACGATGAGGGATTTTTCGGGGTTTTGGCGCATATCCATGAGGAGCTCTTGCTTGAAAAAAGTGGCAACATTATCCTTTTTCTAACAGCTATTTTTACATTTTTTATCTGCATTAGCGGCTTTGTGATCTACCGTAAATTTTGGCTAACTCTGCTTAGACTGCGCGTAAATGGGCTAAATGTTTTCATGAACGACATCCACAAGATAATAGGAATTTTTTGCACGCCAGTTTTGCTGCTCATTTGCATAAGTGGCGCCTGGTGGGAATTTCAGATGGCACGCGCGCCAGAGTTTAAAAATGACTTCGTAATAGACGCAAAAATTTACAACAAAAGTTTATCCCTTGATGAGCTGGTGGCTAGCTCGAAAAAGGAGATCAAAGGCTTTGAGCCACACTTTATCTCGCTGCCTTTCATACAAGGGGCAAACATCCGCATCTTTGGCTACGTGATGTGGCAAAGCTTTTTGCATAACGAATACTCAAGCGTGATCACTTATGACAAAGATAGCGGCAAACTAGTTAGCGTCTTAGACATAAAAAATGCAAATTTAAGCGAGAAAATCCTCTCAGCCTTTAGAAGATCGCACTTTGGAAACTACAACCAAACTACAAAATTTATCTGGTTTATAGTGGGTATCTCGCCGTTAGTTTTGAGCATCTCAGGGCTTTATCTGTGGTTTAGAAAATTTAAAAGGAGAAAAAATGAAAAAAATTTTACTTAGCTTAGTTGCTTTAAATTTGGCGTTGCCTCAAATTTACGCTAGTGAAAACGAGAAGGTTTTAGAAGCGGTCGATGTCGTGGAGAGTGAGCGAAGAGACGATGCAAACTACTTTGCAAAAGAGCTTGTAAAGAGCACAACTAGGCTAAATTTAACCTCTCGTCAAACGCCCCAGTCGCTAACTGTGCTAGCAGAGCTAGGCTAAAAGATCAAGGCATCAAAGACTATCAGGTGCTTCTTAGAAATGTCCCTGGCGTCACGCTAAATAAATGGGACGAGCGCGTATATCCGACGGCTCGTGGCTTTGCGATAGATTATTACTTGCTTGATTCGATGCCTAGCTTTGGCGGCTTTAGCCTTGGCGCAAATGATATGAGCTTGCTGCCTTATGAGAGAGTTGAGGTGGTAAAAGGGGCAAATGGCCTGCTTGCAGGCGCTGGTAACCCAGCTGCAAGCTTAAATTTCATAAGAAAAAGAGCAGACTCAAAGGAGCTAAAAGGAAATTTTGGCGTAAGTGCTGGCTCATACGATAGATACGGCGTAAATGGTGATGTGCAAACGCCTGTAAATGAGAGTGGAAGCGTCAGAGCAAGGCTTTCATTTATACATGAGAAGTCGCACTCTTATATGGATTATTACAACCGAAAAAATAGCGCGATTTACGGCGTAGTCGATAGTGACATAGGCGATAGCTCATGGGGCTTAGTCTTGGTGCGTTTTATCAAGAGCTAAGACGCCGTGGCGTTAGGTGGGGAGGTATGCCGGCATTTTACACAGATGGCTCTAGGACAAATTTTAGTAAAAATGAAATTTTCTCTCAGCCTTGGACGAGGTGGGATATAAAAACACTTGATTTTTATGCTGATTTTAAGCACTACTTTGAAAATGAAGCGAGCTTAAATTTAAGCTACTCATTTAGGCGCGCAAATACTGATTCAAATTTACTTTATTACGGCGGACAAGGTAACAAAGGAGAAGTAAATTTAGACGGCACTGGCAATATAAACGGTCTTAGTATCTACGCAAACAAAAGAGAGGAGAATATCCACAACGTAGATGCATACGCAAATATCCCTTACGAGATAGCAAATTTATCTCATGAGTTTGTCTTTGGCGCGATGTATAACAACTATAAAAAAAGTAGCGATAAGGTAAGTAGCTACTGGTTGCAAAGGACTACACCAGCTGGGCTTGCTTATACAGCTAGAAGTAGGATAGACTTTAAAAATTTACACCTTGATGATCCAAAATTTCCTTACGAAGATCAAAATAACAAAGATAAAACGATACAAAAGGCATTTTACGCGGCAAATAAACTATCAATCACCGATGAGCTTAAATTTTTGCTAGGTGCTAGGGTGAGCTACTACAAATACGAGATCGAAGGTGGCAAAGACAATAGAAATTTCACAAATGAGATCACGCCATATCTTGGCATCACTTACGACATCGGAGCAAACCACACTCTATATGCGAGCTACACGAGCATATTTAAACCCCAAAACGTAAAGGACGCAAACGACAAATATCTTGATCCGATCCAAGGCAAAGACTATGAAGTGGGCATCAAAGGCGAGTATCTTGACGGGGCACTTCAAGCAAGTCTTGGCGTCTTTAAGATCGTGCAAGACAAGCTTGGCATAAACACTGGCAAGAAAAATCCAGCGACAAATGCCGATATATATGAAGCTGGCAAAGGCGTGACAAGCAGGGGCGTCGAGCTAGATCTAAACGGCGAGATCACTAAAAATTTAAGCCTAAGCTTTGGCGCAACGCACTTTAACGCAAAAGATGCTAATGGCGAGAAATACGCCACCGACTCATCAAGAAGCACGGCAAATTTATTTGCAAAGTATGAATTTAGGGACTTTAGAGTAGGGGCTGGAGCTATGTATAAGAGTAAAATTTACACTGGCAATGGCGCAGGTGAGATCACACAAAAGGGCTACACCTTGGCAAATTTGATGTTTGGATATAAATTTGGTAAAAACTTTGACGTGCAGCTAAATATCGACAATCTCTTTAATAAAAAGTACTACGAGGGCATCGGCAAAAACATGATGGTTTATGGCGATCCACGCACATTTAATCTCAGCTTTAACTATAAGTTTTAGCTAAATTTACTCTAATGCGCCAGCTAAATTTCTAGTTGGCGCTCTTCATTTTTTGCATAGTAGGTGTATAATTTCAAAAAAAATAAGGAATTTGCATTGCTTAAAGTAGAAGTGATATATAAATTTTGTCTTGTTTGCGCTCTTGCTTGTGGTATCTGCCTGCTTGCATTTACTGGGCTAAATTTCGCCATGGGTGATTATAGTGAGTGGATGATGAGCACGCACAAATTTGCAGGAGCTTTGATCGTTTGTGCCGTGATCTTGCACCTTTTTAACCGCAGAAGAAAGCTAGTAAAGCTCATAAATGAGATGATCGATGTCACCACGCACCGCAAAAATCCAACTATATGCAACATGGACCGCATCATCGCTTCGCTTGAGCCTTACACTATCAGTGAAATTTCACGCATGCTTGGCTTTGATGAGGCCGAGTTTTGCAAGAGCTTGCGCGAAAATGATGTTAAATTTAATGACGCTAGCCAGACTTTACGCCAGATCGCGAGGCTAAACGATGAGAAGATATTTTTCGTGCTAGTTCTCATCGTCGAAGCCAAATTTGGCAAGAGATTTTGCGGTGCGGTAAGTTGCAATGTCGCAAGAAAATTTTAGTACTCGCTATGCTCCTGCCACCTTCGCTCCTCAAGGTCGATGTGATACAAAAAGATCCTGATGATCTCTTCGTCGATTTTTGGGTCTTTGTTTAGCTCACGAAGCGCCTTTCTTTGTTCCTCTAAAATTTCAAAATACCTCTGTTTTGTCTCGTCACTGATCTCAAAATTTTCGCTCTCAAGCTCGAAATTCCAAACCTCCTCAAGCTTTTGAAATAAAAAATGCTCATCGCCCACAAATTTCTCCTTTTTAAATTTAAGCGAAGCCTGCGCAAGTGCCTTTTTGATCTTGATCCTTGCAAGTTCATTTGGCATGTGGTCGTTAAAGTCTGGAAATTTCACGCTTTTGATGAGCAGTGGCAAGCTTAGCCCCTGAACTACGAGCGTTAGCAAGATCACGACAAAGGTGATAAACAAGATGAGATCTCTATGCGGAAACGGCTCGCTACCAGCCATGGCGGGGATAGAGAGTGCCGTAGCTAGCGAGACTACGCCCCTCATGCCCGCCCAACCGACGATAAATGGTGTGGCTTTGCCAGGGTTGCGATCATCCGCCACGCTGATAAAGCGCTTCATAAATATCGTGATATAAACGGCTCCGTATGATGCCAAAAGCCTAATGACGATGAGCACGGCAGTCACCAAAACGCCGTAAGATAGTGCCTCAAGCAGCGAGACACCGCTACGCTTTAGCCCTGCTAAAATTTCAGGCAGATCAAGGCCGATCATGGTAAAGGCAAGGCCGTTTAGCAAGAAAATAAGGTTGTACCAAACGGGGAAAGCGTGGATCCTTGTTGAAGCGGTTAAAATTTCGTTTCGTTTTGTCGAGAGGTAAAGTCCGCCGCAAACTACCGCCAAAACGCCGCTCGCGCCAAGCTCCTCAGCTAAAATATACATAACATAAGGCGTCGTGATCGTCATGATCGTATCGCTGTTCTCATCGGTTGGCAAGGTCTTATGCAAAAAGTAGGCTACTAATGCCACCACAAGACCGACCAAAACACCGCCAGCCACCATCCAGACAAAGCTTGCAGCCGCCTTGTACCAGATAAACTGCCCAGTAGTCACTGCCACTGCGGCAAAGCGAAAGATGATGAGCGATGATGCGTCATTTAAAAGGCTCTCGCCTTCTAAAATAGCGCTGATCCTGCGCGGTGCTTTGACAAATTTAAAGATCGCAGCCGTACTCACCGCATCTGGTGGTGAGACGATGGCGCCAAGCATGAAGCCAAGGGCGAGCGAGAAGCCAGGGATCACTAAATTTGCTATCAAAGCAACTGCTGCTGCGCTTATGAAAACCACGATAAAGGCGAAACTGCCGATCGTACGGCGCCATTTATAGAGCTCTTTTAGCGAGTTTGCCCACGCAGCCTCATAAAGAAGTGGCGGCAAAAATATGATGAAAATAAGCTCGGGATCGATCTTGATACTTGGTAAATTTGGCACAAAGCTAATGGCCAGCCCGCCAAGGACTAATAGCACCGGATAGGCGACCTTTAGGTGGTTTGAGACCATCACTAATGCGATGATGATGGCTAGCAGTGCGAAAAACAGCAGCAAGTGTTCGATCATTTTGTCTCTTTTTGGTTTTATAAATTTGCATTAAATTTAGGAGATTTTAGCACTTTAGGTTTAAATTTTTTAAATGCCTTAGTATTAGATGTTTTTGTGTGACATAAAAAATATGAAAGTAAATTTATTTAGCAGAGCGAAAAGCTCTGCCGTGATAGTTTGTGTATTAGTTTTGACTAGCGTAAAATTTAGCTACTTCACACAATTTTTCAGAATAGGCATAAATATCCTCGATCCTATCAAGTTGAAATCTTGTTTCGTTTTTTTCGCTATCCATTATGCCTATTTGTTTTTTATTATCTGTGAAGTATAGTCTGCATATCGGCTTGCGGTTATTATCGTTAAAGAATATTGCAAAATAAGACTGAGCATCCCTGTATGTTATATTTTCTACATTAGTAACCGCTGCCAATATCGCTCTAACAATATAAAAGGCGTCTAACTCCTCTTGTGTGGTTATGACCTTATTTTCGTCTTCTTGGGGTGGCAAAGGCTCTGCTTCTTTCTTTGTCTCCTTATCAAGTGCTGACGTTAGCCTATCTCTTACCATATCGTTAATGCGCCCAGCAAAGACTGCTTTTAGTAAAGGCATGATCTGCTCGACCCTTTTTTCGGTTGCTACTTGGTCGCTGATCTTTCTAAAAAAGTATGATGCGAATTCTCGACTAGGATTTTCAAGCTCAGCGCTAACTACTTTTTCGAGTTGGTTTGTATATTTTAGGTTATTTGCAGTGTTGAAAATATTTTCTAAGTCAAAATTCTTTTTATGAAATTTCTCGAGTTCAAGCACTTGTGTATCTTTTATTTTTGTTATATCAAAGCTTAAAAATGGAGTTGTATCCATTATATTTTTCTCTTCTAAGTCGGTATAAAATTTATAATCACGACCATTTGTCAAAATCGCAAATTTAGCTCTGCTGACATTAAAGTATCTAAGTAACTGTGACTCGTTTTTAGCATTTAGTTCAGCTCCTATCTTTTTACACTCAACCAAAAGAACTGGCTCATTATTTTGAAAAATAGCGTAATCTATACGCTCTCCCTGTTTTGTGCCAATATCTTGGGTATATTCAGGCATTACCTCTAATGGGTTAAAAACATCATAGCCTAAAGCCCTGATAAAAGGCATTATAAAAGCGTTTTTTGTTGCTTCTTCTGTTGTTATGCTAGCCCCTAGTTTTTCTATATTAGCGGCTATCTCTTTTATTTTTGCCTTTACTTCATCCATAAAACACCTCCTGCTTTTTTGATATTTTAACGATTAAAAGTAAAATGAAGGTCAAGGAGTTTTTAAGGGTTGTAGTTGCTGTTAAAATGGCGGGTAGAGAGAGATTCGAACTCTCGGTGAGTTGCCCCACACACGCGTTCCAGGCGTGCTCCTTAAACCGCTCGGACATCTACCCAAGAAGAAGGTGATTATATCTTCATTTGCTTAATGCTTGGCTTTTAGAGCTTTAGCCCCAAGATAACGACATCTTTATACTCGCCATCCATCAGGCAAACGCCAGGCAGTTCGCCCCATTTTTCAAAGCCAAATTTCAAAAACAGCCCAAGGCTTGCTTCGTTTTTGCTAAAGATTAGCGCGATGACGTTTTTTAAATTTAGCCCTCTAGCTTCATTTAGGCTGTGGGCTAAAAGCTGCTTGCCGATGCCCTTTTTAAGGGCTTCTTTAGCGACATAGATGCTTATCTCTACGCTTATATCGTAAGCGATCTTGGGATTGAAGTCACTTAGCGAGCAGTAGCCTAAAATTTCATCATTTTCTTTGTAGATAAAGATAGGGCGCGAGCCGCCGTGGGCGTTAAACCAAGGCTCTCGCTCCTTTGTGCTAACTGGCCGCATATCAGCAGTCGCACTTCTGTCTAAGATGTAGTCATTATAAATTTGCGTGATCGCTTCAAGGTCGCTTAAATTTGCTCGCTCGATCAAGCCTAACCTTTTTTGGTTGCTTGATAGATCGGCTCAAGCTTTGCTGCGATCTCTTTTAGATCCTTGATCCTGCTCTCGTTTGATGGGTGAGTGCTTAAAATTTCAGGTATTTTACCGACATTCATCTTGCTCATCTTGACCCAAACTTCGACCGCCTCTTTTGGATCATATCCAGCTCTTGCCATTAGCTCAGTGCCGATGTGATCGGCCTCGGTCTCGTGTGAGCGAGAAAATGGCAGTGAGATGGTGTATTGGCTGGCTAAATTTAGAGCGCTTGCGCCAAGGTCGCCAAGTCCTGTGGCGGTTGCGACTGCGAAGATGCCGATGTTTTTGAGCTGGTCGGTACTCGCTTGCTCCCTGCTGTGCTCTCTAAGCGCGTGGGCGATCTCGTGACCCATGACCGCTGCTAGCTGTGCATCTGTCAAATTTAGCTTTTTAATAATACCGCTATAAACGACGATCCTGCCACCTGGCATACACCAAGCATTTAGCGTATCTTCGTTGATGACATTTACTTGCCACTTCCATTTTAGGGCATCCTCTCTGAAAACGCCAGTTTGCGCGATCAGCCTTTTTGCAATATCTTGAACCCTTTTTGTGAGGATCGGATCGACGTTTAGCTCGCCCTTGCTTCTAGCAGCTGTTAGTGTCTTGACGTAAGCCTGAGCCGAGCTTTGCTCCATCGCTTCAGAAGATACTAGCATGAACTGCTTGCGATCTGCGCCCACGACGCCTGACTTTGTGACGCTCGTGCAGCCTGTGATAAGCATGCTAGCTGTTAATAACGTAAGTAAAAATTTTTTCATTTTCATCCTTTTTGGATTAAAATTTGGCGTATTATAGCCTGAGTTGGATATGCATTGTTAAACGAGGGGTGAAATTTAAATTTTGCGATTTCAAAAATAGAAATTTACTATCGCACAAATTTTAAAATTCCATTCACTCGCAAGAATTGACTACTAAAATTTGGCTTCGCTCACCGCTTAGCTCAAATTTTAGAGCCGAAATTACTCGCTCATGAAATTTTTCAATTTGCGAAAACTTACTTGATAGCAAAACACATGCGGCACGATAGTGCTATCGCATGCACTTCTAACGTGCGAGGGGTTTGGGGGATTTAAAAAGGGGGATAAGGGGACGGACTTCGTGTCTGCCCCGCAGTTGCGAGCTAGCGAAGCAAAATTCAAGTCCCCTTGTCACCCTTTTGAATAAAAAGAATTTACAAATTTTAAATTTTCATTCACTCGTAAGAATTGACTACTAAAATTTGGCTTCGCCTACAGCTTAGCTCAAATTTTAGAGCCGAAATTACTCGTTCATAAAATTTTAAAATTTATCCGAGTTTCTTCAGTATGTAAATTTAACCCCTACGCTTTATAGCCTATATTTCTCTCAAATTCTCTCAAACGCTTATTAACCGATCTTAGCTCCGTTATCGTCGTCCAGTTATCGATAAAGACGCTAAAACTCTCTCTGACCTGCGAGAAAGCATTGCTAGCTTGGATCAAAACGCCAAGCGTGATGACGCCGCTAAATAGGCCATTGCCCATGATGATGTAAGGCACGATGACAAGAATTTGCGAAAATGAGATGAGCCAAAGATTAAAGTAGCCATAGTGCAAAAAGAGCTTATAGTAGTTTAGTTTGAGCCCAGTAAAAAGCTCTAGCATGACGTTTGGCTGGCAAAATTTAAGCTTATCATCCTCGCCATAAACTAGCTCTTTTCTAAACGCCGCCTCCGCTTTTTGGTTGTTATACTCAAGGTGTGGCAGCTTTATACCCACAAACCACGATACGATGAGGCCTCCGATGCTAATTAGTAGCGCGATATAAACTAGCGAGCCTTCGATATCCTTGATGAAAGGCAGGCTCACGCTTTTGCTTAGCTCCCAAAGCACTGGTATAAAGGCGATCAGCGTCATAAATGCCTTTAAAACCTGCACGCCAAGGCTCTCCATGATCTTGGCAAAGCGATAAACGTCCTCTTGGATACGCTGTGAGCTGCCCTCGATGTCGTTTTGGCAGTTTCGCCAAAATTTGAGATACTTAAAGGTCATCGCCTCCCTCCAGCGAAAGACCCAGTGGCTCGCAAAGAACGATATCACCGTGTAGGTTACGACATAAGGCATGGCGATCTTTAAGAAATTTAATATCCCTTGCCAAAACTCATCTACATTGTGATCCTTTGAGTTTTGCATGATGTCGTAGAAATTTTTATACCACTCGTTGATGCGGACATTTAGATGCGTTTGATAGACAAGCAGCAAGATGATAAATAGCGCTCCGCCGTAAGCCCAAAGAGCCCATTTTTTATCTTTGAAAAATGATGAAAACATAAAGTGCCTTTTGTAAATTTTGGCAATTATAGCAGGCAAGGGTTAAGCATTTATATAAAATTTAAACCCAAACTATATCATTTTGCAAATTTTAATGTAAAGGAAAATGATGAAGAAATTTGCATTTTTAGCTCTTAGCTTTTGTGCGACCTTAGCGCTTGGGGCCGATATGAAGGTCTATAAAAGCCCAACTTGCGGTTGTTGTGGCAACTGGGCGAGTGCTATGCAAAAGGCTGGCTTTAGCGAAGAGACCATCAAAGTAGATGACTTGGTCAAGGTTAAAAAAGAATTTCACGTGCCACTAGAGCTTTCAAGCTGCCACACAGCTATCGTTGATGGCTACGTTATCGAGGGTCACGTGCCAGCTGATGAGGTCAAGCGCCTGCTAGAGCTTAAACCAAAAGATGTCGTTGGTATCGCGGTGCCTGGCATGCCTATGGAGAGTCAGGGCATGGAGCAAGGCGGCAAAGCTGAGCAATACGACGTCATACTCTTCAAAAAAGATGGCTCACAAGAGGTCTTTGCTACTTATATCGGCTCTAAAAAGCTAAAATAACTTCAAATTTAGACTTAGCTCGTCTTTTGATGGGCTAAGTTAAAAAGAAATTCCCTTGCTAATGGCGATGATGCAGAGCAAAAAGGCTATTGGCACATAGATAAATTTACCCACAAAATACCAAAATGAGCCGTAAGTTTTATTTGCTCCTGAATTTACCTCGTCTAAAATTTCTTCTTTTTTAATGATCCAAAACCAAGATATTGCGCCGATGACTGCGCCGATTGGGATGATGTAGATAGAAACAAAGTCCATCCAAGGCCCCCAGCTACTAATAGGCTCCATAAACGCTCCAAAGCCAAAGCAAACCACGCAAAGTAGCACAAGCACCCAAAATCTGCTAAGACGCGGGAATTTATGCATAAGCGACTCAGCCACGACCTCAAACATATTTTGAAGCGAGGTGATGCCACCAAAGATGACCGCGGTAAATAAGATGATCGCAAAAATTTGACCGCCGATCATATTTTGTAAAATTTTAGGAAGCGTTACGAAAAGTAGCTTTGGACCCTCAGCTGGATCCATAGCGTAGGCAAAGACTGCTGGGATCATGACAAGTGCTGCCACAAGGGCTGCAAGCGTGTCAAAAAATGCCGTAGTTTTGGCGCTTTCTACGATGTCCTCGTCTTTTGAAAGATATGCTCCATAAACTATCATGCCTGATCCCGTGATAGAGAGCGAGAAAAAGGCTTGACCCATCGCTGTGACCCACACCATCGGATCTTCAAGCTTGCTAAAATCAGGGATAAATAGAAATTTATACCCCTCAAATGCGTTTGGAAGCATCGCGACATTTGTAGCCAAAATGGCAAATAACACGAAAAATAGTGGCATCATTATTTTATTAGTCTTTTCGATGCTTTTTGCTCCAAAAAATAGCGTAAGAAGCGTGCCAACGATGACTATGAAGTGATAGGGCAGGACCGAGTACTCGTGAAGTGCAAATGAGTTAAACCAAACATTTGTATCAACGCTCATAAATGAGCCAGTAAGCGCCTGGGTAAGGGCTTTTAGCACGTAAGCGATGATGACAGCGTAGCCGATGGCTATGCAAAGCGAGCCAGCAAGTGGGAGCCAGCCAACGATGCTACCGATGACGCCTAAATTTCTACTTTGCCAAGCAAATTTATATGATCCTAGCGTGCCAGTCTTTGCTCGTCTGCCGATCGCATACTCAGCGCTTAAACCAACGTAAGAAAAAAGCGCTACGAAAAATATGTAGATGAGTAAAAACGCTCCACCACCATTTGTGCCAAGCTTGTAAGGAAAGCCCCAAACATTTGCCATACCAACGGCTGAACCAACTGAGGCTAGTATAAACGCCCAGCGTGATGAAAAATTCTTTTTGCTCATTGTAAAATCCATAATTTTAGTGATGAAAATAATGTTACCAAAATATGATTTAAGAACTTTTTATAAATCTTAAATTTAAGAAATGTTGTTACTTTTGGGCGCGGCTAATTTGACCGCTAAATATAAATTCGCTATAATCAGCCAAAATTTTTAACTCTTAAGGATCATAATTGTACCCCAGTAGCGATAACTCGCTTTTAATGGTAATACTTGCCATTATATTCATTTTACTAAACGCATTTTTTGTTTTGTCGGAATTTTCCCTTGTTAAGGTTCGCAAGTCTAGACTTGAAGAGCTTATAAAAGAGAAAAAGCCAAACGCCCAGCTTGCCTTTGAGATGTCAAACAAGCTTGATACCTACCTTAGCGCCACTCAGCTTGGCATCACGCTAAGCTCACTCGCCCTTGGTTGGATCGGTGAGCCAGCAGTCGCAAGGCTCATAGAAGCCCCACTTAAAAATGTTTTTAATCTTAGCGATATCTTAGTTCATACAGTCGGCTTTGCGATCGCATTTACGCTTATCACGCTACTTCACGTCGTTATGGGTGAGCTTGTACCAAAGTCAGTCGCCATAGCCAAATCAGAATCAGCAGTGCTTAAAATCGCCCGTCCGCTTCACTTTTTCTGGATACTATTTTCGCCTATCATAAAGCTTTTTGACATCCTAGCTACATCCGGACTTAAAATTTTAGGCATCCAGCCAGCAAAAGAGAATGAGCTAGCGCACTCTGAAGAGGAGATCAAGATCATCGTTGGCGAGAGCTTAAAGGGCGGCGTGCTTGATAGTTTTGAGACTGAGATCATCAAAAATGCAGTTGATTTTAGTGATACGGTCGCAAAAGAGGTTATGACGCCAAGGCGCGACATGATCTGTATAAACAAACAAAAGAGCTTTGAAGAAAATTTACAAGTCGTTTTTGAGTCAAAATATACTCGCTATCCTTATATAGACGGCTCAAAAGATATCATTTTGGGCATGATACACATTAGAGATATCTTACAGCTGCACTTTAGCGAGGATAAAGAGAAGAGCTTTGATGCGATCGTGCGTAAATTTGTCATCGTGCCTGAGAGCCTTTCTATATCAAAGGTGCTTGTGATGATGAACAAGGAGCAAATTTCAGCGGCACTTGTCGTTGATGAGTATGGCGGCACGGCTGGACTTCTTACGATGGAGGATATCATGGAGGAGGTGCTTGGCGACTTTAACGACGAGCACGATGAGGTTGATCAACACTATAAAAAGATAAATGAAAACATCTATGAATTTCAAGGCAGATACGATCTAGAGAGCGTTGAGGAGCTTCTTGGCATAAGCTTTGATGAAGAGACCGATCAAGTCACGATCGGCGGATATGTCTTTAACCTTATCGGTCGCTTGCCAGTAGTTGGGGATAAGATCGAGGATGAAAACTGCTACTACGAGGTGAGAAAGATGGATGGAGCTAGCATCTCACGCGTAAAAGTTAGAAAAAAGATAAAAGAAGAAGAGGAGCCTGCTCAGGCTTAGTTTATAAATTTAATGGCTTTTTGAGCCATTAAATTTAACCTCGCAAAATCATAAAAAATAGGGCAAATTTAAGTGGCATTGTGCTTTTTAAAAACTCTAAGCCATCAAATTTAGCTTTTAAAACCACAAAATTTAAAGTGGCACTACCTTTTTAAATAGCTCTCTAAAACGTTACCGCCGCTTTTTTCGTAAATTTGGTTATAAATTTTAAAATGGCTTGCTAGTTTTAAAATTTATCAACCGCTCGCAAAAGTAGCTGCGACTGATATTGCTTGTGATATTTAAATTTACTAAAGTTTATTAGCCTTGGCGGGGAGATATGATGTCACGAAATTTCGTCATAAATTTCTCTATCGCGCTCATCTATGATTTAGCAAATAAAACAAAAGAGCTAAATTATTTTGTAAAACCCTAAGTAATGCCTCTTAATAGCTCTTTTATAGCCAAATTTGCTTATCTATTTTTATGTGTAAATTTATCTTGATAAAAGCGTGCTAGATCTTTGCCATGCTTTAATGCTAGCTCGTAGTAGGGCGCGTCTGGGTCCTCTTCTATCATCTCATAGAGCTTTTTACGAAGCTCTGGCAAAAGGCGAAGATTGCTATAGTCTATATTCTTTTTATACGCTGGCAAGCCTTGTAAGAGCAGGGCATTTGAGTAGTTTATGCCACCAGTTTTGCTGCCAGTAATGTTAAATTCATTCTCATATTGCGCGCGAGTTAAGCCAGTTGGTATGCTAAGCTCTCCCCGTTGTAGGCAAATTTTATCATTGCTACTTACGATATACTCTGGAAATTCTAACTCTTGGTAGTTTATATCTTCGTGATCATAATAGACCCACTTTATGCCGTCTTCATTTTTGCGGTTGAAACTGCTTTTGTAGATGAAGCTACCTGGGATTATAAATTCACGGCTTTTTAGCACCGGCGTATCTGCTATATCTTTATAAACAGCAACCAAGTAGCAGTCACTAAAAAAATCAAGCGGCCAAAGAAGGCCCTCATTCGCTCGCTTTACAAGGCGGTTTTTAATATCAACTAAGATTTTGCCAAAGAAATATCTCTTGTAGTAATCATTATAGACGTAAAATATGTCGCCTTCTTTGAGCTTTGTCTTATCTGGCATTTTATAAATTTAGCTCTTCCAGATGTTTTTGTTTAGCTCCAGATCACGCACGATCTCCACAAAGTCGCTAACTCCTGCGATGTAGTTTTGCACGCTCTCGTTGCTGTTTATCGGCTTTTTAAGATCAGGCTCAAAGCTGTCCTTTCTAAGATCGATCGCGATGAAAATTTCATTTTTTAAAAACACTGCCGAGAGTGGGGCGTTAAATTTAGTTCTTAGAGTGGTTAAATTTTCCATCAGCTTTGGCGTCAGAGCGTATCTAGCGGCGATCTGATCGGTCGTGTAGGTTTTAAAGAGCTCATTAAATTTAGGATTATCCATCGTCGCTTGCTCGCCATCGCTTCTTAGATCAGAAGTTTGCTTTTTATCGCAGACGTAGATCGTGGCGTTTAGCTCTTTTTTAAACTCAGCCTTTAGCAAAATGCCTTGAAATTTTACCGTTGTTGTGGTGCGTTTCTCGCCTTGCGTCTCTTTTGCCGCATAAAAATCACAAAGCTTAAACTGCGTCTCATCGATCTGTCCGTAGATCATATCTTCTGCGTAGTGTCTATTTACGTCAGCGTCATAAATTTTAAAAAAATCATCCAAACTTAGCCCGCCATTTGCGCTGAAATTTAGACCATAGTTTTTTACGATGACGCCAACTACTTTTTGTTTAAATTTTGCTATAAGCTCGTTTTTTAGCCCATTTATCGTCTTGCCAAGATAAAAAACTCCGCCGATTAGCAAAAAGAAAAATAAATTTCCAAGGTGCAGTGATGCCAAAAAACCACTTACAACTATGATGCCAAGAAAGCCATAAACGATCATTTTAAAGGCTTTTTGCCCCATGGCAAGACGCTCTTTTTCAAGCTCGTCAAGATCGCTTAGATCAAGGCCTTTTAGTTCGTCTGCTTGCATTTTTATGCCTTATTTTTTAAAAAGATCACCGACGTTTGGAGCAACTGCTTCATTTTCAGGGATATCAAAAAACACATCTTTGTGAAAGCCAAACATTGAAGCTACGATGTTTGAAGGAAACATCTGTGTGGCGTTGTTGTAAATTTCAACAGCTGAGTTGTAAGCACGTCTGGCAGCTGAAATTTGCTCTTCAATCTCATTTAGTGTGCTTTGGATGTGAAGTAAATTTTGATTTGCTTTTAGATCAGGATAGTTTTCTACGCTTACTCTTAAACCATTTAGCAAGCTTGAAATTTTGTTATTTAGCTCAAATTTCTCCTCATTTGTAGAGGCGCTTCTAGCACTCTCTCTAAGGGCAGTGATGTTTTCTAGTAGGCCTTTTTCATGCACCATGTACTCTTTTGCAGTAGCTACTAAATTTGGTATGAGGTCATATCTTCTTTTTAGCTGTGCGTCGATGCCAGCCTCCACGCTTTTTACCTGGTTTTGCTTTGCAACAAGTGAGTTGTAAAGGCTGATGAAAAAGACAAAAATGACTGCGATAACAAGTATCACGATGACTAACGAATTCATAACTTTTCCTTTGAAATTTAAGTTTGTTGTAGTTTATCCAAAGTTGCTTAAGAGTATTTAAACACCGATGTTGGGTGATTAAATTTAATATTATAATTTAATCTTAAATTTTACATATAATTTATATAATTAAAAATTGTTTTTTACGAGGAGGATAAATGAGAACGGTAAACGTAAAAGATATAAAAGAGACTGTTGCAAAGCTTTGCAAACAAGCCTGTTACGTCGTTACACCAGATCTAAAGGCTGCTTTTACAAAAGCTCAAACCACTGAGAGCTCATCTCTAGGTAAAGATATCTTGGGTAAAATTTTGCAAAATGCCAAGCTAGCAGAAGAGGGCGTTGCACCTATTTGTCAAGATACAGGTATGACAGTTGTCTTTGTAGAGATCGGTCAAGACGTGCATATAGAAGGCGGATATATCGAAGATGCGATCAATGAAGGTGTTGCGAAGGGCTACACTGAAGGCTATCTTAGAAAATCAGTCGTTGCTGAGCCGCTTTTTGAGAGAAAAAACACTACAAACAACACTCCAGCGGTCATCCACACTAGGATCGTGCCAGGAGATAAGCTAAAGATAAAAGTCGCTCCAAAGGGCTTTGGTAGTGAGAACAAATCAATACTAAAAATGCTTGTGCCAGCTGATGGCATAGAGGGCGTTAAAAAGGTATTTTTAGAGGCTGTAAAATATGCTGGACCAAACGCTTGCCCTCCAATGACAATAGGCGTTGGCATAGGCGGCACTATGGATAAAGCGGCACTTCTAGCCAAGCAAGCTGCAGTTCGTCCAGTAGATAGCAAAAATGCCGATGTAAGATATGCAAAACTTGAAGATGAGCTTCTTGAGCTTGCCAGCAAAACAGGCGTCGGTCCTCAAGGACTTGGCGGCGATACAACTGCTATAAAAGTAAATGTCGAGTGGTATCCAACCCACATCGCAGGCCTACCAGTAGCCATAAATATCAACTGCCACGCTGCACGCCACGCAGACGCCGAGCTTTAAGGAGATAACATGTCAGAAGTAAAAAGAATAACAGCACCATTTGATAAAGAGGTGGTAAAAAGCCTAAAAGCAGGCGACAATGTCCTAATCTCAGGCACTATCATCGCTGCTCGTGACGCCGCTCACAAGGCGCTAACAGAGGCTCTAGCACGTGGCGAGAAGCTACCAGTTGAGCTAAAAGGCGAAACTATCTACTACGTCGGGCCAACACCAGCTAAACCAAACCAAGCTATCGGTGCAGCAGGCCCAACAACAAGCGGCAGAATGGACAAATACACACCAACTATGATAAACGAAGTTGGCATAAATGGCATGATCGGCAAGGGATATCGCAATGATGCAGTGGTTGATGCGATGAAAAAATCATGCTGTGTTTATATGGTCGCTATCGGCGGCATCGGAGCGGTCATTAGCCAAAGTATCAAAAAATATGAAGTCTTGGCATATCCAGAGCTAGGACCAGAGGCAGTCGCAAGGCTCACAGTAGAGGACTTCCCAGCGATAGTCGCTATCGACTGCGAGGGCAATAACTTCTACGAAGTCGGTCAAGCACCTTACAAAAAAATCTAAATTTGATCCGCTAGCAGCCTAAGCTAGCGGAATTTCTCCTAAAATGAAAACTTTTTGCAACGATCAAGCAAAGCCACTACTTAAATTTTTTACCAAAACCAAAAGCGAGATTATAAATTTAAAGCTAAAGCAAATTTTAGAAGAGGGCTTTGTCTCAAAACCGCAAGGGATATTTTTAAAAGCTGCCATAAGAAAAAGGCAGAAATTTGAGCAAAACAAGACGCAAAATGAGTGGTCGATAAATGAGATAGTAGTTTTTGAAAGCGAGTATGAGAGCTGCGAGGAGTATTTTAGCGATGTGGGGTTTTTTGTAGTGAAGCTGGCTGATAAATTTAGAACAAGTGGCATTAGCGAGGAGATAGTGCTTGCTGTTTCGTTTCAGGCGCTGCAGTTTATCACGCTGGGTAGTGAGGAGTTTAAATTTATATACGAAGACTACGATGAAAGCACAAACTCCGCTCACATTAAAATTTACGCCAAAAGAGAAAACGACGAAATTTTACTATATAAAGATGGATGTGGTGGCTATAAAACCGAAGCGCTAATCGTTTACGAGGTGGCTAGTAGTAGCCAAGACACATAGTCTCAGTTAGTTTTATGCGCTTTTCAAATGGCGCTGGCGAGAAAAATTTGCACTTTTCGATGTAAATCCTATACGAGTAGTTAAGCTTTAAATCATCATAAAATTTCTTTAAATTTAAAAATTTGATACCGCAAATTTCATGAAATTCAAAAAGATCATAAATTTTAGAGCCATTTTTTGCCACAAGGTGCGAGGGGGCAAGCGAGGTAAATGAGCAAAAAACGCCAGTTGGCACAAGACCATTTAACGGCGTGCAAGCTTGCAAAGCGCTTGCAAATTTCTCTGGGACGCTCTTTTTTCTAAGAAAAACGATGCGTGAGTTTTCAAATTTAGCGCTGATGGCATTTTTCCAAAAGAGATAGGCGTTTGATGAGATGCCGGCGTTTTTGGCAAGCTGAGCGCCAAGCACGTAGTCATCTAAAAATTCGTTTGGTGCAAGGGTTATTTGCATCTTTGTCCTTTTGAAATTTTGCTCATTATAGCCTTTGGTGCCTAAAAATTTAGAAATTTATAGTAGGATTTTGCCAAAATTTAAAGGAGAAGATATGAAAAAACAAATTTCAACAAAAAACGCTCCACAAGCGATCGGACCGTACTCTCAGGCGATTAGCGCGAATGGATTTTTATTTATCTCAGGTCAGCTTGGCGTCACACCAGCAGGTGAGTTTGCAGGTAGCAATGTAGAGGCACAAGCCGAGCAATCACTTACAAATTTACAAAACATTTTGGCTGAGGCTGGACTTAGTTTTGATAATGTCGTAAAGACTACGATCTTTTTAGCAGATATGGCAGATTTTGCTAAAGTAAATGTCACATACGCTAAATTTTTCAAAGAGCCATATCCAGCCAGAAGCACGGTGGCTGTGAAGACTTTGCCAAAAGATGCACTTGTAGAAATTGAGGTTATCGCAGCACAATAATATCACAACTGTACCCAAGTACAATATACAAAGAGGATTAAAATGTCTTAAAATTACGTAAAATTTATTTTACGATAAGGATAGACATGCAAACTCAAGTAGGAGTAATCAAACAAATCTCAGGCTTAGTAGTAGCTGTAGATCAAAATGGCGTTAGCCGCGTTTTAAAAGTTGGCGACGCTTTATATCTTGGGGAGGTTATAAAGACCTCTTCAGCTTCTTCTAAAGCCGTAGTTTCAATGGACAATGGCAAAGATGTCACCATCTTGGGTGATGAGTCGTTAAAGCTTGATGAAAATGTAGCCGCAGGACAAAATTCAAATAAAGTAGCCGATGTTAGTGACTTGCAAAAAGCGTTGTTAAACGGCGAAGATCTAACAAAACTAGAGGAGACTGCCGCTGGTGGTAACGCAGCCGCAGCTGGTGGTGGAGATGGCGTTAGCCTTGGTGCAGCGTCGTTTGATGAGGGCGGTCACTACTCAAATATCAATGAAAATTTTCGCTCTATAGGCGACCTAAACAGCGCAAGAGGTGCTGAGAGGATAGGCGGCGTAAGCGGCGCAGCCGATAATGCTGGTGGTGACACTGGTTTTGTAGATACTACTATCCCAACAGTAACTCTAGATCCAATTAACAACACTTCAACAGTAGTAACTGGTAAGGTTCCAAACCCAGATCCAAATACCACTGTAATTGTTGAAATTCCTGGTCATACCCCAGTTACAGTTCCAGTAAATCCTGATGGTACATTTAGTGTTCCTACACCAGATAATAAACCACTAAAACCAGGTACTGAGGTAAAAGTTACTCCAAAAGATGATGCAGGCAATGGTACACCAGTTACTACTCCAGTATCAGACGTTGTACCGCCACAAGTAGATCTCACCCCAAAGGCTGACGGCACAGTTGATGTAGTGCCTCACGACAATGACGCGACAAAGGTTGAAATTTCATACACAGATAATGGTGGCAACACGCAAACTATAACCGTGGTCAAAAACCCAAGCGCCGGCTGGGTCGTAGATAGCACATCTGGCAAGACGACAGCTCCAACAGGTGCTTTCAAGCTTGATCCACATAGTGGCAAGGTCACTATCAGCGACAATGCGACAAAAGACAACACTCCAGTGATCGCAAAGGCCACTGATGGCGCTGGCAACACAGCCACAGGCGAGACTACTGCTCCAGATAAATTTACTATCAAATTTAATGATGATGCAGATGGCAATGGCACTATCACAAGAGGCGAGAACTATGCCGAGGGTGGCGCAAAAGCTACTGCAACTATCAGCATACCAAACCTTGCAAAGGACAGCAGCAAGATACATGTCATAGGCACTGGCATAAATGACTATTACACAGTTCATAAAGATGCTAGTGGCAATATTACAAGCGTTGTAGATACAAAAGGCAACAATGCATTTGACGGCGATAATGGCATAAAGGTTAGCTACGACTATAACCACTATCAAACAGCCCTCGGAAATGCAGCTAGTATCACAGCTGAGCTAGAAGGCACAACTCTTAAAGCTACTTCAAGTGTTAAATTTGAAAATGTCAAAATGGCTGACGTTGAATTTGTAGAGCTTGATAAGAATGGTAATGTTTTAAGCGATATGAAAACTGGCAATATAGATACTACTAGGAGGTATAATAGAGCCACGGCTGCACTTGATGGTGACATAAACCACACCACAGCTCGTATATCATTACCTGACAATATCCAAGATGGCGACGTTATAACCGTAAAATATGGTTTTGGACCTAGTGCTGCATCTTTAGCTGCAACAGGTGGCACAGATACGACTGCTTATAAGTATTTCTTAGTTCATAAAGCAGCTGATGGCTCTATGACGGTTGATCAGATCACTTCAGAGACTGATAAGACACCTATAAAATCAGGTCTTACATCTACAAATGGCGCTGGCGAGAAATTTGGTATAGATATCCACGATATGCCAACAGCCAACTATGATCATACACATTCACGTGGTATAGAAGTAAAAATAACAGGCGAAGATGATTCGAGTATGGGTATGAATTCTAGGTATATAAGTAGAGAAAGCATGCAAGCCCCAACTGTTATGTTTGTAGAAGGCAGCAAAGAATTTGATCCAGCTGTAGTAGGCAATGGTGGACCTGGATCTATTGGCATGAAAATGGAATATGCTGGACTAGATGGTGATATACACCACACAACAGCACGTATCAAGCTACCAAGTATCTTCTCAGATGGCGATAAACTAACAGTTGCTATAACTGACTATAACAAAATTTATGCAGATACTGGCGTAGTAAAATATCCAGATGATAATCCAGCTCCAACTGCTGTAAAGACATTTGTTATCCACAAAGCGGCTGATGGTACTGTGACATTTGACGAGGTTGATGCAAGCGGTAATGTCATACATGCAGGTATCCCATCAGTAAATAACAGTGCTATAGATGTATCTGAAATAACTCTATATAGTAGAGATGAAGCTGGTTTTGTTCACGCAACTCGTGTTGATGCGACCATCACAGATCATCTTAACCTAAATGGCAATGATAGCGCAAGCGACATTGCAAATTATGTCTTCCGTGAGACTGTAAATGTTAAAGATGTTACTATCACAACCGTACATGATGATTTTGGTAGCATAACAGGCGACATATCAAAAGGTGGAAAAACAGATGATAAAACTCCAGAGTTGATAGGCAAAGCAGATAAATTTGCTACGATCGAAATTTTTGATGGTACACACTCTTTGGGTACAACTACAGCTGACAAAGATGGTAACTGGAGCTTTACACCTAGCACCCCACTAAATGACGGCGAGCATAAATTTACAGCCAAAGCAACTATCGGTGGCTCTAGCAAGACAAGTGGCGAGTATGCAATAGATATAGATACTCATGTAAGTATCACACTAGAAAGTGTTGATCTTGTTGCAGATAGTAGTAGCTTACCAGGTGCAGGAACTATGCCATTGCCAGTAAGAAATTTAACAGGTGGAAAAATGCCTCTTAGTGACCACAATGATATTCTTAATGTTAGTGGTAATGTTACAGGTGGCGCTGAAGTACTAGCTGGTAAAGGAAATGATAAGATAAGTATAGGAGGATACTTAGGAGGTATTCTGGGCAATAAAGGTATCATTAATCTAGGTGAAAGTGATGCCAAACTAACTAAAACTGTTCGTATCTCAGTTAGCTCAGATGAAGACAATAGAGAATTTATCATCAAAGATGCAAATGACCATGAGATAGGTAGAGCTACTACTGATGCTAATGGAAAATTTGATGGGAAGGTAAATTTAACAAGAACTATTAGCCCTAATGAAAAAATAAGTGTCGAGATAAGCGATACTGTTGGCAACACAGCTTCAGATAGTAAAGTAGCTAGCCATATAGTTAATAGCAATGGAGCTCGCTATTATAACAATGAACTAGGAATAGGCACGGATGTTGATACTGGAACCATTATAGGTGGTAGCGGCAATGACAAGGTAGTAGTCGGAACCGCAAACCACGGTAGTCGTTATGTCACTGATGGATCTGAGATTAACCTAGGTGATGGGGACAATTATTTAAGTGTTTATTCAAATATATCTGGCTCTAAAGTTCAAATGGGTAGTGGTGATGATATAGTTAAAACCGGCTTTGACGAGGCGAATAATAAATTTACCAATGGAGATGGTTATATAACTGGTAAGTCAATAGTAGATCTAGGTGATGGTAATAATAAGCTTGATGTTGGAACTAATATCGATAACTCTAAAGTCACAACTGGAAGTGGCGATGACAATGTAGAAGTAAGAGGTTATATATGGAATGCTAGCGGTAAGATCGCAGGAACAAATGAAGAATATGGTGTATATCTAGGTGACGGAAATAATAAACTAAAAGTTGGCACAAACATAGATAACTCGAAAGTCACAACTGGAAGTGGCGATGATGTTATAGAAGCTGGAGGCTATGTCATAAATTCTAAGATAAATTTAGGTGATGGTAATGATACTATAACAGTTGGCTGGATCAAAGGCAATAACAACGACATCAACGGTGGTACTGGCTATGACAAACTAGCTATCACTAATCCAGGAACATCTATAAATTTAGATAGTATTGCAAGCCAAGCACACAACTTTGAAGAGCTTAATATCTCTAACAAGAGCCAAAATACTACTTTAAGCGTAAAACTAAGTGATGTTATAAGCTTAACAGATGGTGATAATACTCTAAAAATAACAGCTGATGCTGGAGATAAAGTAGAATTTAAAGATACTGGTTGGCAAAAGGGTGCATCAACTGACGGCTATACCGCATATACAAATGATACTAGCGGAACAACTGTTACTGTTGAGATCAAGGACGAAGTAACACAGCCTATGTAATCATAGAGGTAAATTTGCTATCAAAGTGGCGGCGTTAAATCAAACGGAGAGCAAGGAAGCTTATGTATCAGAAATAAAATTTAAATTTGTAAAATATTTTGCAATTATTTCAACTACCTTTAAGCATCCCTCATATATAATTCCAGCTCACGAAACGAGAAACCACCTTTAACTTCAACGTTAATAAAGCCTTTTTCTTATCGTTGTTCTTTTAACTTACAATTGTTAAACTATTAGTCAATCTTTGAAATCTAAACAAGTGATCGATTGAGCCAGTCTATTATGATTAAATAATAGATTAGACAAACTAATATAAAAACTAAAAGTTTTTTTGATTAAAAACTTCATAATAAAAATCCTATCTATTAGATAGGTAATTAATATGGAGAGTTTGATCCTGGCTCAGAGTGAACGCTGGCGGCGTGCCTAATACATGCAAGTCGAACGGACGAGTAAGAGCTTGCTCTTATGAGTTAGTGGCGCACGGGTGAGTAATGTATAGCTAATCTGCCCTACACTAGAGGACAACAGTTGGAAACGACTGCTAATACTCTATACTCCTATCTAACATAAGTTAGATAGGGAAAGTTCTTCGGTGTAGGATGAGGCTATATTGTATCAGCTAGTTGGTGAGGTAATGGCTCACCAAGGCTATGACGCATAACTGGTCTGAGAGGATGATCAGTCACACTGGAACTGAGACACGGTCCAGACTCCTACGGGAGGCAGCAGTAGGGAATATTGCTCAATGGGGGAAACCCTGAAGCAGCAACGCCGCGTGGAGGATGACACTTTTCGGAGCGTAAACTCCTTTTGTTAGGGAAGAACAATGACGGTACCTAACGAATAAGCACCGGCTAACTCCGTGCCAGCAGCCGCGGTAATACGGAGGGTGCAAGCGTTACTCGGAATCACTGGGCGTAAAGGACGCGTAGGCGGATTATCAAGTCTCTTGTGAAATCCTATGGCTTAACCATAGAACTGCTTGGGAAACTGATAATCTAGAGTGAGGGAGAGGCAGATGGAATTGGTGGTGTAGGGGTAAAATCCGTAGAGATCACCAGGAATACCCATTGCGAAGGCGATCTGCTGGAACTCAACTGACGCTAATGCGTGAAAGCGTGGGGAGCAAACAGGATTAGATACCCTGGTAGTCCACGCCCTAAACGATGTATACTAGTTGTTGCTAAGCTAGTCTTGGCAGTAATGCACCTAACGGATTAAGTATACCGCCTGGGGAGTACGGTCGCAAGATTAAAACTCAAAGGAATAGACGGGGACCCGCACAAGCGGTGGAGCATGTGGTTTAATTCGAAGATACGCGAAGAACCTTACCCGGACTTGATATCTAACAAATCATCTAGAGATAGAAGAGTGTCTGCTTGCAGAAATGTTAAGACAGGTGCTGCACGGCTGTCGTCAGCTCGTGTCGTGAGATGTTGGGTTAAGTCCCGCAACGAGCGCAACCCACGTCATTAGTTGCTAACAGTTCGGCTGAGCACTCTAATGAGACTGCCTTCGTAAGGAGGAGGAAGGTGTGGACGACGTCAAGTCATCATGGCCCTTATGTCCGGGGCGACACACGTGCTACAATGGCATATACAATGAGAAGCAATATCGCGAGATGGAGCAAATCTATAAAATATGTCCCAGTTCGGATTGGAGTCTGCAACTCGACTCCATGAAGCCGGAATCGCTAGTAATCGTAGATCAGCCATGCTACGGTGAATACGTTCCCGGGTCTTGTACTCACCGCCCGTCACACCATGGGAGTTGATTTCACTCGAAGCCGGAATACTAAATTAGTTACCGTCCACAGTGGAATCAGCGACTGGGGTGAAGTCGTAACAAGGTAACCGTAGGAGAACCTGCGGTTGGATCACCTCCTTTCTAGAGTACATATAGATATTCTCTCACAAGATATCTATAAGAAAGATATTCTCAATCATCCTTGTTTAGTTTTGAAAGATTGATAGACCTATAGGGGCCTATAGCTCAGCTGGTTAGAGTGCACCCCTGATAAGGGTGAGGTCACAAGTTCAAGTCTTGTTAGGCCCACCAGAGAATTTAATTGGGGAATTAGCTCAGCTGGGAGAGCGCCTGCTTTGCACGCAGGAGGTCAGCGGTTCGATCCCGCTATTCTCCACCATAAAATAGTTTAACAGTAAAAGTCTATATTAAGTGTTTTTAGAAACATTTACTTTAGACTTTTAAGTGTCTTAATCTTTATTGATTACGAAGTTGCCGAAAGCAACTTTGTGCTTTAGGGGTTTCCAAAGGGTGTAACTCTTTGGTCGTAAAGACTAGCTTGCTAGTCTGCGAAGTCTAAATGTTCTTTTAATTAATATTGTTAATAGTCACAAGCAAGTTTTAAAAACAATTTTACAGGACTTGTTAAAGATTTAAATTTCTATTCTCTTTGCATTTAATGCAAAAGTTTGACATCACAATCTATTTAGGATTTAAAACTTATCTAAATAGTAGTCAATGCTTTCCGTCTTGAGAGTTAGAATTTAAATGTAGTAACTAAAGTTATCTTTAACAAGGAAGTGATGCGAATTAGAATAATCTAATATAGAAAAGGTAAGCTACAAAGAGCAAGTGGTGGATGCCTTGGCTAGTAGAGGCGATGAAAGACGTGCCAGGCTGCGATAAGTCTCGGGGAGCCGTCAAGGGGCTTTGATCCGGGAATTTCTGAATGGGGCAACCCAACTAATAGAGATATTAGTTACCGTATAACGGAGCGAACGAGGGGAATTGAAACATCTTAGTACCCTCAGGAAAAGAAATCAAAAGAGATTACGCTAGTAGCGGCGAGCGAACGCGTAAGAGGGCAAACCACTAGTTTACTAGTGGGGTTGTAGGACTGCAATATAGACTAAACTTAGCTAATAGAACAACCTGGAAAGGTTAGGCACAGAGGGTGATACCCCCGTATATGAAAGCTTTGTTTTACTTAGCAGTATCCTGAGTAGGGCGGAACACGTGATATTCTGTCTGAAGCTGGGTAGACCACTATCCAACCCTAAATACTACTACTAGACCGATAGTGCACAAGTACCGTGAGGGAAAGGTGAAAAGAACTGAGGTGATCAGAGTGAAATAGAACCTGAAACCATTTGCTTACAATCATTCAGAGCCCTATGATTTATCAGGGTGATGGACTGCCTTTTGCATAATGAGCCTGCGAGTTGTGATGTCTGGCGAGGTTAAGGAAACCCGGAGCCGTAGCGAAAGCGAGTCTTAATAGGGCGTTTAGTCAGACGTTGCAGACCCGAAACGATGTGATCTATCCATGAGCAGGTTGAAACCGGTGTAAGAGCCGGTGGAGGACCGAACCCGCTAGCGTTGAAAAGCTATGGGATGACTTGTGGATAGGGGTGAAAGGCCAATCAAACATCGTGATAGCTGGTTCTCTCCGAAATATATTTAGGTATAGCGTCATGTAGTAACACTAGGGGGTAGAGCACTGAATGGGCTAGGGCATACACCAATGTACCAAACCCTATCAAACTCCGAATACCTAGTGTGTAATCATGGCAGTCAGGCGGCGAGTGATAAAATCCGTCGTCGAGAGGGGAACAACCCAGACTAACAGCTAAGGTCCCTAAATCTCATTTAAGTGGAAAACGATGTGGAGTTACTTAAACAACCAGGAGGTTGGCTTAGAAGCAGCCATCCTTTAAAGAAAGCGTAATAGCTCACTGGTCTAGTGATTCTGCGCGGAAAATATAACGGGGCTAAAATGAGTACCGAAGCTTTAGACTTAGTTTTACTAAGTGGTAGGAGAGCGTTGTATTTGCGTTGAAGGTATACCGGTAAGGAGTGCTGGAGCGAATACAAGTGAGCATGCAGGCATGAGTAGCGATAATTGGGGTGAGAATCCCCAACGCCGTAAACCCAAGGTTTCCTACGCGATGCTCGTCATCGTAGGGTTAGCCGGGTCCTAAGCAAAGTCCGAAAGGGGTATGCGATGGAAAATTGGTTAATATTCCAATGCCAACTATAATGTGCGATGGAAGGACGCTTAGAGTTAGAGGAGCCAGCGGATGGTAGTGCTGGTCGAAAGGTGCAGGTTGGAGTTCAGGTAAATCCGAACTCCTTTAAGCCGAGGCCTTACAGGTACGTGAAGTTTTTCGGAATGAATCGTAAATCCTTGATACTGTCGAGCCAAGAAAAGTTTCTAAGTTTAGTTATAGTTGCCCGTACCGTAAACCGACACAGGTGGGTGGGATGAGTATTCTAAGGCGCGTGGAAGAACTCTCTTCAAGGAACTCTGCAAAATAGCACCGTATCTTCGGTATAAGGTGTGCCTAACTTTGTGAAGGATTTACTCCGTAAGCATTGAAGGTTACAACAAAGAGTCCCTCCCGACTGTTTACCAAAAACACAGCACTCTGCTAACTCGTAAGAGGATGTATAGGGTGTGACGCCTGCCCGGTGCTCGAAGGTTAATTGATGACGTTAGCTCTGCGAAGCGTTTGATCGAAGCCCGAGTAAACGGCGGCCGTAACTATAACGGTCCTAAGGTAGCGAAATTCCTTGTCGATTAAATATCGACCTGCATGAATGGCGTAACGAGATGGGAGCTGTCTCGAAGAGGGATCCAGTGAAATTGTAGTGGAGGTGAAAATTCCTCCTACCCGCGGCAAGACGGAAAGACCCCGTGGACCTTTACTACAGCTTGACACTGCTATTGGGATAAAAATGTGCAGGATAGGCGGGAGGCTTTGATCCATAGACGCCAGTTTATGGTGAGCCATTGTTGAGATACCGCTCTTTTTTATTCTGATAGCTAACTAGCTTGAGTTATCCTCAAGTAGGACAATGTCTGGTGGGTAGTTTGACTGGGGCGGTCGCCTCCCAAAATGTAACGGAGGCTTACAAAGGTTGGCTCAGAACGGTTGGAAATCGTTCGTAGAGTATAAAGGCATAAGCCAGCTTAACTGCGAGACATACACGTCAAGCAGAGACGAAAGTCGGTCTTAGTGATCCGGTGGTTCTGTGTGGAAGGGCCATCGCTCAAAGGATAAAAGGTACCCCGGGGATAACAGGCTGATCTCCCCCAAGAGCTCACATCGACGGGGAGGTTTGGCACCTCGATGTCGGCTCATCGCATCCTGGGGCTGGAGCAGGTCCCAAGGGTATGGCTGTTCGCCATTTAAAGCGGTACGCGAGCTGGGTTCAGAACGTCGTGAGACAGTTCGGTCCCTATCTGCCGTGGGCGCAAGAAGATTGAGGAGAGTTGACCCTAGTACGAGAGGACCGGGTCGAACCAACCACTGGTGTACGAGTTGTCCTGCCAAGGGCACCGCTCGGTAGCTATGTTGGGATGTGATAACTGCTGAAAGCATCTAAGCAGGAAGCCAACTCCAAGATGAATCTTCTTTTAAGAGCTCATATAGACTATGTGTTTGATAGGCTGGGTGTGTAATGGATGAAAGTCCTTTAGCTGACCAGTACTAATAGCTCGTCTGCTTATCTTTTAATAAGCATCACTTCCTTGTTAAGGATAAAAACTTAATAAGATATGTTTTTACAAAACTTTGTTTATGACTTTTAACTTTATCTAGTAGTGTTAAATAAGAGATTTAGCTATTATATCTTTTATTTAACACTGCCCGTGACTATACAGACGAGGAAACGCCTTGCTCCATCTCGAACCAAGAAGCTAAGCTCGTCCTGGCTGATGATACTCTCCCTTACTGGGATGTTGGAAAAGTAGGTCGTTGCGGGCTTTGTTGTTAGTCTGCTTTAATTCTTATGTTATTAATCTTGTTTTTATTGGTGTTTATTTCTATTTAAGTATTAAAGTATTAAATTCTTTTACTTGTTTTTATATTAATTTCTTCAAGCTTATAGTTTATAATCTGATTTTTTCGAACTGGGTTTTAGGTAGTTAGATTAAAGTTCTAATATATGCGATCATAAAATTTGGGATATTTATTCCATTGGTTGTTAAAAAATACCCGAACCTTATCATGTTATTAATGCCAAAGGCGACAGCATGGTATTTGCTAATGGTGAACTTCTTTTTATAAGTGCGGCAAATACAGGTGACATAATAAGCTGCAATGTACACGTCATAAATATGCGGCGGCGTATTCGTAAAACTATTAGAAAAAAATCAGATAGCGGATGTTATAACTCTATTTTTGGATAATGAAGAGTATAAACCTATCATAATAGACGGCAAAAATTTAGAAAATTGCGCTATTGTATGGGTCGTGACGCATAACAGAAAAAGGAGTTGCTTAAAGGGACTTTGAAGCTATTTGAAGCTTTAGACTTTCAAATGCAAAAAATGCCTAAATTTTGCATTTTGAGTTTCCTATTTTTACTCCATGTCCCCATCTGCTAAAATAACGATCTTAACGCTATTTACCCCATATTTTTAACTGTTCTTTTTACCTTTTAAATAAGATTTATCATTTAGCCATTTGATATTAGCAAGCTCTAAGCTGATCTTCAAAAAGTCATTTTTGAGGTGATGCGTTGATAGTTTATGTATTTATTGTTCTTGCTAAAGTTTTATTACACACAAACGAACGCGATGCTAAATTTATTAAATTTAACACTGCCTCATGCAAAAGTGTATACTTATATTAAGCTAAACGAAAAGTATTAAGTTATATTATTTTCTTAAGATTTATCAAATTTCTTTAAAGGAGAGCGTATGAAACTAGCATTTTCAAAAGCTGTTTTTGTAGCAGCTGGCGTTGCCTTATTCGCAGGCTCACTCTTAAACGCAGAGGATAAATTTAGTCCCGTCATAGTCATACATGGTGGCACTAGCGGACTTGAGCTTACTAAAGATGAGTTTAAAGTGCGTGAAGAGCCTATGAAAAAGGCGCTTTTGGCCGGCCAAGCTGTGCTTGAAAAGGGTGGTAGCGCGATGGATGCAGTGACGGCAGCCATTATGGTGTTAGAAGACGATCCAAATTTCAATGCTGGCAAGGGCGCAGTATTTACAGCTGATGGCTTTAATGAGCTAGACGCTTCTATTATGGACGGTTCTACTAAAAAAGCAGGCGCAGTTGCGATGGCAAGACATATCAAAAACCCAATCCTTGGCGCAAGAGTCGTAATGGATAAGACTTGGCACACGCTTGTTGCTGGCGATGGAGCTGACAAACTAGCCAAAGAAAACGGCCTAGAGATGGTTGATCAAAAGTACTTTTTCACGCAGTTTAGATATGACGCACTCCAAAGGGCTAAAGAGAAACAAAAGCTCATGCTTGATAGTGAAAAGACAAAGAAAACCTCACTAAATTTATATGAGCGTCCATATCTCGGTACTGTTGGAGCGATAGCTCTTGATAAAAATGGCAACCTAGCTGCAGCAACAAGTACTGGTGGCATGACAAATAAAATGACTGGCCGTATAGGTGATAGTCCGATAATTGGCTCTGGAACCTATGCAGATAATGATTCAGTGGCAGTCTCTTGCACAGGCACAGGTGATATCTATATGCGCGTAAATGCTGCTCATGAGGTCTCAGCTCTTTATAAATACAAAACTTCAGATGTGCAAAAAGCAGCCGAAGAGGCTGTAAAAGAGGTAGCAGCACTAGGCGGTAGTGGCGGTATCATCTCTATCGATAAACTTGGTAAGACTGGCTTTGCTTGGACTAAAGATAAGCTTGGTATGTATCATGGTGAGGCAAGACTTGGAGCTAAACCAGTTGTTTACTGGCCACTTGGCGAGAAATGATTAGATAGCTAGGCCAGATTCTATCTGACCTAGTTTTAAAGGGAGAAAGTTTATTAAAATATATAAATTGCTCCAAGAACGATAAATGCTCTTAGGCAAAAACCGCCGATTAAAACACCATATTCATTATATACGCAGCTTTTAACGCCTTCGCTACATCCGCATACTGCTCCGTCTTTTGTCACGCTACATCTTTGTAGCATAAATTTACTGCCGCCAATTAATGGCAGTGCAAGACCAAGCACTATAAAGCCTATCCAAAACATCGGCGCAAGCGAGCCGCTGACTATCTTAGTCACGCTAGCCATGCCCGCAGCCTCGCTTCTCACGCTAGCAAATAGCGCTAGTACCGCAACAATCTCAAGTGCGACTAAAACGACGTGAAATTTATGCGCGCATTGGCTTAGCCCGTGCCCCGCATTTAGCGTAGCGGCGGCATTTGCGCTAAGCCCTGTAGAGATCGCGGAGATCGTAAATAAAATCGGTAGCCATATGCTTGCCCATAGTGGGATCGCTTTTACAACATACAAAAGTAGTCCAGTATAACCCATCACTCCAATTGCAAGTAGCGAGCCAAAACTAAGCATCATATCGCAAATTTTGCCAGCTTTTTTAACTTGTAAAAGCACGAGCACGCTAACTATTATGAAAAATGTTAGAAGATATGTGCCGATACTCATTATAGAAACTGGTCTTGTGTAAAGACCTATGATCTTAGCTGGATTGATCGCCGCACTTGGTGCTAGGTCAAATAGCAAAAGTACAGTTCCAACTATGACCGCTATTGGCGCTAGCAAAAATCCAAATTTGTAAAATTTCTCATCGAGCTTGCCCAAAAAGCCTTTATAGGCTAAAGCCGAGCACAAAAATGCCCCAGCACCTAAACCACCTAAAAACAGATATATGACTATGAGCCATCCCCAAGTTGTTTGTTCCATTATCTATCCTTTAACTCTTAAAAGTTAGAAGAGCTCTTGACTGCTCTATCTCGTTTTCAAGATATAAATTTAAAAAATCAGCAAAGCTCACATAGGCTTCTAAATTTGTAGCCTCCTTACAGCGAGAGCTAAATTTATAAAACCACTCAAACGGATGAGTGCGGATGAAGTCATATTTTTTATGTAAAATTTCATCCATTTTCTCTTTTTCGTCTGCTTGTAAGGCATTGAAACTTAGAAAGTAAAGGTATTGCAGCTCGTATCCGATGAAATCATCTGGAAATTTATCAAACTGCTCTTTGCTAAGCTTTAGTCCAGAGCTTTTATAAAAGCCACGCACCTGCATAGTCTTTTCGCCAAACATCGTTTTATAATCAAAATAAACCGACTCGTATGGCTCAGCTTTTGGGTGTCTTGGCCCTACAAATAGCCTATTAAATTCATATCTTAGCTCGTCTAGCAAATTTAGATCATCTTTACACTTATTTAGCCAAAGTATGAAGTCATGATTTTTAAATTTATCACTAAAATTAAGGCTTAGGCTTATGAGCTCATCTAAATTTTGCTCTCTAAGCTCTACTAAGAAAAATCGCCTTAAAAAGTCTTCAACACTAAGGCTAACGCTAAGCTTTTCTTTGACCTTATCCATCTTTTACTCTTTAGTGTATGAATTCGTTTCGCTTCATTCTTGGATAAAAGCGGATATTTGGCTTGGTAAAGAAGTGTTTAAAGCCTGGCATCTCTTTTTGCATACCAGCGCTGTCGCTAACGTTGCTATCAACTAGTTTTAGTACTCCACATGGACAGCCTGCTACACAAGCTGGCTCTTCGCCACGCTCAAGTTTTTCAGCGCAGAGATTACACTTTTGAGCTTTACCGTCTTTACCTTTTGTAATAGAGCCATAAGGGCAAGCCATCAAGCAGTATCCGCAGCCTATGCACTTATCATGAAGTGGCTGTACGACACCATTTTCTAGCTTGATATAAGCCCCAACTGGGCAGACATCCATACAGGCTGGCTCGTCGCAGTGATGACAAGAGTGAGTTATAAAGATCTCTTTTTCTATGCCATCTTCATGTATCATAAGGCCATCAACATGTCTCCAGTTTATATCTGGATCTTGGTTGTGATAGACTTGACATGAAATTTCACAAGCCTTGCAGCCTATACAAAAGTTATAATCAAATAAAAAACCTTGTTTTCTTTTCATCTTAGACCCCTTTACATCTCTTGTTTAGCTGCTTTTTTTACTTCACAAAAGCTAGCTGTATAGGTTGAGCCATTTCCTAGATCGCTAACACCATCAGAGCAAAGTATATTTGCTCCAGTTCTTGATTTAGTCACTTTTACCCAGATGTTGTTCCACGCATAGACTATGCCTGGGTTCATTTGATTTGTCTCGACTGCTGTAAAGATGGCTGTACCTTTTTCGTTTGTTGCCTCAACTGTGTCTCCATTTTTGATACCGCGTGCTTCCATATCTTCACGTGTCATAAATAGCTCAGCATTGCCCTTAACGATAACTCTTTTTAAGATATAAGGCATATTGCCCCAGTTTGAGTTATCTTGGAGCTGAGTACCCGGCGTCATGAAATAAAGCGGATATTTCTTAAGATAGTCTTTTCCAAATTTATTGCTCTTTTCATAGTAGTCCCAGTCGGTTTCAAGGTCTATTACTGGATGATATCCTGCGTCTTTAAAGGTTTGTGAGTAAAGCTCGCATTTTCCACTCTTTGTACCAAAGACTAGTTTGTCTTTTGGCGCATAAGGGTAGTACGGAAACTGATCCTTCATTGTTTCAGGCGTTCTAAATGGTTTGATCCAGCCGACTGATTTTAGTTTTTCATAGGTGATATTTTGTTTTTTGGCAAATTCTGTATCCAAAAAGCGTCTGCAAACCGTTTCACTATCCCAGTTAAAGCACTCTTCTGTATAGCCCATCGCTTTTGCAAGAGCGTTAAAGAACTCTAAATTTGTCTTAGCTTCACCAAGAGGTTTTACACTTTGAGCGTTGTAACAGACGTATCCAGAAATTTGGTCGTTTTGGATATCCTCACTCTCCATAAATGTAACACCAGGTAGAACATAGTCAGCATAGTCACAGGTATCTGTTTCGTAAGGATCAATTACAACCAAAAAGAAGTCATCGTCCATTACACGCTTTTTGATCAAATTTGTATTTGGTGCTGTTACCATTAAATTTGAGTTGTAGTTGATACATGCTCTAATGATAGTGTTTATAGGCTTATCAAGATATGTTGGATTTTCTTTTTGTATGCCTTTACCAAATTCTATATAGCTTACTTGCTGTCTTTCTATCTTTTTGCCATCTTTATCTTTTGGAGAGAGATCTGGCATGCAGTTGTCGAAATTAAAGCAGCCTTTTACATGTACGTATGCCCAAAATAGTCCGCCACCAAGCTTTGTCAAGGCGCCAGTTAAAACTGGTAAAAATGTAACCGCACGAACAAGTCTTGCTCCGTTAAAGTGTCTTTGTCCGCCATCGCCGTGCATGATAGCTGGTGCTTTTGCGTGAGCGTACTCTCTAGCAAAAACTTTGATCTGATCTACACTTGCTCCGCACATCTCAGATAGCTCGCCATAGGTGTAGAGTGAGCACTCGTGTACTAGATTTTCAAATCCTGTTGTGTATTTTTCTACAAATTCATGATCATATAGATCTTCTTCTATTAAAAATTTACAGACCGCTAGACAAAATGCAGGGTCGCTAGATGGTTTTAGCTGGATAAACATATCTGCTTGGTTTGCTAGAGGAATTCTTATTGTATTTATAACGATGATCTTTCCGCCTCTTTTTTTAACACGGTGAGCAAATCTTATCCAGTGTACGGCTGTATAAGCTTCGTTTGATCCCCAGCTGATATACATATCGCTCTCATCGATCTCAAGTGCATCTTTTGAGAAGTCAGTACCTATAACGCTAGGAGTACCCGCATATCTTGGCCAGTCACAAGGGTTTCTAACAAGTCTTGTGGCTCCATATTTTTCAAAGAAATTTCCTGGTGCGATAGTTTTTGAGATATGTCCTTCGTTGCCAGAGTAGACAAACTCGGTCAAAGCTTCTCCGCCAAATTTCTCTTTTATCTCAGTTAGCTTTGCAGCTATCTCTTTTAAGGCTTGATCCCAGCTTATCTTCTCCCATTTTCCCTCGCCTTTTTTACCGACTCTTTTCATAGGGTGCATGATGCGGTCAGCGTTATATAGGTGCATGGCATAGGTGTGACCCTTGACGCAGACTGTGCCTTGCGTTAGAGGGTGTTTTGGATCGCCTTTTATGCTTACCATTTTGCCATCTTTTATCTCAGCGATCATCGAACAGGCATCACGGCAGTTTCTAGGACAGGTTAGGTAGTGGTACTCTACATTTTCCTCGTTCTTATAGGATTTTGGGTTAAAATCCACCTCAAATTGCTCCATACCAAATAGGCTAGGAGCTGTCCCAGCTGCTGCTAGAGCTGCTCCGGTGCCTTTTAGGAAAGAACGTCTTTGCATGTTTTCTCCTTAAATTTGATAGCTATTTCACCTCAAAGATAAAAACTTTATTCTCTTTGCCTTCTCGTGAGAAGATGTAAAATTTATTATCTTTGATTGCTAATGCTCTTGGGTTATTTACCCCACTAAAACTAAATGCCTCGTCTATCTCTTTGGTGGTTAAATTTAACTTTAAAATAGTTGAGAAATTTTTGCTTAAAAGATAGAGCGCACCAGGCTCCACATCAACACCAGTAATGTAGTAGTTGTTTAAATTTCTACCTTCTTTTAGCTGCAAATTTGCTCCAGCTTTTGGCATAAATTCTTCTAAGATCATCTTGTCGTCACCATCAAATATAGCCACACTCCAGTAGTCTCTAACGTCATTTGGCACGCTAGCTGTGAAAAATTTATTCTCATTCTCTAGGTAGTCCCAGCCTAAGATGTACTGCTGCTTTGATCTAATGGTAGAAAATCTACCCTTGTTGCCAAGGTCATTTAGCTTCCACGCGTCATATCCAGCCAATAGGTGCCTCCACTGGCTATTTTGCTCATCTTTGCTAAGGTTGCTAGCTGGCTCATAAAAGACAAAAGTCTTGTTATAACTTATCATGCCAAGCTCTTTTTTATACCAAGTAGCTCCGACTGTTGCTTCCATCTCCATTATAAAATGACGGTCGTGCTTAGCATAACTTAGAGGCTTTAAATTCTCATCTGCGATGTAAAATTCATTGTCGTTTGAGACAAGAGCAAAGTGCTTTTTGCCCTCATCATAGTCAGCTCCAGTTATTGCATTATCGTTTTGCAAATTTAGAGTGAGCGTATCTTTAAGACCTAGCTCTTTTACGTTTTGGATCGCTCCATTTTTACTATCCATGTCAAAGTTAAAACCAAAAGCAAGGCTTACTAATGCGATAAAAAATATTAGCTTTTTCATCTTTTACTCCTTACTTTGCTAGGTCTGGAAGCTCAGGGTTCCAGTCAAATCTAAAGTTAAGCGAGCTATCCCAGTGGTCTTTCTCCCAGAACCATTTTGAAGGATCAAGGCTTATTCTAGGCGGTGTGCTAGATCCTAGATATGGTGGTGGACCAGAAGCTATAAAGGCTTGAACGCAGTTTGCAAGGATGATCACGATAAAGACTAAATTTGCAAATTTGCCAAGTGGTAAGTAGCTTAGAAAGTTGCCATATTCGCCATTTGAGCTTTTTTGCATTATAAGGCCCAAATTTTTGCTAAACAAAAATATAAAAGCCAAAAATATGATCACGCAAAAATCAACAACCATAACCCAAAACTGAGTGTGGGCACCTAAAATTTCAAGGCCAAAACCTTGTTTGATGTCAAGATAGCCGCCAAATGTCCCATCAAGGCTGTAGTGGATAAAGCCATTAAATATGCCCCAGCAAGCCATTAGTAAAAGTGCTGCTAGATAGCTAGGCTTTAGTCCGTACCTGATGATAAAAAGCGCTATTAGGCTAATAGCTATCATCGTGATCCTCTCGGCCCAGCACATTACGCAAGGGTTATCACCTAGCCCAAAGCCAAGTACTAAGCAGGCGATACCAACTGGAAGTGCCACAAGAGCAGTGATGGCCAGTGACATAAGGTTGAAAAAGCCTTGTTCGTTTGCTGGGATTTCGTTTTGTTTTGTTTGCATCTTGCCCTCCTAAAAGTTGCCTATTGGCAAGACTACCCATAAATTTACGTAAAATTCTAGTGCAACTAGTATTACGCACCCCAAAGCCATACAGGACGTTGCTATTTTCTTCATTTGTGGCTTTATGTATAAGATAAGCCCACTAATCAGAAATAGCGTCAAAATTAGAAATTCCATTTTGAGCTCCCAATTTGTAAATTTTCAACTACAAGCATGCTTATCTGAGAAAAATAATATAACTATATTTATTAAATTTAGTTTAAAAAATATATTTTTATAGCTAAGTTTTACTTTATAAAATAAAATTTTGTAAATAAAAATATATTTATATAAAAATATTTTATATAATTAAGTTATATTTAATTAAATTAATATTAGTTTTCATAAAATTATTTTTATTAGCTAGCTTATAAATTCAAATTAGCTTAAAGAATAGTTATGTAATATTTTTGCAAAGGTAAAAAGGGGTAGTAATGGAAAATATATTTTTAGAATCATACGATGTTTTTAAGGTATGTAAATCCCCAAGCAAATTAAAAATTTACGATGAATTTTTGCAAAACAACAAAAGGTACTCTATAACGCGTTGCTACTACGTAATTGTAGTGGACAATACCTTTTTAACCTACTCACATCTAATGGTCTATGAGCAGCTGCTCTATCTTTTATACTCACAAAACAAGCTAAAAAATGGCGACTTTTCGCTCACGCTTAAAAAAGCAGAGCTTGCTAAGAAATTTAAGACAGATATCACAAAAAGTGCCACAGATACGATAAAGTGCTTTTACGAAATGCAAGACGTGAAAATTTCGATCTTTGTAAAAGATAAGATCGAAAAGCAGATGAATATCATCGAATTTATAGACGCAGAGCAAACTGATAAATATGGCGAGCTACAAGATGAGATAAATGTTAGGCTAAATCCAGAATTTGTGAAGCTCTACCGATGCATCTATCTTGATAAGATCGAGTATTTAAACAGCTTTGACATAGAGCAAGGCAGCTTCATAAGATACTTCATGCAGCACGAGCTAGATGGTGGCGTAAGAAGCTCAGCTATTATCGATAAAATGGGCGTTTTAAACTATTTGCCTTTTTCTTATAAAAAGCGTTTCGAGCAAGAGGTGGCAAATGTTAGCTTTTATTATAAAAATGAAAAATACGAGATAAAAGATGGCTTTGTAGTTGTTACAAATCACGCAAATAGAGTAATGGATAATCAAAATGCTTCGATCGAACTCTTTGGTCTTATCTACGAGCAGATTACAAAAAACTGCACTAAAAATATCGTGCTAAATGATGCAAATTTGCAAAATTATTACGCAAGGTTTGGTAAATTTGAGACAAATCAAACTATATTTAAAATTTTTAGTAACATGGAGCTCATGCTAAATCACTCAATGCAAAAAGAAAATGCCAAAATTTCTTTCTTCTCTCACTTTTTTGAAAGCATAGTCTGCAAAAGAGATACGGAGCTTGAAATTTTGATCGAACTAAATCAAAAAGGCTTTGAGTATATCATCTCGCGAAGTGCAAATTTAGACTTTTATAACGTTGAGTCAGCTGACTACGGACTTACTTCATATCCAGCTAGCTCGTGTGCAGTGGGTGGAAATTTCTAAATTTAGTTGATTTTATCTTTTAGTTTAGCAATAATTTCGTCAAGCTTGCCGCTATCTTGAGCGTTTTTTAGGCATTCATTTATCTCGGTCATCTTTTTGGTAAATTCGTTTTTTATAATGCCAGCCACAAAGTCCTCGCTGCTAGTCTCGTCCAAGATAGGATACATGTCTCGCCAGATATCTTTGATCCACCAGCCGCATTTTGATATGCAAGGGAACTCTTTAAGCTCACCAAGTTTTAGGCTCATCATAACCTCATCAGAGTGCTTGATATCGTCTGTGACAAAGTCTTTATGTGCGCTATCAAAGCTCGTAAACATGCGGTAGCCAAGGCTTGAGACGTTGTTTTCAGAGCAAATTCTAAACTGAAAAACATTATCTTCATAGTCTAAATTCGATATGCAAATTTGATGTTTTTGGGTGAAATTTGGAAATGAGTTAAACCTTTTATCATCTATGTCAAGCTGCCATTTTGAGCAGTTGTCTTTAGCTAAAAACTCTTTAAAGCTTAGTTGTACAAATTCTTTATAGCTCATCTCATCAGCTGCGAAAAAATCATAGTTGCTACTGTTTTTTTCTTTAAAATCTTTAAATTTCATTTCATTTCCGATCAAAAAAGTGTAACTATTTTACTACTACTTAGGATAAAAGCTATTAAATTTTACGAAATTTATAAGATTTTTTATTAGCGAGCTATTTCGGTTTTAGAAATTTAAGTTGTGTAGCAAATGATTTTTCAAAAACAAATCAAATTTTCATCCTTGACTATCTCTATATTTTTATTGGCAAAAATAATATTTGGTATCACTAAAGCAATAATATCTATGTTTTTAGAGAAATTCATAATGCCTAAAAATTTTTACTAAATTCAGCCTATTTTTTCCTCAAGAAATTCCAAAATTTCTTGCACTTTTTCATTTAGCGACTCTTTTGGGATATATAAGAATGAGCCTTCTTTTAAGACCAAAGCTACAAAATCATCAGTTTCGCAAGTCCCAAGAAACGCACCATATGAAAAATGAACCGTGCTTGTCGCTGTGACAAACAAGACCTCATCATCATATATAACGATCTCTTGTTCGCGCTAAACATCGATTTTTGAGTAAATGGCTCTAGTAAATAAAACTGGTTTAATTATAGTCGTATAAATATAGAGCAAGACTATGCCTACACAAAGAACAATGGCTAAATTTATTGCCAAAAAAGAGACGTTGGTCATGTCTGAAATAACTATTAAATCGTTCTCAAAAATGTCAAAAAGCACAACCAAAGCTACTCCGAATAGCGCAGCAAATGGCAGTTAAATCACTCTCATTAAAAATACAAATTTATTCTTTTTATAGACGACGCTCGAGACCTCGCGTAGTAGCTTTTTAAATTTAGCATCGTTTTTTATACTAAATTTTGCTCTAAATTTTTCATTTTGCATGTTATTTCTTTAAAATTTGCCTAAATTTCATCCGTGATGATCTCTATCTTACTTGCATCAACTAAGCTGCCATCTATGATGATCTCATCTATCTTGCCAGCTCTTATGACGCCACTTTTTGGATTTTTCACACTTTTTATGCTGCTTTTTGTGCTTACATTGACGCTTGAATACTCAAAAGCAAGGCTTGTATCCATAAAAATGCAATCTTTTACGACCAAATTTTCCACGTAGCAAAGTGCTTGCAAGCTCTTTATCGTGCAGTTTATGAGCGTCACATTTTTTGCGTTCCAGGCTAGGTATTCGCCTGAGATTAGGCAGTTTTGTGCGACCACGTTTTCGCAGTTCCAAAAGGCGTCTTTTGAGATGAGCTTCGAGTTTGTGATGCGAAGGTTTTTGCAACTATCAAAGCAGTAGTTACCGTCTAAATTTAGCCCATCAACCTCTAAATTTTCGCTATTTGCCCCGAAGTAATCCCCTTTTGCAAAGACGTTTTTTATCTTCACGTCCGCACATCCCCAAAGTGTCTCGGCAGCGTCTGAGAAATTTATATTTTCAAGTGAAATTTGCGAGCTTTTTCTAAAGCTTTTTGGCGCATTTATGACCACATCTTTGAAGCTTAAATTTGTGCTGTACCACATGCCAGCCCTTGCTAGAGGCTCTAAGTATCCGCCATTTAGCGTGATGTCGCTTGCGTACCAAAGTGGATATTTGTAGGCAAAAACGCACTCATTTAGCTTTAAATTTGAGCTGTGTTTTAGCGGTGATTCGCCATCTTCAAAGATGCAGTTAGTAAAATTTATCCCCTTTGCCCCAAACATCGCGCGTTCTCCTGTGAAAATTTCAGCGTTTCTCTCTTGCATTTTTGTCCTTTATTAAATTTTTCTCTCAAAATTATACTGATTTTCTCAAAATTTATTGCAAGATGCCATTAAATTTACTTTAAAGACGCAAAGCGTTATAATCGCCCCAAAAAAGGAGCAAAAATGGGTTTAAAATCAGACTCTTGGATAAGGAAAATGTCGGTTGAGAAAAATATGATCGTGCCATTTGCCGAGGAGCAAGTGGGGCGTGGTGTCGTTAGCTACGGCGTTTCTAGCTATGGCTATGATATCCGAGTGGGCGATGAGTTTAAAATTTTCACAAACATCGGCGGAACCGTCGTTGATCCAAAGAATTTTGATGAGAAAAATGTGGTCGATTTTAAGGGCGATGTCTGCATCGTGCCGCCAAATTCTTTTGCTTTAGCGCGCACGATCGAGTACTTTAACATGCCTGATAACGTGCTAGCGATCTGCCTTGGCAAGAGCACATACGCAAGGTGTGGCATTATCGTAAATGTGACGCCTTTTGAGCCTGGATTCAAGGGGCATATCACGATAGAGATCTCAAACACGACGCCGTTACCTGCGAAAATTTATGCAAACGAGGGCATCGCACAGGTGCTATTTATCGAGGGTGATGAGCCTTGCGAGGTGACTTATGCTGATAAAAACGGCAAATACCAAGCCCAAGAAGGCATCACGCTGCCTAGAATTTTGAAGTAATTTTCATGCCTTTGCGACTTTGCAAAGGCTAAATTTATCTCCCACTTTTTATAAAAACCCTAAACAATAACGAAATTTTGACGAAATAGAAGCTAGAAAGAGCGAAGCTTTGATAAACAAATTTTAAATTTGGCACAGCTTTTGCTTAAAAAATTATAAAAAATAATTCAAATTAGCCATTTATAAATCAAAAAATGACTAGCAAAAAGGCGCAAAATGTTTAACAACAAATCGATATTGATCACCGGCGGAACAGGAAGTTTTGGTAAAAAATACACCGAAATTTTGTTAAAAAAATATAAGCCAAAAAGGCTAGTTATCTACTCGCGCGATGAGCTAAAACAATACGAAATGGCCCAGGTCTTTAAAGACAAGGCCATGCGTTTTTTTATCGGCGACGTGAGGGACTATAAGCGCTTAAGAACTGCGATGAACGGCATAGACTACGTCATCCACGCAGCTGCGATGAAACACGTACCAATCGCAGAATACAACCCAATGGAGTGCATCAAAACAAACATTGACGGAGCTCAAAACGTCATCGACGCCTCTTTGGAGTGCGGCGTTAGCAAAGTGATCGCACTCTCAACTGACAAAGCGTGCAACCCTGTAAATTTATATGGAGCTACAAAGCTAGCCAGTGACAAGCTCTTTGTCGCTGCGAATAACATTGTTGGAGACAAAAAAACAAGATTTAGCGTCGTAAGATATGGAAATGTCGTTGGTTCTCGCGGATCAGTCGTACCGCTCTTTAAAAAGCTGATCGCACAAGGAGAAAAAGAGCTTCCTATCACGCATGAGAAGATGACTAGGTTTTGGATCACGCTTGAACAAGGCGTAAATTTCGTCCTTAAAAACTTTGAGAGGATGAAAGGCGGCGAAATTTTCATACCAAAGATCCCATCAATGACGATGGTAGATCTCGCAAAAGCCCTTGCACCAGACCTTGGCGTCAAGATCATAGGCATTCGCCCAGGCGAAAAGATGCATGAGATGATGATATCAAGAGATGACGCGCATCTTACATACGAATTTGATGATTACTACGTTATTAGTCCGTCTATTCAGTTTTTAACAGCGCAAGACTTCTCGACAAATGCCCTTCATCAAAAGGGCAAACCAGTGAGCGAGGACTTTGAATATAGCTCGAATACAAATAAAATTTGGCTCGATAGAGCAGGTCTTCTTGAGATGATAGGAGATGCTAAATGATCCCTTACAGCCGTCAGCAGATCACAGAAGAGGACATAAAGGCAGTCACAGATGCCTTAAAAGATGACATCTTAACAGGTGGCCAAAAGGTTAGTAGCTTTGAAGAGGAGCTAGCAAAATATGTTGGCGTAAAGCATGTTGTCGTTATGAACTCAGCCACTTCGGCCCTTCACGTAGCCTATCTTTGCCTTGGTGTAAAGGACGGTAATGAAGTGATCACGACGCCCATCACCTTTGCAGCCACTGCAAATGCGGCTTTGATGGCAGGAGCGCAGGTCAAATTTTGCGACATAAAAGCAAATGGCAACATCGATGAAGAGAAAATTCCAGCTCTTATCATACCAAGAACAAAGGTTATAACTGCGGTTGATTACGGTGGCAATCCAGTGGAGCTAGATAAGATCATAAATTTAGCCAAAAAACACGACATAAAAGTGATAGATGACGCCTCTCATGCCCTTGGTAGCGTGCAAAACGGCGTAAAAGTGGGCGTTAAGGCTGATATTAGCATATTTAGCTTTCACCCAGTAAAGCCTATCACCACACTTGAGGGCGGCGCACTTGCTACAAACGACGACGAGCTCGCAAGACTTGCAAGGCTATATAGAAGCCACGGCATCGCCAAAACAAAGCTTTGGGATAGCGACATGAGCCTACTTGGATACAACTACAGGATCACAGACGTAGCCTGCGCTTTGGGGCTTAGCCAGCTAAAAAGGCTGGACGGCTTTATCGCCAAAAGAAATGAGATAGCTAAATTTTATGATGAGAAATTTAGCGGGTGTGAGTATTTTAAAACCATAAAAATCCCAGCAAATACAACTAGCTCAAGGCACCTATATCCTGTGCTTTTGGATGAGAAATTTTGGGACAAAAAAGAGCAAATTTTTGAAGCACTCTTACAAAAGGGCGTTGGCGTGCAGGTGCATTATAAGCCATCATATAAATTTAGCTTTTATAAAGCACTACTTGGCGAAATTTCACTGCCAAATGCGGAGAAATTTTATAGTGCCGAGCTTAGCATCCCATGCCACCATGGCATGAGCGCGGATGATGCTAAATTTGTCGCAAGCACGCTATTTAACGTGCTAAAAAGCTTTAGCGAGTAAAAATGATCTGCATTATCCCAGCAAGAGGCGGCAGCAAGAGAATACCTGGCAAAAACATCAAAGACTTTTTAGGCAAGCCCTTAATCGCATATAGCATCGAGGCTGCGCTAAATTCTAAAGTTTTTAAAGAAGTAATAGTAAGCACTGATGATGAAATGATCGCAAATGTGGCTAGAGAATTTGGAGCTAGCGTGCCATTTTTTAGAGATGCAAACCTAAGCGATGACTACGCGACAAGCACTGATGTGATAAAAGACGCGATAAGGCGCGTAAATTCTGGCTTTAGTGATGTCTGCTGCCTTTATGCCACAGCACCGCTTGTAAGGGCTGAAATTTTAAAAGAGGCCGCAGGAGAGTTTAAAAAGCAGGAGTGTAAATTTTTATTTTCAGCAACTGCGTTTGATTTTCCTATACAAAGGGCGATAAAACTTGATGAAAATGCTAGAGTTAGCATGTTTTACCCGCAGTTTGAAAGGACACGCTCGCAAGATCTTGAGCCTGCGTTTCATGACGCTGGAGCATTTTATTTTGGCAAAAAAGAGGCTTGGCTAGAGTGCAGTGCTTTGTTTGCGCCACACTCAAAGGCATATTTACTGCCAAGAAATTTAGTCTGCGATATCGACACGCTAGAGGATTTTGAGTTTGCTAAGAAGCTTTACTTGATAAATAATGGAAAGATCTGATTGAAAGAATTTAAAGGACTCCCCTTGCTAAAAACGCTCGTTCGCGCTGATAGTAGCAGCAAGATAGGCCATGGGCACATCAGGCGAGACCTTTTGCTTGCTAAAAAATTTAATAACATCTCATTTGCATCTTTAAGGCTTGAAGGTGACATTTTTGATGAGATAAGCTACACTAAATTTAGCTTAACAAGTGGCGAGATAGATGAGCTTTGTGAACTTATAAAAGATAATAAATTTGAGCTTCTCATTATCGATCACTACGGCTTTAGCTTTGAAGATGAAAGAGCTATAAAAGAAAAAACTGGCATTAAAATTTTATCATTTGACGACACTTACGAGAAACATTTTACAGACTACATTTTAAACGTAAATTTATATGCGAAAAAGGCAAGATACGAGGGGCTGGTAGAAAAAAGCTGTGAGGTATTTTGCGGGAGCGAGTTTTTGCTAGTTAGAGATGAGTTTTATGAAGAAGCGCAGGTAAAAAGGGAGAAAATTTACGACTATGCTATCATTCTTGGAGGCACTGATATCTCAGGGCTAAGCGCTAAAATTTCAGAAAAATTGCTCTTAAAAGGGCTAAAAACAGCCGTCATAACAACTAGCGGAAATAAAAACTTAAGCGTTCTAAAAGAGATATCTAGTAAAAACGAAAATTTTAGCCTTTTTGTAGATAGTAAAAATGTAGCAAAGCTCATGAACGAAGCCAAAATGCTCATCATAACAGCAAGCTCGCTTGTAAATGAAGCTTATGTTTTAGGAGCTAAATTTAAAGCCATTTGCGTAGCAGACAATCAAAAAGAGATCTTTGCTTGGCTCAAAGAAAATGGGTATGAAGCTTACTGGGGAGATGAAATTTGCTTGAGCTTATAAATTTTACCTCGCTTAGTGGCGAGCAAAAACTGATGGTCTTAAAGTGGCGAAACGACGAGCGTATAGCCAAATTTATGAAAAACAAAAGCGTTGGCAAAGAGGAGCATTTTGCTTTTTTAGAGAGATTAAAGAGCATTCAAGATAAGATCTATTTTTTAGTAAAAGATGAGGGTGAATTTATCGGAGTGGTGAGCTTTGTCGATATCACGAAAGAGAGTTGTGAATTTGGCGTTTATAAAAACCCAGAGCTAAAAGGAGCGGGTAAAAAGCTGCTTGATCTCATAAAAGAGTACGCGTTTTTTACATTAAAAGTTGGCTCGCTAAAGGCAAAAGCTTATAATAACAACGAAAAAGCGCTTGCACTTTATGAAAATTTTGGCTTTAAAATTTACGCAAAAGATGATGAATTTAGCTATCTTGAGCTTAAAAATGAAACGGACTAGTGGATGAAAATAGGAAATTTTGATACAGACAAAAAGGTCTTTATAATAGCAGAGCTCTCTGCTAATCACAGCGGTAGCCTAAAAACGGCGGTAGATACGATAAAGGCGGCCAAGCGCGCTGGAGCTGACGCGATAAAGCTTCAGACATATACACCTGATAGTTTGACTCTAAATTCGCACCTAGATGACTTTGTCATAAAGGGCGGACTTTGGGACGGGCGAAATTTTTACGAGCTTTACCAAGAGGCACTAACGCCAAAAGAGTGGCATGCTGAGCTTTTTAAAGTGGCAAAAGAGGAGGGGCTTGTCTGCTTTTCAAGCCCATTTTGCAAGGATGATGCCAACTTCTTAGAGCAGTTTAACCCGCCAGCTTATAAGATCGCAAGCTTTGAAGTGACGGATTATGATTTTGTAGAGTTTGTAGCCAAAAAAGGCAAGCCCATCATCATCTCAACTGGCATAGCCTACGAAGAAGAGATAAGAGATGTGGTGCAAATTTGCAAAAATGCAGGCAATAGCGACATCGCCCTTTTAAAATGCACCTCAAGCTATCCAGCGCCGCTAAATGGTATGAATTTGCAAACCATTGCAGATATGAGAGAGAAATTTGGCGTTGAGGTTGGCTTTTCAGATCACACTTTAGGTGTGACAGCCCCAGTTGTGGCGGTTAGTCTTGGAGCTAGGATAATTGAAAAACATTTTATACTTGATAAAAGCGTAAAAAGCGTTGATAGCGCATTTAGCCTTGATGAGAGCGAATTTGCTCTTATGACAAAGTGCGTTAGAGAGGCCGAGGAGCTTTTAGGCAAAATAAACTACGAGCTAGATGAAAAAGCGGTTTTAAACAGGAGATTTTCACGCTCACTTTATGCAAGTGCAGATATAAAAAAAGGTGAAATTTTTAGCGAGCAAAATATAAGGAGCGTGCGCCCAGGATATGGCTTGCACCCTAAATTTCTAAAAGAGCTGATCGGCAAAAAAGCAAAAAGAGATATAAAATTTAGCGAGAGGATAACAAAGGAGGATCTGATATGAGTGATGAAAACAAAGTTTATAAACTAGATGACCTTGAGGTATCTAAAAATAAAAAAACAGATAATTCAAAGCGAAAAGTACTTGAAAGTAATATAACAAATATAGAAAATCTAATCTTTCAAAAAAATCTTCAAGCACTTTTTCAGCAAGATGAAATTTTAGCTGCTAGGCTTTGGTCTATTGTTGGCAATAAAGATTACGAAATCTTTATAGGAAAAGACCCTATTGATATAAATTTAATAAACAAACATACTTTTAAATATATATATGATAATCCAGATACTGATATACTAAAACTACTTGAAGACATAGAGAAGGGCTATAAGCGTTATCCGATGTTATTTTTTTATGGTCTGGGCAATGGCATACTTTATAAAGCATTAGCAAAAAATGAAACTCATCAAAAAATCGTAGTTATAGAACCAGAGATCGAAATTATATATCTTGTTTTAAATGTCGTTGATCTTTCAAATGAGCTAGCAAGCGGACAGATAATACTTTTTTACTCAAAATTTGCAACATATACGCATTTTTATTACCTAGTGACAGAAGCTAAGCTAAATTCGTATGCCAAGACTTACGATCTCAAGGTTCATGCGCCTTTTTATGATCAATATGAAGAAGATTATATAAGGATAAATAAAGAGATTACAAGAGCATTTTCTCAGATAGTAGTGTCTCATGGCAATAGTATTGATGATCTTTTGCTTGGCACAAGGCAAAACTGTGAAAATTTAGCATCTATGATTAAAAATTACTGCTATACTAGCCTTGTTAAAAAAAGATATGGTCTTATGGATACAGCTATTATAGTCTCAACTGGCCCGAGTCTTGATAAACAGCTTAAAACGCTTAAAGAATTTGCACCATACGCTACTATTATAAGTGTTGATGCTTCTTACCCAATCCTTGCAAAGCATGATATTGCTCCGGATTATGTAATATCTATGGAAAGAGTATTGCCGACTTCAACTTTTTTTGAGAAAGTGCATCCAAATATTGATAAAGATATATATTTTGTTGTGGCTTCTGTTACACACAAACAAACTATAAAAAATATCCTACCAAGAAGGCTAGTTTTAACCATGAGACCTCAACAAGAAGAACAAATGTTTGGTATAAAAAGATATGGATATTTGGGCATTGGACATAGTTGTGCCAATATGGCTTATCAGCTAGCTTATGTTTTAGGTCACAAAAACATTGTTTTTATAGGACAAGACTTGGCTTTTGGAAAAGATGGTGCAAGCCATGCAAAAGGACATGCTTTTGCGCGAGCTGATGAGAATTTATATGTTAAGGCTTATGGAGGAGTTGGAGAGGTTAGAACAACATATGTCTGGACATTATTCAAAAATCAGTTTGAAAATGATATCGCCCAATCAAGTTTGGAAAGCATTAAGTCTTATAATTGCACAGAAGGCGGTGCTAGAATAGAAGGAACCACAGAAAGACCATTTTTAGATGTTATGGAAGAGCTTTGCAAAGGCAAAAAGGTAAAGACGCTACCTAACATCAGAAAAGATAGTGAAACGACTATAAATAAAAATTTACTAAAAGCCTATGAAGTAATAAAGACAAAGGTAAAAATCCAAAGCCAAGTCAAGCATCAAATAGAAAAAGTCTTTTTAGACGTAGTGCCTAGCATAGATAAGCTACTCAAACTAAACAATGAAAATAAAATAACCGAAAAGCATTTTAATGAGCTTCTTAAAATAACTAAAAAAATAGATAGGCTCAAAGATACAATTGCAAAAAAAAGTTATCAAAAATATATAGAAAATGTCATACAAATTTCAGTTTATTATCAAGAGCTTGAGCTTGCTAAAATTTCAGTAGCTCCTAGTGATACTAAGATTCAAAAAGTAAATAAACTACTCGAGTGGGTCGAGATGCACAAGTACTGGATGTTCTCTGCAGCGGGCGGGCTCAATGCTGATATAGAAGTAACCAAAAAAGCTTCAAAGCCACTTGTTGCTGAGCTAAAAAAGAGAAAGCTAATAACTAAAAATGAGATAGGAAACGCAAAAGAGAATTTCAAACTAAGTATATAGATAAATTTGCAAGTAAATTTTTACTTGCAAATTTCTATCAAATTTATTTGCTTCTACAAATGTTATTAATATTTAAATTTAAAGATACAAACCCTTTAAGAAGCCAATTAAAAACAACAACTGTAATTTTAACTTTTTATTTTTTTGAATTAGAAAACCCCAAAGACTAGCTTTGGGGCTGGGGGTTTGCGTATTGTAAAAGCATTAACACATTAGGGCTTTGCTACTGCAACAAAGCCCTATTTAAAACTTAATTTAACTAGCTACGTTATTGTAGAAGTTTCATTACGTTTTCAAGGAAACTTCACTCAACTCCTACTATTGTAGTAGCTTCATTACGTTTTGTTGAACGCTGTTTGCTTGACTCATAGCATAAGCACCTGATTGAGCTAGGATGTTATGTTTTGAGAATGTTGCAGACTCGCTAGCAAAATCTACGTCCCTGATTTGTGATTCTGCTGATTTTACGTTAACTTGAGTTACAGTTATGTTATTAACTGTAGCTTGAAGTTGGTTTTGAACTGAACCAAGGTCTGAACGAACTTGATCAAGTGTTTTTTGAGCTGACTCAGCGATACTCATAACAGCCATCGCACCGCGAAGTGTCATAACACCTGCAGATTGATTTACTGTTAAAGCTCCACTCATTCTTTGGAAGCCCATAGCTGTTGCCAATTCACCTTTTATTTGGCCTCTTACATCTCTTAAAGAGATAGATTGTTGAGCGCCACCATTTGCTGAGAATGCTACTGATAGTTTTGCAACGCCGCCAGCATCTAGCTTGATATCTCTACCATCAAGGCGAACTAGGTTTAGTCTTCCAACAAAGCCACTAATAGCTGTGCCTTTGCCAGCTACACCTTTACTACCAAGACCTTTTGAGATATCTTTTCCAGTTGCAACAATAGCACGACCATCACGGCTTGTTAAGACCATTTTGCCGCTTTCAGCATCAACTGAAGCTTCAACGCCTGTTTGATCTTTTACGGCATTGATAGCATTTACTAGTGCGCCATTAGCATCATTTTTTTGAACTTCTAAGTCACCTATTTTAACACCATTTATTGTTAAAGACTTGATTTGACCACCAGCGATAGAGGCACTTGCTCTCCAAGTAACATCAGCTGTTGCTCTAACACCAGTTTTATCAGCAACTTTGTTGATATTTTCTGCTAGTGCACCAAGGCCTTTACCGATACCAGTTGAAACAACAGCAGATGTAACACCTACATCGTTTACGCCATCAACGTTTAAGAATTTAAGTTTTACTTCACCCATAGCAGTAAGTAGTTTTGAACTCTCAAAACGTGTAAGACCGATCTTATCAGATGTAGTCGCACCAATACTTGCTTTAACAGTTTGGTTTGAGTAAGCGCCTATTTGGAACTCTTTGTTTGTAAATGTTCCGTTTAGTAGTTGCTGACCGTTAAATGAAGTAGTGTTACCGATATTGTCAAGCTCCTCCATTAGACGAACGATATCAGCTTGCAATGCTTGGCGTGATTGAGTTGTTTGGCCGTCTTGAGCTGATTGAGTAGCTTTAGTCTTGATAGTATCAAGAATTTTTAGCTGCTCGTCCATAGCTTTGTCGGCAACTTGAATGATACCAATAGCATCATTACCATTTGCAATAGCTTGACCTAGAGCTGAAGCTTGGCTTCTTAAGCTATCTGCGATAGATAGACCTGAAGCGTCATCTGCAGCTGTTTGAATTCTAAGACCAGAACTAAGTTTGTTAAGTGACTTAGATAGGTCAACGTTGTTGCTAACTGCGTTAGCGTGTGTGTTAAGTGCGTTTACGTTTGTGTTAATACGAAAACTCATTGTAAATCCTTTTATGTTTTAAGTTACGACTTCATGTCGCACGAAAACTATATCGATCGGTTTTTAAAAAAGTTTAGAGCTATGTATAAAATTTTTTATAAAAAACAAAAATCGCGTTCACCTAAAAATTTTTCACATGTTACACTCTAAAAAATTATTTCTGCTACAATTACGCCAAAAAATTTAAAGGCTATATATAAATGAAAAGCTTAATCATCGTGGAATCTCCCGCAAAAGCAAAGACTATCAAAAATTTCTTAGACAAAAGCTACAACGTCATCGCCTCAAAAGGCCACATCAGAGACCTGCCAAAAACGAGCTTTGGCATCAAGATAGAGGATGATAAATTTACCCCAGAGTATCGCATCAGCAGCGATCACTCCGCCATCGTAAAAGAGATAAAAGAGCTTGCTAAGGGTGCAGATGAAATTTATCTCGCGACCGATGAGGATAGAGAGGGTGAGGCGATCGCATTTCACATCGCAAATGCCATCGGCAAAGAGCCAACAAGTCTGCCTCGCATCGTCTTTCACGAGATCACCAAAAGCGCCATACAAAACGCTCTAAAAAGCCCAAGACACGTCGATATGAACAGCGTCAATGCCCAGCAAACAAGGCGCTTACTTGACCGCATTGTTGGCTACAAGCTAAGCCCACTTTTAAATTTAAAGATACAAAAAGGCTTAAGCGCTGGACGTGTGCAAAGTGCAGCGCTAAAGATAATAGTTGACCGCGAGCGTGAAATCCAGGCGTTTAAACCAGTCGAATACTACACCATTGACACCGTTTTTAAAAAAGATCTAGACGCCGAGCTAGTTAAATTTGAAAATCAAAAGATCGAAAAGCTAACCATCCAAAATCCAGACCGCGCAAAATACATCATTGAAAATTTACAAAATGAGAAATTTAGCGTCCGTGAGATCGAGAGCAAGGATAGAAAGATCCAGCCAAGCCCGCCATTTATGACCTCAACACTTCAGCAAAGTGCGAGCAACCGCCTTGGCTTTAGCCCTAAAAAGACAATGATGATCGCGCAAAGCCTCTATGAGGGCGTGCAAACAAACGAGGGCTTCATGGGTGCGATCACTTACATGAGAACGGACAGCTTAAATTTAGCCAAAGAGGCCGTCGCAGCCGCTAGAGAGCATATCCTGCAAAACTATGGCAAAGAGTATCTGCCAGCCAAAGCGATAAGCTACACGACAAGCTCAAAAGGCGCGCAAGAAGCCCACGAAGCGATTCGCCCTACAAATTTAAACTTCACACCACAAATCGCCGCTAAATTTTTAGAAAAAGACGCGCTCAAACTCTACACACTCATCTACAATAGATTTTTAGCCTGCCAAATGAGCGCATGTGTGAGCCAAACGCAAAACGTCTATGTAGCAAGCGAAAAAGGCGAGTTTAAGATAAGTGGCAGAAAAGTGCTATTTGACGGCTTTTACAAGGTTTATGGCGAGCTTGATAAGGATAAAATTTTGCCAAACTTAAAAAAGGGCGACGAGATGAGCTTGCAAAGCATAAAAAGCACGCAAAACTTCACCGAGCCACCAGCCAGATACTCTGAAGCTGGCCTTGTTAAAAAGCTAGAGAGCCTAGGCATCGGCCGCCCAAGCACATACGCACCGACCATCTCGCTGCTAACATCAAGAGACTACGTAAGGATCGAGAAAAAGCAGCTCATACCAAACGAGATCGCATTTAGCATGATAGGCGTTTTGGAGGAGCACTTTAGCAACATCGTCGATAGCGAATTTACCTCGCATCTTGAAGAAAAGCTCGATGAGATCGCACTTGACAAGGCTGACTGGCAAAAGGTGCTAAGCGACTTTTACTATCCATTTATGGAAAAAATAAGCGCTGGCAAAACTGGCATAAAAAGCCTAAAAACAGCCACTCCGATCGGCGAGAAATGCCCAGAGTGTGGAAGCGAGCTAGTGCTTAGAAAGGGCAGATATGGCGAGTTTATCGCTTGCTCAAATTTCCCAAAATGCAAATACTCAAGAAACGTCGCAAAAGATAATGAAAAGAGCGCAGAAACTGGCACTGCAACGGCAGCTAAGCCAAAACGCGAGCTCAAAAAACTTGACGTGCCATGTCCAAAATGTGGCGGCGAGATCGTTGAGAGATTTAGCAGGCGCGGTAAATTTTATGGATGTGCCAACTATCCAAAATGCGACTTCATCTCAAACTACGAGCCAGTCGCACAAAAATGCGATGAATGCGGTAGCGATATGATCAAAAAAGAGCTTAAAAAAGGCACATTTATAGAGTGTACAAAGTGCAAGAAAAAGACACTTATCTCTGAAAATTAAAATTTCTAGCCAAATTTGAGCTTTTGAGCCTAAATTTGGCTTATAAATTTGGACCTTAAATGCCTGAAACCATCATAGAAGTTAGCCAGTATAAAGGGCAAAAGAGCCTTGTGATAAACTGCACGCAGCTAGGAGATAGCTTCACGCCGCAGTATAAAACCGCCAAGCAAAAAAGAGCGGTGCTTGATGAGTGGTGCGACTTTTTAAGAAGCGAGCAGGACGCATTTGACGAGCTTAGCTTTTGCACCAAAATGCCTCAAGAGCTCTTTGACGCGGTGTGCTGCCAAAGAAATTTAAAGAGCCTTCATATCAAATGGGGCTCGTATGAGAGCCTTGATGCGCTAGCAAGTCTTTCTAGTCTAAAGAGCCTTTTTATCGGCTCTGGTGCTAGTGTAAATAGCATCGCACCGATCGCGACACTTACTGGGCTTGAAAGCCTTGCGGTGGAGAATTTTCAAAAGATAAGTGACTACTCTGCGCTTTCAAATTTGCAAAATTTAAAGAGCTTAGAGATCAGTGGCGACGGACTTTCGCCTAAATTTATCCACATAGAAAGCCTAGAGTTTTTACGCCAGATGCCTGGGCTAACCAGCCTTGTGATCTTGGTGGCTAGGCTAAAAAGCAAGGACTACTCGCCTATCTTATCTCTAAAATCCCTCACCCACCTTAGCCTGCCGCCGCAGCACGCACTTTTTGGACTTTTTGACGAGCTTAGCGCTTTGCCAAATTTAAAAACAGGTCTTTTAAAGGAGAGAGCGGAAATTTACAAGAAAAGTAAAACTTTAAATTTCTAAAAAATAGTTTTTGCAAATTTTAAATTTTCACTCACTCGCAAGAATTGACTACTGATTTTTGTATGATACTTCCATAAAATCAGAGCCGAAATTACTCGCTCATGAAATTTTAAAATTTGTGCGAGTTTGTCTGGCATAAATGACGCATGCGGCGCAAAACGCTATCGCATGCACTTCTAACGTCGTCGGGGTTAGGGGATTGTTAAGGGGGAAGGGAGCGACTTCGTAATTCAAGCCTCTTCCCCCTTAACAAAGGAATAAACATTTAAATTTACCTATTTCTCATAAATTCAAGCCACTCTACTTAAATTTTAAACCTACCAAAGCTATAATACGCCCCAAAAAAAGGATCAGAAATGAAGACTATCATGCTTTGTGCGATATGCTCTGTCACACAGGGAAACTGCGGTGAAGACTGCGCTTATTGCACGCAAAGTGCCAAAACTGGCGCTGATATCACGAAATTTAAAGAAAAAAGCGTGCAGCAGGTGGTGGACGAGGCCAAAATGGCTTATAAAAACCACGCTCTTGGCTTTTGTTTAGTCACAAGTGGCGCCAGGCTAAATGACAAAAAGACCGACTACATCGCTTCTTTGGCGCGCGCCGTGAGCAAAGAAGTGCCAAATTTGATGCTCATCGCATGTAACGGCATGGCGACTTACGAGCAGCTTTGTGAGCTCAAAAATGCTGGCGTTTTTAGCTACAATCACAACCTTGAAACAAGCCGCGAATATTTCCCCAAAATCTGCACAACGCACTCTTGGGACGAGAGATTTCAGACAAATTTAGACGCAAAAAGGGCTGGGCTAATGCTTTGCACTGGCGGCATTTATGGCGTTGGCGAGAGCGAGGCAGACAGGGTGAGCTTTAGAGCTAGCTTAAAAGAGCTTGAGCCATTTTCGTCGCCTATAAATTTTTTCATAAAAAGTGACGCCCTGCGCCTTGTTCAGCCACCTCTTAGCGCGGATGAAGCCCTAAAAATCGTGCGTGAGACCAAAAGCGCGCTGCCAGAAACTAGGGTCATGATAGCTGGCGGCAGGGAGAAGATTTTGGGCGAGAGGCAGTACGAGATCTTTGAAAATGGCGCAGATGCGATCGTGATAGGCGACTACCTCACCGCAAAGGGCGAGAAGGCGAGCAAGGACATCGAGGAGCTTACAAAGCGCGGTTTTAGCTTTGCAAGCATCTGCCACTAATGCTTGTAAATTTGCTTTTTGCAGGGCTTGGGGGCTTTATCGGAGCTGGGTGCAGGTTTTTAGCTGGCGAGCTGCTAAAATTTAGTCACTTTCCGCTAGCCACGCTTGGTGTAAATGTGCTTGGCAGCTTCATTATCGGCGTTTTATTTTGCTTAAATTTAAGCCAAAGCGTGAGGGTTTTCTTAGTCGTTGGCATACTTGGCGGCTTTACCACATTTTCAAGCTTTAGCCTTGATAGCGTTAAATTTTTACTAGAAGGCGAACTCATAAAAGGCTTTTTAAATATATTTTTAAACCTTAGCCTTTGCCTGCTTGCAAGCTATTTTGGCATTTTGCTTGGTAAAAATTTGTGAGGTTTTTAAGGTGTGTAATAAAAATAGCTTTATTTATGCCATTTTGCAAATTTTAAAATTCCATTCACTCGCAAGAATTGGCTACTAAAATTTGGCTTCGCTTATTGTTTAGCTCAAATTTTAGAGCCGAAATTACTCGTTCATGAAATTTTAAAATTTGTTAGAAATTTCTTAGAAGCAAGCCGCATGCAGTGCTTCAGCACTGACGCATGCCACTTCTAACGTTGTCGTGGTTAGGGGATTGTTAAGGGGGAAGGGAGCCTTCTTTGCTTCGCAAGCTCGCAACTGCAAGCAGACCGTAATTCAAGCTTCTTCCCCCTTAACAAAGAAACAAAACTTTAAATTTCTAAAAAGCTATTTTGCAAATTTTAAAACTTTACTCGCTCGCCTTAGCAGACTACTAAATTTAGGCTGCACTACGTTTAGCACTAAATTTAGAGCCGTGATATGCCAGCTCTAATTTTAAAATTTGCTATAAATTTTTTAAAACAAAACGCATGCAGTGCTTTAGCACGATTGCATGCCCCTTGAACGTGCGAGGGGATTGAGGGATCTAAAGGGAGATAAGGGGATGGCTTCGTGTCTGCCCCGCAGTTGCGAGCCTGCGAAGCAAAATTCAAGTCCCCTTGTCTCCCTTTTGAATAAAAAGAAATTTACAAATTTAGTCAAGCTGTCTTTGCAAATTTTAAAATTTCACTCACTCACAAGAATTGACTACTAAAATTTGGCTTCGCTTTCAGCTTAGCTCAAATTTTAGAGCCGAAATTACTCGCTCATGAAATTTTAAAATTTACTGAGGCTTACCGATATACAATCGCATGCAGTGCGTAGCGCCGTCACATACACCTCTCTATCTAGCTTCTACCTTTGGCATCTGCAGCATAAAATTTCTAGCTTCGCTTAAAAGCACAGGTTTGAGCGCATCTGCTGATGTTTGTGGATCGTAAATTCTCTCATACGAAAGCATCAAAACTCCATCTTTTTTAAGCAAAAAGTGGATTATTTCTATATTTTTGCTCTTAGTTTCATCTTTTATAAGAGCTAAAATTTGATCATTTTCTTCGCTAAAAAGCACATTTTTATCTTGCTTAAGAGCCTTTTTTAGCTCCTCTAGCTCGCTTTTTGTCTTAATATCTTTGTCAAATTTTACCTTAAACGAGGCAAAGTGCTCGTCCATATTTTCATTTTTTAAAAAGTAAAAGCTCTCATCTTTAACCACTTGCTTTTTATAAAATGTGCTCCCATCAAACCTAAAACTCTCAACTAAATTTGGCTCATCTGCCAAAGAAAAGACACCAAAAAACAGCAAAACAAAAAGGCCAAATTTACGCATAAAATTTCACTCCAAATTTTTAAAAATAGCCGCCATTTTGCCCAAATTTCGCTTAGCTTAATCAAAAAATAACAAAGCTTTTTATACAATCAGGCATTTTTATTTTAAGGATCTTTTTGCAGTTACACCAAGCAAGCGAGCTTAGCATCCTTGTCGTTTTGGCATTTATCGTCTTTGCTTCGCCTTATATTTCTAAAATTTTACGCATTCCAGTCGCACCTGCTGAGATACTACTTGGAGCGGTTGCTGGCTACATTGGAGTTGTCGGCGAAAACGAGATGTTTAAGCTCATCAGCGAAGTTGGCTTTTTCTTTTTGATGTTTCTAGCTGGCATGGAGATCGACCTTAGGATGCTAATAAACATCGACCGTAAAATTTTGCGCCTTGGGCTCATCTATCTAGCGCTCATCTACGCTCTAGCCACGGCCTTGACGCTAGGACTTGAGCTTAGCCTGCTTTACATCATCATCATCCCGATAATGGCCGTTGGCATGATATTTACGCTATTTAAGGAGTATGGCAAGCAGCAAGAGTGGCTAAATTTAAGCATGCTAATAGCAACTATCGGCGAGCTTTTAAGCATCACACTTCTAACCTTTACCGCTGCTTACTTGCAGTTTGGAGCGAGCATAAATTTATGGCTAACGATTGGCTATTTGATCCTATTTTTGGCTATCAGCGTGCTTAGTTTTAAAATTTTGGACGTGCTTTTTTGGTGGTATCCGGGGCTTAAAGTGGTGCTCATGCCACACTACGACAAGGACGAGAAGGACATCAGGCTTTGCATCGCGGTATTTTTCACGATGATAGCCTTGATGCTCTATCTAAATTTAGAGGTCGCCTTTGGCGCGTTTATCGCAGGTATGTTTATCACGACATTTTTCGATCACAAAAAGGACTTGCCGCACAAGCTTTCAAGCTTTGGATTTGGCTTTTTGGTGCCGATATTTTTCATCCACATAGGCTCGACCTTTAAGCTTTCAAGCCTAGGATCTAGCGAAGTGATAAAGGATGCTATTTTTATATTTTTAGCGATGCTTGGCACGAGAGTTGTATCTAGTTTGCTCTTTTTGGGCAAGCTTGGCTTTAGAGGGATATTTTTATTTTCAGTTTCGCAGTCTATGCCGCTCACTCTTTTGATCGCAGTTGCTACTATCGCACACAAATCAGGCGAGATAAGTGACTATTCTTACTCATCTTTCATCCTAGCAAGCCTCGCACAAGCTATAATAGGAGCTATAATCATCAAAATTTTAATGCAATCAAAAAGCAAGGAGTAAAAATGTCATCAAATACAGCCACACTAATCGACAACCGAACTGGCAAGAGCTATGAATTTCCTATCCTAAAAGGCACGATGGGGCCAGACGTCATCGACATATCGACCTTTTTTAGCGATACTGGGATGTTTACCTTTGATCGGGGCTATACCTCAACTGCGATGTGCCGCTCAGCCATAACCTACATAGACGGCCTAAAGGGCGAGCTCATGTATAGGGGCTACGACATCGCCTATTTGGCTGAAAATAAGACATTTTTGGACGTTGCCTACCTGCTTTTAAACAAAGAGCTGCCAACGAACGAGCAATACAGGGGCTTTAAAGATGAGCTCAAAAAAAGGAGCTTCATACACGAGGGCATGATGAAGCTATTTGATGCATTTCCAGACAAAGCGCACCCTATGGCGATCTTGCAGGCAGCAGTCTCAGCGCTAAGTGCCTTTTACTCAGATCACCTAAATATGGACAAGCCTGAAGAGTATCACGAGATGGCTATGCGTATAATCGCCAAGATCCCAACGATCGCAGCCTTTAGCTACCGCTACTCACGCGGACTTCCTATTATATATCCAAATTTAGATCGTGGCTTTACTGAAAATTTCCTCTACATGATGAGGGGCTATCCATACGAGCACGTCGATCTTAAGCCTATCGAGATAAAGGCGCTTGACACGGTCTTTATGCTCCACGCTGACCACGAGCAAAACGCCTCGACGACTACCGTTAGGACTGTTGGCTCTACGCACGCGCACCCATACGCATGTATAAGCGCTGGTATCGGCGCTCTTTGGGGCTGGGCTCATGGCGGAGCAAACGAGGGCGTCATCCGCCAGCTTGAAGAGATCGGCTCGGTCGCAAACGTCGATAAATACATCGCTAGAGCAAAGGATAAGAACGATCCATTTAGGCTGATGGGCTTTGGTCACAGGGTCTATAAAAACTTTGACCCGCGCGCAAAGGTGCTTAAAAAGATGAGAGATCAGCTGATGGACGAGATCGGCATTAGCTCAGAGCTCATAAAGATCGCCAACCGTATAGAAGAGATCGCGCTAAATGACGACTACTTTGTAAGTAGAAATTTATATCCAAATGTTGATTTTCACTCAGGGCTCATCCTAAAGGCGCTTGGCATACCAAACAATATGTTTGCCGTCATCTTCGTCATCGGCAGGACGCCAGGCTGGATCAGCCAGTGGATCGAGCTAAAAGAGCAAGACACTATAAAGATCGTCCGTCCAAGACAGCTCTACGTCGGAGAGACAAACAGAACACCAAAATGAGCGAGCTTTTAAATTTAGCCATCAAGGCAGCCATCAGCGCTGGAGGTGAGATAATGAAATTTTACTCATCTAATAGCCAGGCGCTTAAAGTCTGCCTAAAAGATGACAGCTCGCCGCTAACTAGCGCTGATCTAGCGGCAAATGAGGTGATACTAAAAGAGCTAAGCAAAAGTGGGATAAAGATTTGCTCTGAAGAGAGCATCTTACAAGATAGCGACAAAGACGAGTTTTGGCTAGTTGATCCCCTTGATGGCACGAAAGAATTTTTAGCTAGAAATGGCGAATTTTGCGTTTGTATAGCGCTTATAAAAGAGGCTAGGCCGGTACTTGGCGTCATTTTTATCCCAGTTAGCAAAGAGCTTTTTTACGCTGATGAAAACGGCGCTTTTAAAGAAATTTTAGGTGCTAATGATGAGGTCGTAGCAAGAGATGATCTAAATGAAAAAGCTAAAAGCTTAAATAACTTCATCTTTTCAAGCAGAAGAGGCGAGACGAAGAAGGTTGAACTTGTAAGAGATAGTTTAAATTTAGAGCAAAAATGCATCGGATCTGCCATTAAATTTTGCCGTTTAGCCGAGCTTGGCGGGATATATGTGAGATTTAGCCCTAGCTATCTTTGGGACAACGCTGCAGGCGAGGCGGTAGTGAAATTTAGCGGTGGCAAGGTCTTAAACGCTAGCGACAGATGCGAGCCAAGCTACAAGCTAGCGGATCTAAAAAGCCCATTTTACGTAGCTTTTGGCAAAAATGCTTTGAGCTTAGAGGATGAAGTTTTTAAGCTTATAGAGCAGGGCAGATAAGGCTACTTGCAGCTTATCTCATTGCTCATCTTTAAAAATGCGCTCTCGTTTTGCTCTAAAAATTTATTTGCCGCTTCTAAATCTTGAAATTTATCTTTTAGCCTGATCACTAAAGTGCCACATTTTAGCTCTCTAGCTCGCTCTAAACTGGCATCAAAGCTTTGCGTTAGATCATTTACGCTTTTTATCAAAAGATCGTTTTTACCTAGCTCTTTTACGCTAAATTTAGCGTGCCTCTCAGCTCTTACTACGCCAAGATAGTTTGCGACTTTAGCGTTACTTATATAGATGAAAACTCCCTCACGAAAGTTGCTGCTAAATGCCACTGCATCATCTTGCTCAAGTATCTTTGCAAGCTCTTGGCCGCCGTAGTTTAGGCTGCTTTTAAGATTTAGATTTTTCACGCTTGGCTTGCTAGCACAACCTGCTAGAAATATACAAAATATAAGAGCAAGAATTTTTTTCATTTTAAATTTCCTCAAGCAGATAGAGCATGCTAGCTATCTTTGCTGTGCCTACGATGTAGCCCTTTAAGTGAGCGACTAATTTGTCATTTTTAAGCTCTTTGCCATTTTTATCAGATATTTTTATGCTGTTTTCTTTTATAAATTTTAAACTCTTAGCTGTTATTTCTTCTAAAGTATTTTTACCATCAAGTAGTAAAAATATATAGTAATCAAGCCTGTCAAGACGTTCTGTAAGACCAAATTTGTTTGCAAAGGTAATGTCTGCGTTATCTTTGTGGTTTAAAAAGTACTTTATATAGCCGGTTAAATTTGCCTTTAGCCTTGAGTGATTTGGAGCATACTCTATATCTTTTAGCTCATCTTTAACTATCATCGCGCTTGCTGAGTTAGTTAAAAGTCTTACAAAAGCGCTATAAACCATGAGCTTATCTTCTGGCAAAATCTCTAAAATTTGAGAGAGATTTATGCTTGCTGGATACATCTTATAAAAGACCTCGCAAAGCCAAGATATATCTTGAGGCATAAGAGAAAATTTATCATGCCAGCCATCATCTTTTTTTACAAAGTCGGCTACGACGTGAATTTTATTTACATCGCTTGGTCCTATTTGTTTATTAGCCACGCTCTCATAAGCCTTAGCATGCACGATGAGACTTTGCCTAAAGACCTTATTGCTAAGTATATCCATAAACTGCTCTAGATCGATCCTATCTTTAAATTTGCTATCTTTGTAGTTATCTACATGCTCTATGCCAAGATCTGGCACAAAAAGGTCTTCAAGTCCGTATTCGCAAAGATAGGCAAGATCGTTTTTAGCCAGCATGGCGTTAAAGTCTTTAAAGTAAAATGGATCGTTTATCTCTTCTAAAAACTCATGAGCTACGTAAAAATCGCTTTTACTAAGAATATTATCTATCCAAAAAAGAAGTACCTTGAGAGGTATTTGTTTCTCGTATATTTCATTGTCTTTGGCTAGTAAAATTTCCTTAAAGATTAAAAGTGCCTCTTTGGCTGCCTTTAGCCTCTCTTCAGTGCTATCTTTGTCTTTTGCGGCAAGCAGCATAAGATCACGCACGACATCTTTTATCTTCCAGCCTGGGTATGTGTTATAAGAGATAAACGCCACGCCGTTTTGGCTTAAATTTTCTCTTACGACTCTTAAAATAGCATCTTTTACAAAGTCAGGTACCCAGCTAAAGACGCCGTGAGCGATGATGTAGTCAAATTTCTCATCACTTTTAAATTCACAGATATCGCCGTGAATTAGCTCTAAATTTTGTAGTCCTATCTCTTTTACGATCTCTTTACCACGCCTTATTTGTTCGCCGCTAAGGTCGATGCCAACTACTCTTGCGTTCTCGTTATTTACAGCAAATGGGATCAAATTTCCACCAAAACTGCATCCTATCTCCAAAACTTTTGCGTTTTTGCAAGGTGGCGGGTTGATGCCAAGAAGTGTGGCGCAAGCCTCTAGTTTATAGGGTGATGACTGCGCAAATGCCGCTGATTTATATGTTAGCTCGTCATAAGACTTTTCGATCTTGCTATTTTTGTCCATTTTCTATCCTTAGTAGTCTTCGTTTTTTATCTTCTCCAACATATTTTTGGCGTCGTTTTCAGGCTCATCAACGATATATGCGCGCCTTATATTGCCACCTTTTATGATAAGTGTTTGACGAAAGTAAAATTTATGCCCATTTGAAGCTGCAAATACAGGCAATTCAAGCGCGCGCTCTAGCATAAACTCGCTATCATTTAAAAACATCACGCCAGTTGCGGTCTCTTCTTCAAATTTCTTCTGAGCAGCGATATCTTGGGAGCTGATAGCTACTACCATAAAGCCAAGATCGTTAAATTCTTTAAGAAGTTTTTTGTAGTTTATCGCTTGCTTGGTGCAACCCTTCATGCCCGCAGTTTTTTGTAGCTGCTCGCTTAAAAGCTCAAAATCCTCGCCTATCTTTGGATAGATAAAAACCACGCAGTCGTGGGTCCTTGCAAAGGCTGAAAAGTCAAATTCTTTACCGTCTAAAGTCCTTAAATAGATGCTTGTAGGCACTTTTATCATGTTTTGTCCTTTAAAAATTTTATCTATTATATATCTTTAAGCTTTTTTTGAATTTAAGAGATAGACGACAAAAAGAACGAAAAAGCTAATTATTAGCATCAAAAGAGCGTAAATGTGAGCTTTGGTATAGTCAAGCATCTCAACTGCTTCAAATATCGCGATACTAGCGACCTTGCTCTCACCAGCCACGCTGCCACCTATCATCAAAACCACGCCAAACTCGCCCATCGTATGAGCAAAACTAACAACGATCGCGGTTAGTAAGTTTGATCTGATGCTTGGCAAGATGACCCTAAAAATGGTCGTAAGCTTGCTTTTACCAAGGCTGTAGCTCGCCTCAAAAAGGCTCTTTTTTAGGCTATTTAGCCCAGCATAAATGGGCCCAAACATAAATGGCAGCGAGTAGATGCAGCTTGCTACAACAAGGCCCGTGAAGTTAAAAACCAGCCTTACGCCAAAGAGCTCTTCGATAAATTTACCAAAGGCTGAGTAGGGCGAGAGAAAAATGAGCAGATAAAAGCCAAGAACGCTTGGCGGCAGCACCAAAGGCAGCGAGATGATGGACTCTAAAAACGCCTTGCCAAAGAATTTCTTTTGCGACATAAAGTAAGCAAGTCCTACGCAGAAGAAAAATAGGATAAAAGTCGTGATAAAAGAGAGCTTTAGCGAGAGCCAAAATGGCTCGTAATCGATATTTGCTAGCTCACTCATCATGCTTTTACCAAATTTACGCCAAAGGCTTTTGTGCTAACTATGGCGGTGTCGCCAGCTCTTAGCCCACTAGCTTCTGCGCTACTTAGCACGACTTCGCAAATTTGGCGGTTTATGAGCACGCTTGCTACAAAAATGGCGTCACACTTTTTGATCTCTAAAACCTTAGCGTTAAATGCAAATTTTTGCGATCCTGCACTTTTTAAAAATATCTCACTTGCACTGCCAGACCTTGAAATTTTGCCATTTTCAAGTACAAAAACCTTGCTACAAAGCTTGTAAATTTCAGCTATGTCGTGACTTACTAAGATAACACTCATCTTAAACTCATCATGAAGTGCTAGTAAATAATCCTGCAGCTTCTCGCGCATGGCGTTATCTAGGGCACTTAGTGGCTCATCTAGCAGTAAAATTTCTGGCTTTCTCATCACCGCACGAGCAAGTGCCACGCGCTGCTTTTGACCGCCTGAAAGCTCGCCTATCTTGGCGTTTTTTAGGCTCTTTAGCTCGCAAATTTCAAGCAGTTTGTTTGCTAAATTTTCATCATTATTTGCAAAGAGCAAATTTTTAAAGACATTCATATTTTCAAAAAGGGCGTAGTCTTGAAACAAAAAGCCGATATTTCGCTTTTGCGGGGCTAAATTTGTCTTTTCGTCAAAAAATATCTTATCTGTAGCCTTTATCACGCCACTTTGTGGGGCTTCAAAGCCAGCGATGAGCCTTAAAATCGTCGTTTTACCTCCGCCACTTGCTCCATAAAGTGCGACAAACTCGCCACTTTCAAAGGCAAGCTCGGCCTCAAGCATAAATTTACCGCCACCGCCATTTAGCTCTTTTTTGCAAGAAATTTCTATCATTTTTAAGCGCTTACGTGGATACTTGTTGATTTAACATAGGCAAAAACCTGCTCGCCTATCACTAAATTTAGCCCTTTTAGAGCGTGATCTGAGATGATAGCCTCAAAGCAAAGCTGCTCACACTTTAGGCTAACTATACTTAAAATTTCGCCACGAGTTATGCCAGCGACCTCGCATTTTAGCTCATTTTCAAGCGAACTAGCCTCAAGTCTAAGCCTTGATAAAACGACGTCTGAACTTTTGAAATTTAAGCTCACCTCATCATTTAGAGCAAATTTGCTAGCCTCATTTAAGGCCAGCATATATAAATTTCTCCCTAAATTTAGGCACTTAAGCTCAAAAAAATTGACGCCATCTTTAGAAGAAATTTGAACGATCTTTGCTCTTATCATTTAGCTGGGACGTTGTAGCCAAATTTCTTGAAAATTTCTTTTGCCTTTTCGCCCAAGATAAACTCATAAAATGCCTTCGCATCAGCGTTATTTTCAGCACGTTTTAGAAGCACGATGCCTTGATCGATCGGAGTGTAGAGCTCTTGAGGCACGAAGATGTAGTTAATGCCCTCTTTGTATTTTGCCATTTTCTCGCTAAAAAGCGCGCTAGCAGCGATAAATCCAACATCTGAAGCGCTCAATGCTTGAGAAAGTGTCTCAGAAATTTTTTGAGCATAGACGATGTTTTTCTCTACTTCGTCATAAAGTTTTGCATTTTTAAGAGCCTCGATGCTAGCTTTGCCGTAAGGTGCGGTTTCTGGGTTTGCTACCGAGATCGCTTTTAGGCCGCGAACCACTTCGATGCCCTTTTTAAAGTCCACATCTCTTATAGAAAAGATCGCCAAAGCGCCTTGAGCGTAAACTTTTGGAGCAGCCACTGCAAAGCCTGTGTCATAGGCCTTTTGTGCAAAGCCCATATCAGCAGCCATGAAGATATCAGCTGGAGCCGAGTTTTGTATCTGCGTGACAAGGCCGCCGCTTGCGCCAAGAGTTAGGTTGATCTTAGCGTCTGGGTGAAGCTTATTAAACTCTTTTATAAGCTCTGGAAACGCGTAAGTCGTGTTTGCTGCGGCATAGACATTTACCTCTGCGCCAAGTGCGTTTATGGCAAGCAGAGCTGCCACACATAGAAATTTAAAAACCTTTTTCATTTATACTCCTATTATGATTTGAGATGATTTTACTATTGCTAAAAGCGTGTCACCAACGCCTATTTGCATATCCATCGCGCTATCTTTTGTGATGATGGCAGTTAAAGTTTGCTCGTCGCTTAGTTTTAGCGTGACCTCGGCATTTACAGCGCCTATCTTTGCCTCGATGACCTCGCCTTTTAGCTGATTTTTAGTGCTTATTTTTATATCAAGATCTTTTGCTAGGATGACAGAGGGTGCTTTAAAGATGAAAACTACCTTTTGACCCACTTTTAGGCCTAAATTTTTCTCGCTCTCAACTGTTATAGTCGCTTCAAGCGTGTTGCCATTGCTTAGCTTTGCAGTGATCTCAGAATTTACAGCACCTCTATTTATGCTAACGATCTCGCATGAGAGCTGGTTTCTAGCGCTTAAATTCATACTCATTCTTTGTAAATTTATGATATCAACATCTTCAAAATCAACCTTTTGGCAAATTTTTTGTAAAAAGTCCTTTTGCGTCTCGAGGATAGCGTCGTAAATTTTTATCAGTTTTTTGGCGTATGGGCTAAGCTCTGATCCGCTATTTTTCTTGTTGCCATCAGCTCTTATGATGAGAGGCTTACTGCTTTTGTTATTTATCGTATCTAAGCAGTCCCAAGCGTTTTTATACGATATGCCCACCACTTCAGCAGCTTTTGTAATACTTTTTGTCTCTTTTATCGCTTTAAGTAGCGCGATATGCTTTGCTAAAACCTGCGTATCTTCGCCCAGAAATAGCTCTAAATTTATATCTGCTTTCAAATTTTTACCTCTAAATATATAATAATAATTTGCAAAGTATATCTAATTATATTAATTCACAAGCTTAAATTATAAATTTTCTTTAATTTCTTGTAAAGTTTCAAGAGGATAAAATCAAGCTGTATTTTATAAATAAATTTTAAGGTTTTATGATGAAATTTTTGCTTGCTATCTTTTGTAGCCTGCTTTTAGCCTGTGCCAGCGCTGATTTGAACGCAAACAGTGAAAAAGATGATTTTGACGTTGAGTTTGAAGCAAAAAAAGATGTTTTTGACCCGCTTAGTGGCTACAACAGAGTGATGACAAATGTAAATGACTTTATATATATAAATATGCTAACTCCAGTTGCAAAAGGCTACGCTTATGTCGTGCCAGCCACAGCTAGGACGATGGTTGCAAATTTCTTTGACAACCTTCTTTTTCCAGTGCGTTTTGTAAATAACTTGCTTCAGTTTAAATTTCAAAACGCTGGCGAAGAGACTTTGCGCTTTTTGGCAAATACGATAATTGGCTTTGGAGGGCTAACAGACGGGGCAAAATACTATGATCTAAAGGCTCACAATGAGGACTTTGGACAAACCCTTGGCTACTGGGGGCTTGGAAGCGGTTTTCACATCGTTTGGCCTTTGCTTGGACCATCAAATTTAAGAGATACTGGCGGCCTAGTTGGAGACTATTTTGCCGATCCTATCAGCTACGTTGATCCTAGGCTTTTATCGCTTGGTATCAAATCTTATAGAGCATTTAACGGCTTTTCACAAGATCCAACTGCTTATGAAAAACTACGCAAAGACGCAATCGATCTATATCCATTTTTACGCGATGCTTACGAGCAAAGACGCGATAAACTTATCAAGGAGTAAGTATGAAAATTTTTAAAGCTTTTGCGGCGATTTTACTTTTAGCAACTAGCCTTTTTGCCCTCTCAAAAGAGCAGATAAAGCCTGAGATAGAGGCAAAGACAACAAAGGTGATTGAAATTTTAAAAAATACAAATTTAGATAACAATGCAAAGACAAAAGAGATTTTTGCTCTGCTTGATCCATTTTTTGACTACAAACAAATGGCAAAGATCAGCCTTGGCAAACGCTACAACAGCCTAAGTGCTGACGAGCAAGCTAAATTTGACGCTGCATTTGAGCAAAAGCTAAAAAGCTCATATATCGACAAACTTTTAGGCTACAAAGACCAACAGATCCACATCACTGGAGAGAGTGAGCCTCAAAAAAATAGATATTGGCTCACATCAGAGCTTCTAAATGACGGCAAAAACTATGAATTTGTCTATAAATTTTACGATGCAAAAGAGCGTGGCTGGCTCATTTACGACCTTGATATCGTTGGTGTGAGCATCATTCAAACTTATAGAAGTCAGTTTGGCGACGTGCTAAACAATGCTGATTTTAATACGCTTTTACAAAAACTAAACGAAGCGGTTTTGCCTGATCAAAACAAAACTAATCCTTAATGCGACAAATTTTTAAATTTATCATTGCCAAAAACAAGCTTGTTATCTCGCTTGTGCTAGTTCTAAGCGTAGTTTTTGGCTACCTTAGCACAAAGCTTAGCATCGACGCTTCGGCTGAGACCTTGCTGCTTGAGCATGACCCAGATCTAAAAGCCTATAGGCAGATCGCAAAGCGCTACGATTCGCCAGGGCTTTTGGTGGTTGCTTTCACCCCAAAAGATGATCTTTTTTCACCTAAAAATTTAGAGCTTATTAAAAATTTAAGTGATGAGCTAGCCAAAAACGATATGGTTAGCAGCGTCATCTCTATCTTAAACGTCCCACTTCTAAATAGCGTAAAAGGTGGCGTTACAGGCATCTTAGATCACACACCAACACTAAGTGATAAAGATATAAATATCTCAAAAGCAAAGCTTGAGTTTGCAAAAAGTCCTATTTATAGCGGAAATTTGATAAGCAAAGATCTAAAAACCACAGCGATCGCGCTAAATTTAAAGCAAGATGAGAAATTTAACGAGCTTTTAAATGAGCGAAATTTGCTTAGCCAAAAAGAGTCAAACGGCACTATCACGCAGGCTGAAAAAGAGAAATTTAAAGCGCTTTTAGCGGAGTTTAAAGCCTACCGTGATGAGCTTAGAAAGAGCGATCACAAAAACCTTGAAGCCATAAAGGCAACTATCGCTAAATTTAACGCAAATGACGAGCTATTTTTAGGCGGCGCAAACATGATCGCTGATGATATGATAGGCTTTATAAAGAGCGATCTTTTGGTTTATGGGCTAAGCGTTTTAGCGCTTCTTAGTTTTAGTTTGTGGCTATTTTTCAGGCAGGTTAGATGGATCGTCTTGCCGATGTTTATCTGCGCGGTAAGTGCCATTTTTACGACTGGAATTTTTGGTATGTTTGGCTGGGAAGTGACGGTCATTAGCTCAAACTACATCGCACTTCAGCTAATTATCACCATTTCAACTGTCATCCACCTAGTCGTTAGCTATAGAGAATTTTATGCAAGGCACCCAAAATACAGCCAAAATCAGCTCATCTATCTAACACTTCGTGACAAATTTTCTCCATCTTTTTGGGCGATATTTACAACTGTTATTGGCTTTAGCTCATTAATGAGTGCCGATATAAAGCCAGTTATCATGCTTGGCATTATGATGAGTGCTGGTATTAGCGTTTCACTTGTGCTTGCATTTTTGCTATTTGGCTCGATAAATGTAAATTTAAAGAAGCTTGCTCCCGTTAGGACATTTGAAAACAGCTTTAAATTTACAAAATACTGCGCAAATTTAGCCCTAAACTCAAGAAAGATCATCTACGCAGTTTGCGTGCTTGTTGTCTGTTTTGGCGTTTATGGCATCAGTAAGATAAAGGTTGAAAACAGCTTCATTGGCTACTTTAAAGAGAGCACGCAGATCCGCCAAGGCATGCAGGTCATCGACACAAAGCTTGGTGGCACGATCCCAGTTGATGTGATAGTGAAATTTAAAGAGAGCGAGCCAAAACAAGAAAAAACTGATGAGAAAGATGACTTTGAAAGCGAGTTTGAAAACGACGCAAAGAGCGCAAAATACTGGTTTAACAGCTACCACACAAGAGTTGCAGAAAAAATCCACGACTATCTAAAAGAGCAAAATTTTGTAGGCAACGTAAGCTCTCTTGCAACGCTCATAAAAGCGATAAAAGAGCTAAATAACGGCGTAAGTGATGACTTTTTACTTGCTGCGATGTACGAAAAACTACCACTTGAGTATAAAAAGATCTTGCTAAGTCCTTATGTGAGCGTCGAAAATGACGAGCTTAGATTTAGCCTAAGGATCGTTGATAGTGATCCAAAGCTTAGACGAAATTTATTTCTAAAAGAGCTTAGAGAAGGGCTTACAGAGCTTACTAAAAACGATAACGTAAGCATCGAAGTTGTCGGCATGATGGTGCTTTATAACAACATGCTTCAAAATTTGCTTAGCTCGCAGGTTGATACATTTGGACTAACGGTTGCGATACTTTTTGTTATATTCTGCTTTGTTTTTAGAAGTATCAAGCTAGCGACCATCGCCATAGTTTCAAATTTGATCCCGCTTTGCACGCTCTTTGGTGTAATGGGTTTTTTTGGTATCCCACTTGATGTGATGAGCATTACGATTGCTGCCATTAGTATAGGCATCGGCGTTGATGATATCATCCACTACATCCACCGCTTCAAAGAGGAGCTGCTTACAAAGGACGTTTTTGAGAGCATCAAAGCTGCACACGCGAGCATAGGATACGCGATGTATTACACCTCATTTACCATTTTCCTTGGATTTAGCGTGATGATAACTAGCAACTTTATACCGACTATTTATTTTGGCTTGCTAACTGATCTTGTTATGGTATTTATGCTGCTTGGCGCGCTCATCATCTTGCCAAGTCTGATAGCAAGCTTTGTGAAAAAGCGCGAAGCATAAATTTATTTGATAACTTTGATGAATGAATAGACATCAGCCACGCCATCAATGTGCTTAGCGTACCAAATGGCGTGCTTTTCTTGCTCGATGCTATCTACCACACCGCTAAAAACAACGTCACAGCCAACGATGCTAACACGCACATTTGTGCCCTCAACGACGCTATCTTTAAAGAGATTTTGCTTTAAATTTGCAAGAATGCTTAGGCTATCGCACGGATACTCGCTCTTTTTTACCCTAAGATAGGTGTAAATTTTTCGCACTCCGTCCGTGCTTTTGGCAAGCTCAACTAGCTTACCTTCAAGCTCTTTGCTATCAACAAGCCCTATGAGATAGGCATCGCCGTAAAAGACCTCTATCTCGATGTCGATGTTGCTGAGCCCTTTTGAAAACAAAATTTTGCTTTGTAGCTTGCTTTGGATAAATTTATCGCGAGAGATCGAGTAGATGCCGCGTTTATCGCGAGAAATGGAGTATGCGTCATATACATTTAGCGGCGCTGTTGCTGGGGTGAGGACTGAGGAGCAAGAGCAAAAAAATAAGACCAAAAATGCAAAAACGCTAAATTTAGAAATCATAAATCCTTTTGTAATTTTAAAAAGTTTATAGAAAATGGGCTAAAATTTATCTAAATCTGCTAAAATAACGCACACGGAGGATAAAGTAATCTGGTGATGCTCACGGGCTTCAAACCCGATGACTGGGCGGTTGACCGTCTGGTGGGGAGTTCGATTCTCTCATCCTCTCGCCACTTTTACTTCTTTTAATTTCTACTTTTTAAATGATTTGTTTTTATGATTTTAGGCGTAGCTAGCTAGTAAATTTTAAAAATAATGGTCGCAAATTTAAACCATGGTCTTTAAATTTAAAGTTTAAATTTTTATATCCAAAACGTGTGGCTCTTCGCTCTCTTCTTCGCTATCAAGCTCGTCTTCTAAGACCTCTTCATCTTTGGCTTTTGCGTTTTGCTCTTCGTTCTCAAACTCGCTCGCCTCTTCTTCGCTCTTTTGACGCTCGTGCTCTTTTTCAGGGTCTATTTTATATGACTCCTCCATCGGACGCACCTCTTTGATCTCCTCGTTTTGCTGGGTGGCTAGCTCAGATGCCAGGAGTGCTTGCATGTCAAAGCGTGCTTGCTGGTTTGCATGCACCTGCGAGACGACTGGGGCGTTTTGGTTGATGAAGTTGCTGTTTCCTAAAGGTGTTACCGCCATTTTTAGCCTTTATTTATGATGATCGTTTTGTAGTTTGTGTAAGTGACGTTTGCGCCATTTTCACGCCTTAAATTTTCGCGTTTGGTGTAATCCACCTCGTATCTGCCAGCCCCTTTTACGCTAAATTCCACGCAAAATTTAGCAGCCATTTCTAGCACGTCCTCTGGCACTTTGCTCTTGTTTGTTTTTATGATGACGTGAGCGCTTGGGACGTCTTTTAGATGAAGCCAGATGTCATCTTTTTTGGCAAGATCAAGCAAATTTATATTGCCTTTTTCGTTTCTGCCAACTAAAATTTTAAACTCCCTAACGTAGAAAATTTCAGTATTTTCGCTCACATCTTTTATCTGGCGCTCTCTTTGTTTTGCCTTATTTTTTGGGCTTAAAATTTCAAGCTCGTAAGCATTATTAGCCTCTTTTAAAAGTGACTTTAGCCCTTCCAAAAACTCGATCTTTTCGCTTAAATTTCTCTTTTCTATCTCCACTCCAAGGGCTTTTGCGCGAAGTTTTTTTGATCTTGAGTAAAATTCATTTGCGCTATTTTTGGGTGTATCGCTAAGAGTTAGTTTTATCTCGTTGCCGTCAAAATCATTAAGAGAAATTTCTCTCTCATAGCCCTTAAAATTTGCCAAATTTGCAAGCAAAAGTGAGCCATAGTTTGCAAACTCCTCACTCTTTTTCATAAGCTCATCTTTATCTTCAAGCGAGTTTAAAATTTCACTCATACTATCTATCTTTTTTTGCACGCTAGCAAGCTTTGCCTCTTTTAAGCTAGCTATCCTTGCTTCATTTATCCTAGCCGCTTCACTTTTAAAAAACTCATCAAATTCCGTTATAGGCTCGCACGGCTTTTCTTTGATGGCGATAGCTGGCAGCTCTTTTAAAACCTCGCCAGTTTCTATCTTGCGGTAGCTATTGTCGATGTGTCTTAGAGCCTCGATGATAACGTTATTTTCATCAGTTATCACAGCGTTTGTAAAGCGGCCTGTAAATTCAAGATAGAGGATGAAATTTTCGCTTTTATATGAGCCACTTTGCGTGCAGGTAAATTTTAAAATTCTATTGTCTTTTAGGCACTCGACGCTTTTTATGTGCGAAGCGTTAAAACGCTTTTTTAGGACATTATCAAAGGGTGCTTGATAAATTTTCGCCTCTTTTAGCTCATCATCTTTATAGATCGCTGAGTTTGACTTATTTAGATCAAAAATGATCTTTTCGCCGCTAAATTCGATAAGTATAGCCATGTCGCTTACGCGCTTTGCTTGGCTTATCTTTTTAAATTTTGATAGATAACTTGCTATTTGAACTAAATGTGCGTACTTCATGCGGGGATTATATCAGAAATGTTGCAAAAATGTTTTAACAAAGAGTCCTAGCTGGCTTGCTAGGACAAAAGTTAAAATTTGTTTTTAGCGACCTCTTTAACGATCTGATCAGCGATCTCATCGACCTCGTTTGTGGCTTTGTTTGTTTGATTTGCCACTTCGAGATTTTCTTTTGTTAGGTTGTCGATGTCGGCAACTAGCGTGTTTATCTGAGCGATCGCTATGGTTTGCTCATTTATGGCTGCACTCATATCATCGATGTTTTGCGTTAGGATATTTGCATTTGCCTCGATCTCACCAAGGCTTTTTTGAGTGCGCTCGGCTAAATTTCTAACCTCATCAGCCACAACCGCAAAGCCCCTGCCATGCTCGCCCGCACGTGCCGCTTCAATGGCAGCGTTAAGGGCTAGTAAATTTGTCTGATCGGCGATGTCGTGGATGATGGTGATGATATTTTTTATCTCCTCAGACTGCCTTTTGACATCATCAGATCTTGCATTTACCTGCCTCATAGACGCGCTCATTTGCTCAACCGCAGCCGCACCCTCAGAGAGCGATGTAGCACTCTTGTTTGCTTTAGTCGTTAGCTCTTGCATGTAGCCTTTTAGCGCTTTAGCGCGGTCTTCTAGCAGTTTTGCGACATCTTCATTATTTTTTAGCATCTGCGCGATCTTGTCGCCAAGTGCGTCGATGCCTTTTGCGATGACGCCCTCGTCGTTTATCCTGGCGGTAAAGTCGTTTTTAAAGTAAATTTCTAGCGCTTTTAAGATATCGTGCTCATTTGAAGCGATATTTGTCTTTAGTGAGTCACGTAGATCGCCAAATGCCTCTTTTAGCTTTAGCAGAGCTTGGCTATTTGTCGTCGCTTCAAGCGTCGCTCTAAAGTCGCCACCTTTTATCTTGCTTACAAATTCTTGCGTTTTGGCTAGAAATTCGCGCTCGTTATTTAAATTTTCTTTTGTGCTCTCGATGTTTTCATTGATGATGCTAGCCATAACGCCTAGCTCGTCGCTGCTTTTTAGCTTGATAGGCTCGACGTTTGAAGTTTTGTTGTTTATAAATTTAAAGACCTCGATTAGTCCATTTTGTATCGTTAAAACCGGTCTTAAGAAGTATCTAACGACCACGATGATGGCGATGATGACTGAGATCAAAAAGATGCTAAACATCAAAATTTGCTTGTTTGAAGCGCTTTTTATCTCAGCTACAAACTCATCAGCATCAGCCACTATACAGACGTTCCAGCCTGTTAGCTTTTGTTTTTGGCAGTAGATGACGTTTCTCATACCGTTATAAAAAAATAGCGAGACCTTGTCGCCATCTATGCTGTTTTTCATATTTTCTTTGATGAGGTTTTTATAGGTTTCATCTTCTTTTGAGACCAAATTTATATCAGGATGAACTATCACTTTGCCAGCATCATCGGCGATCATGATGTTTGAAGTTTTAGTTGTTTTTATCTCTAAAAGCTCTTCGCTAAGGCCGTTTAAGAAGATATTTGCGCCGATTACCGCTACAAGCTTGTGGTTGCTATCAAAGATAGGAGCGTAGGCTGTGATGGTTAAATTCTTTGTCGTGACATCTATGTATGGCTCTGAAAATCCAGGCTTGCCGCTGCTGCTAGCACCTTGAAACCAAGCCCTCGTGCGACCATCAAAATTTGGTATCAAAAATGGCTGGTTGTTTTTCAAAAGATCAGTCTTTATGACGTTGCCGTTATCTGCATAGCCCACAAATAGCGCGTCAAATGGCGAAATGACAAAAGCACCCTTTAGCGCCTCGGCTATATCGTCCCTGTTGGCGTAGAGCTTTTTATCTTCAAGCTCTTTTGCGAAGGTTTGCACCATGTGAAGTCTTAATTTTAAAAACTCATCGACAAAGTACATCGTCGATTTTAGACCAGTTTTACGCACATTGTTGTAGGACTGAATTTTTTCCGATTTGGAATTTGAGTAGTTTATGCTAAAAAATATGCCTATGCCTATTAGCATCCAAGCTGTCAGCAAAAAGGCTATCTTGTTAGACAAGCTAGAAAAAAGTCTTTTCATCTTAAATCCTTTTAAAATTTTCGGCGTATTTTATAATAAAAGTTAAACAATATCTCTTAATTTTTATTTTTAAGAAAAAATAGCAAAAAGTAGCTAAAGAACGCTAGTTATGATAAATTTTGCTAAATTTTATTAATTTAATTATCCAAAGTAATAAATAGAGTATTTTAGGGATTTAGAATAAAATTTAAGGCTAAATTTGACATTTAATTTATTTTAGTTGCTTAAATTATAATTTTAAAATATATAAAAAAGAAAATACTATCTTGCAAATCTTATCTGTCCAAATTTTTAGCATAAATTTTTTGTCAAATTTATAGTGATTTAAAGCGCTGGCTAAATATCTTTTTATACAAATTTCGTTAAAATCGCCCCAAAATTTAAAGGAAATTTATGAAACAAACTATCACCGAGAAAATATTTTCAGATCACGTTGGCAAAGAGGTAAGCGCAGGAGAGATCATCGAGAGCAAGATCGATATGATCATAGGCAACGACATTACGACACCTATCTCGATCAAGCAGTTTGAGCGAAGTGGCGCGACAAAGCTAGCTAACCCAGACGGCTTTGCCATCGTGATGGACCACTACATCCCGACAAAGGACATCCTAAGCGCAAATCAAGCCAAAATTTCACGCGAATTTGCATACAAACACGACCTTAAAAACTATTTTGACGAAAAAGATATGGGCATCGAGCACGCGCTTTTGCCTGAAAAAGGGCTAGTCATCCCAGGCGACGTCATCATCGGCGCAGACAGCCACACCTGTACGCATGGCGCTCTTGGAGCCTTTAGCACCGGCATGGGCAGCACCGACCTAGCTTATGCGATGATCACTGGCAAAAACTGGTTTAAAGTGCCTGAGAGCATCAAAGTCGTCTTTAAAGGCAAGCTTGATAAGCACGTCTATGGCAAGGACCTCATCCTTGAGATCATCCGTCAAATAGGCGTTGATGGCGCACTTTACAAGGCGCTTGAGTTTAGCGGCGAGGTGATAGATGGCCTTAGCATGGATGATAGATTTTCAATGTGTAACATGGCGATCGAAGCTGGCGCAAAGAGCGGTATCATCGCGGTTGATGAGATCACGAAAGAGTTTTTAAAAGATAAAAATTTGCGCGATAAACCAAAATTTTTCTACTCAGACGAGGGCGCAAAATACGACAAAATTTTAGAGATCGATGTCACAAACCTTGATCCAGTCATCGCATATCCATTTTTGCCAAGCAACGGCAAGAGCGTAAGGCAGGCGGTTCGCGACGATCTAGCTATCGATCAAGCATTTATCGGCTCATGCACAAATGGCCGTCTAAGCGACCTTCGCATAGCAGCGCAAATCCTAAAAGGTAAAAAAGTAGCCCGCAAAACAAGGCTCATCATCACTCCAGCGACGCAAAAGATCGCAAGAGCTGCTGAAAAAGAGGGACTTATCGACATTTTCATAGAAGCTGGCGCAGTTGTTAGTAACCCAACATGTGGTGCTTGTCTTGGCGGATATATGGGCATTTTAGGTGCAAATGAGCGCTGTATCTCAACGACAAACAGAAATTTCGTCGGCCGTATGGGCGATAGGACTAGTGAAATTTATCTGGCTAACTCGGCTGTTGTGGCGGCGAGCGCGATAGCTGGTAAAATCGCCGATCCGCGTGATCTTTAGAATTTAACGGCTCGTCTCGCGAGCGTTTTTAATGGAGCTAGTAAAAATTTAGCTCGATAGACTAAAATGTCTTATCTTTGCTAAATTTTTACGTCGCAACCCTTAAACCCATCTCACGATACTTTGCCTTATCTTTTTCACAAATTTTGATGAAATTCCTTCTGAAAATTTCGTCACAACATCCAAATCTATCTTAAAATCTTGCCGCTAAATTTTAAAGCCCGCTTCGCGATACTTTGCTTTATTTTTTGACAAATTTTGATGAAATGTTTTTTTGTGAAATTTTCGTTGCAATATCTGGTTTTATCTGTAAAAATTAAAGAAATTCGAAAGTATTTTGTATAAATTAAATTTAGCCGATAAATTTACAAATTTACCGGCTATTTTTAGCGTAAAAAGCTTGAAGTTAGCGCATTAAAACGCTGTTATAGTTGCCAAAAGTCCAAAGATTATGCCTGGGAAGTTTGCGGTAGAAAGTGGATAGTCTTTTTTAGCTTTTAGTAGGCCGTAACTTGTCCAGATCGTGCAGTTTAGCGCAGCCGCTAGTGGGTGCACTAAAGGCGTTTTGTTGCCATCAAGGTTGCCCATTATTTGCGGGATGTATGAAAAGTACATAACAACCGATAAGCACGTGCCTATCCAACCTAAAATTTGTAAATTTCTTTCACTCATGTGATCTCCTTTAAAAGTAAGCCGTTATTTTCTAGCTTTATGATTAGCGTGGTAAAAAAATTAATTTTATCTGCTAAAAAGTAGCCCATTGTTTTGGCAAAAGCGCTCTTTTTTTGCAAATTTAAGGGCAAAGCTTTGCTAAGTGATAATAAATTTAAAACAAGATGAGTTAGAAAATTTGGTTATACTTTTGTAATTTTTTGAAATTTAAAAGGATAAAAGATGCAAACTTGCGTCATTTTAGCAGGTGGCAAGAGCTCGCGCATGGGTCAGGATAAGACCTTGTTGCCATTTGGGGGATTTGAAACACTCACGCACTATCAGGTTGCTAAATTTAGCAAAGTCTTTGATGAGGTTTTTGTAAGCTCTAAATTTGAGAAATTTAACCCGCCACTAAAGCTCATAAAAGATGAGAGCAGTGAGGATTATTCGCCGATGTTAGCGCTTTACTGCGTGCTAAAAAGCTTTGATCATAGCGTCTTTATCATCCCAGCTGATATGCCATTTTTTGACCCAAAAAGTCTTGGCGAGCTGGCTAAATTTAAAGATGAATTTGAGATGGTTGTGGCTGGCGATGATGAGCATATACACTCGCTTTGTGGCTTTTTTAGCCCAAGCTTAGCCCCACTTGCACATGAGCTTTATCTAAAAAATGAGCACAAAATCGGGCTTTTACGAAAAAACTGCAAGTGCAAGATAGTAAATTTTGAGGACAAAGAGCAGTTTTTTAACGTAAATTTCCCAGAAGAATACAAAATAGCAAACGAAATTCAAAAAAAGGAGCAAAAGGATGCGTAAGTTTATACTATTTTTGGCTCTTGCCTTTAGCCTTCTAGCAGCAAGCGAGCTTAGCGAGTTTCAAAGGGCGCAGGCACTCGAGCAAAGTGGCGATATAAAGGGCGCTATGCAAATTTATAAAAGCATCGCCGCAAACTCTATAAACGCGCAAAGCATGGCTTCTCAGGCTAGCCTAAATGCCGAGCCAGCGACGTCAGAAGCAAAGGTAAAGCAGGCTAAGATCACACAAGAAAACAAGGCTGATCATCATCTGCAAAACGCACTTGGCATAGAGCTTTATAAATTTAACTACCTTTTGCCAGTAACTTACGCTAAAAATATACCAAACGACAGCAGAAAGAGTGTTGAGACCAAGTTTCAAATAAGCCTTGCAAAGCCGCTATTTTACGACGTTTTTGGCCTTAGAGAGAGCCTAGTAGCGGCCTATACACAGACTTCTTGGTGGCAGATCACAAGGGCTTCAGCTCCATTTCGTGAGACAAACTACCAGCCAGAAATTTTCTTAAATTTTGCCTATCCAAAATATCTGGAAAATATCGGTATCCAAAACCTAAAATTTGGCCTTTTGCATGAGTCAAATGGACGTGATGGCAAAAAATCAAGAAGCTGGAATAGAGCCTATGTTCAAAGCGATTTTGTTTACGGCAAGCTTAATATCTCGCCAAGAGCTTGGGTAGTGATCGGTGACAAGGGCGACAATAAAGACATCCTAAAATATATCGGACGTGGCGATGTAAGACTTAGCTACAATCTCAATGATCACATCTTTAGCCTTATGCTAAGAAATAACTTACATTTTGATAAAACAAATAAAGGCGCGGCTGAACTTTCATATATGTTTCCGATATTTTCAAGCGGCGTTTATGGCTATTTGCAGTATTTTACTGGATATGGCGAGAGCTTGATTGACTATGATAGGCACACTGACAAGGTTGGTCTTGGCTTTGTTATTTTAAAATAGTCTAAAAATTTAATCTTATAAAGCGGCTAAATTTGGGCAGATGAAGTAAATTTTAGATAAATAATGAAAAAAATTTAACTAATAGAAAAACTTAAAAATATTAGAAAAAATATAAGCAAATTTTGCTAAAATCACTAGCAAAATCTCACAATAAAGGAGTTTTCATGAGCGGTATAGCTTTGATTGTCTGTTTTGTTATAGCAATCATCCTTATGATCCTTATGATCTCAAAGCTCAAGGTGCATCCATTTTTGGCACTTATGAGTATATCTTTGGTGCTTGCCATTGTCGCAGGCATAGATCTATCCAAGATCCCATCGATGATAGGCGTTGGTTTTAGTGGCACATTTAAGAGCATCGGCATCGTCATCATCTTTGGAACGATCATCGGCACAGTGCTTGAAAAAACGGGAGCTGCGCTAAAGCTAGCTGACATGGTCGTAAAGTTAGTCGGACAAAGACGCCCTGAGCTTGCCATGCTTATAATGGGCTGGGTTGTAGGCATCCCTGTATTTTGCGATAGCGGTTTTGTCGTTTTAAACTCTATCCGCGAGGCGCTTTATAAGAAAATTTCAGCAAGTCCAGTTGCTATGTCAGTAGCACTTAGCGGCGGTCTATACGCATCTCACGTCTTCATCCCGCCAACTCCTGGTCCGATAGCCGCTGCTGGCACACTTGGCCTTGGAGGAAATTTGCTTCTTGTCATCATCATGGGTACGGTAGTTTCAGTACCTGTTTTGGTAGCTGTTTATTTCTTTTCAAAAAGCATCGCTAAAAGCGTAACTATTAGCGATAAAGAGGCTGACGCTACGATAACAGCTAGCTACGAGGAGCTTTTAAATAAATTTGGCAAATTGCCTAGCGGATTTTTGAGCCTTGCTCCTATCATCATGCCTATCATCTTCATGGCGGTTGGCTCTGTGATCGATGTTTTGGCAAAACAAGGCATGCTTGATAAAGCTGCGCTCTTGCCAAAGATATTTTTATTTTTAGGTAATCCTATCATAGCTCTAGCTATCGGCGTTATCTTTTGCGTATTTTTACTAGCTGAAACTAAAAAGATGAGAGAATTTGACCACATAACAAATGAATCATTAAAGATCGCAGGTCCTATACTCTTTATCACCGCAGCTGGCGGCGTTTTGGGCAACGTCATCACTGAGGCTGGCTTTGTAAATTTCATAAAAGAAAATGCCTCAACTATAAAAGCGATAGGAATTTTCTTCCCATTCATCATCTCAGCCGTGCTAAAAACCGCTCAAGGAAGCTCGACTGTGGCTATCATCACGACAGCCTCTATCATGGGCGCATTTAGCGCTGACAACTCGCTCATGCACACACTTGGCTTTACGAGCGAAATTTCAGCCGCACTTTGCGTCATGGCGATAGCATCTGGTGTGATGTGCGTATCTCACGCAAACGACAGCTATTTCTGGGTCGTGACAAACTTTAGTAAGATGACCGCAGATCAAGGATATCGCACACAAACAGCGATGACATTTATCATGGGCGTTGTTGGAATGATCAGCGTTTATATACTATCTTTGGTGCTTTTATGAGAATTTTGGTTGCGATAGATTCATTAAAAGGCTCGCTAAGCTCGCTTGAGGCGGGCCTTGCTATAAAAGAAGCCCTTGAAGAGTTTTGCGATGTCGTCGTAAAGCCAGTAGCTGATGGCGGTGAGGGTAGCGTGGAGGCTATGGCTGACGCACTTGATGCTAAATTTATAGATACCATCGTCAAAAACCCACTTGGGACTGAAATTTTAGCTAGATATGCTCTAAAAGATGACCTTGCCATACTTGAGATGTCTAGTGCTTCTGGTCTTACTCTTATAAATGCTAGCGAGCGCAATCCTATGAAAACTAGCACATTTGGCTTTGGCCAGATGATAAAAGATGCCATTAGCAAGGGTGCTAGGAAATTTATCATAGGTATTGGTGGAAGTGCGACAAATGACGCTGGCATAGGTATGCTAAGCGCTCTTGGCTTTAAATTTTATGATAAAAACGGCTCTTTGCTTGAGGGTAAAGGTGAAGATCTAGCTCAAATTTGCGAATTTTCAGATGAAGAGGCTATAAAAGAGCTAAAAGAGTGCGAATTTCTAGTAGCCTGTGACGTGGATAATCCACTCTACGGACAAAAGGGTGCAGCCTACGTCTATGCCCCACAAAAGGGCGCAAATGGACGCATGGTAAAGCAGCTTGATGATGGGCTAAAGCACTTTGCAGGGCTTGTAAAAGAGAAAAATGGCACTAAATTTCACACGCAAAAGGGCGCTGGAGCAGCTGGCGGACTTGGCTTTGCTTTTGTGGCATTTTTGGGCGCAAAGCTTAGGCCCGGTATCGAGATCATCACGCAGACCATCGCACTTGAAGATGAGATCAAAAAGGCTGATCTAGTAATCACTGGCGAGGGTCGCATGGACTTTCAAAGCACCATGGGCAAGACCCCAACAGGCGTGGCAAAGATAGCTAAGAGGCATCATAAGCCAGTCATCGCGCTTGCTGGAAGCGTGCAAAGGTGCGCCAAAGACTGCCATAAGCACGGCATCGATGCGTATTTTTGCATACTAAATGAGCCAATGAGCCTTGAAGAAGCTATGCGAAAAGATAATGCCATTAGAAATTTAAAGATGACCGCCGAGCAAGTCATCCGCCTTTATATGCTAAATCACAAAGTATAAATTTAAAAAAGATAGAAGCTAAATTTCTATCTTTTTCTCCCAAAATTTAACTTCAAATTTTACTCACAAAGTGCTACAAAAATTCTCAAAATTTAATACATTTTGCAAAAATATAAAATAAACTTTAGAAAAAAAATTTACTATGTTAAAATAAGAAAAACTTCTAAAAAGAAAGGAGAATTTCTTATGCAACAGACCCTAAACTCTCGTCGCAGCTTCATCACAGCTGCAGGACTGTTTTTCGCTACGACTGCGCTAAAGGCAGCACCAAAGGACTTTGGCGGTAGTGGCGTTCGCTACGGCATGGCGATAGATCTAACAAGATGTGTTGGCTGTCAGTCATGTACTATGAGCTGTATGTTGGAAAACGACGTTCAACCAGGTGCTTTTAGGACCATCGTTTCTGAGTACGAGGCAAAAGATAAAAGCGGTAAAATGGCGGTCATTGCGTCACTTCCAAGACTTTGCAACCACTGCAACAAACCAGCCTGTATCGACGTTTGTCCAACTGGTGCAAGCTATCAAAGAAGCAACGGCATCGTAAAGATCGACACAAAGGAGTGCATAGGCTGTGCGCTTTGCGTGGAGGCCTGTCCATATCATGCAAGATATCTTAGCTTGCATACCTATAAGGCCGATAAATGCACCTTCTGCGACCACAGACTAAGAGCGGGACTTCAGCCAGCATGTATAGAAAGCTGTGTGGGCGGTAGCCGTATAATAGGCGATCTTAACGATCCTAACTCAAATATCAGAAAATTTCTAGCCACACACGAGACTATGGTCATAGATAGCCCTAAAAATACAAATCCACAGGTGTTCTACCACGGTGTTAGCGAAATTTTGGCTAAAAACGATAAGAAACTCGAGCTTGATAATGGATATAAAAAGGTTATCAGCTGGAGCGAAGAGATAGCACAGTAAAAGGAGACAAGTAATGCAAAGAAGAGAATTTTTAAAAAGATCAGCTGTACTCTCAACACTAACCGCGAGCGCTGTGCTAGCAGATGGCGAGAAAGACGACTACAAACCGCAGTCAAACTCGCTAGAGCCTGAATTTAGCGTAAAAGACGGCAAAATTTCACTTAACGACGGACATAGCGTTGTCTTTTCTATGTGTCACGGCTGTACAACGAAGTGTGGCATAAGACTTCACGTAGATGACAAAAACGACCGCGTTTTAAGATGTAGCGGAAACCCATACCACCCACTCTCAAACGTACACTGGGCAAATTTTGACACATCGATAAACGACGCACTACTTGCCACAACACTAAGCGGCGAAGATGAAAAGCGAGCCACAGTTTGCGCTAGAGGAGCGATATTACCTGAGATGATAGACTCGCCCGCAAGGATACTGACGCCACTAAAAAGAGTTGGCAAAAGAGGAGAAGGTAAGTGGAAGAGCATAAGCTTTGAACAGCTAGTAGAAGAGGTAGTAGAGGGCGGAGATCTCTTTGGTGAGGGACACGTGGACGGACTAAGAGCGATATATAGCGACGAGCTAATAGACAGCGAAAATCCAGAGTACGGCACTAAGCGCAACCAACTTTTAAGCTTTTACCTATATGACGGACGCTCAGACATCGTTGATCGCTTTGTCAAAAAGTCATTTGGCACTATCAATCACTACTCACACGGCGGAATTTGCGGTGGTGGCTTTAGGGTTGGCGGCAAGATCGCACACAACGCAAAGGGCTTTGCACACACAAAACCAGACTATGAAAACTCTAAATTTGTTATCTACTGGGGCACTTCGCCGTCAAATGGTGGCAACCCTTTCCAAAAACAGGCAAAAATGCTCTCTTACGCAAGAGGCACTAGAGATGACTTTAGCTACGCAGTGGTCGACCCAAGCGTTACAAATGCTGTAAAATACGCCTCTTCAGACAAAGGCCGCTGGATAGCGATAAAGCCAGGCACCGACTCAGCTCTAGCCATGGCGATGATACGCTGGATCATAGAAAATGAAAAATACGCCACAAACTACCTTGTTCAGCCAAATTTAGACCAAGCAAAACTTGCAGGCGAGATACACTGGTGCAACGCCACACATCTAGTCATCACCGAAAAAGGCCACAAAGACTACGGCAAATTTGCACTTATCAATAACGAGTGGCAGGTCTGCTCGCAAGATGGCAAGATACAAAGCTACAAGGTAAATGAACCAGCCAAGCTCTACTACAAAGGTAAAATTTTAATAGACGGCAAAAAAGTCGAGGTAAAAAGCTCAATGCAGCTTTTAAAAGAGTCAGCTTATAAGCACAGCCTAGATGAGTACTCAAAAATTTGCGGTGTTAGCGTTGAAGATATCATCTGGCTTTGCGAAAATTTCACCAAAAATGGCAGACAGGTGAGCACAAACGTGCATGGCGGTATGATGCATACGCAAGCTGGTATGACTACTTATGCGATCCTTTGTCTAAATACGCTAATGGGCACTTATGGCTATAAAGGCGGCAATGTCAATGCAAGTGCCGGCACACACGAGTTTTTAAAGGGCAGATATGACCTTGAGAGCTTTGAGGGTGCTTATAAGCCAAATGGTCTAAATTTATCAAGATCAGGCAAATACTACGAAACAAGCTCTGAGTATAAGCGCAAAGTAGCAGCTGGCGGCAGCGGCTATCCATCAACTCAGCCATGGTATCCTATCTCTATGCCACTTGTAAACGAAACTCTTACAAGCCACAAGGCTGGCTATCCATACAAAGTAAAAGTTTTCATAAACTACATGACAAACGTACTTTACGGCCAAGCGGGACTTGAAAGAGCAGTTTTGGACGCACTAAAAGATAGTAAAAATTTACCACTTTTTGTAGGTATCGACGCCTTTATGAACGAGACAAACGCCTATGCTGACTACATCGTGCCAGATGGGGTAAATTTAGAAAACTGGGCGCTTCCAAACTCTCTTTGGGGAACGATCGCTAAAACTTCAGTCGTGCGCTATCCAGCCGTTAGCTCAAAGCAAGCAAAGGATAAAAATGGCGGCGTGATCGACGTTGAGGCGTTTTATATAGCCGTAGCAAAGAGACTTGGACTAAAAGGCTTTGGCAAAAATGCCTTCAAAGACAAAGACGGAAATTTCATGGACCTTGACGTAAAAGAGCAGTATTACGCGGCTGCACTGGCAAATTTGGCCTTTGACGGCGAGGGTGTGAAAGATATAAGTGACGAGGATAAAAAGCTTAGTAAGATATCAAGAGTGATGACAAAGCTTGATCCTTATCTAAAAGACGAAGAGAGGCCAAAAGTAGCACACGTGCTAGCAAAAGGCGGCAGATATGATAGCTACGAGAGCGCATACAAGGGCGATAAAGCAACCGTAAAAGTGCCAGCGCCTACGCCAGCTTCGATCTACTATGAGCCACTTGGCGGACACAGACACTCGGTAACGGGCGAATATATGCCAGGAGTGCCAAGCCTGATGCTACCAGTCGCGAGTGACGGCACGCCGCTTGAGAAATTTTTCCCACGCTCTGAGTGGAAATACACAGTAAGCTCAAGAAAGTCAAATATCCAGCACTTCTACACATTTGTTAGCCCAAGACTAAGAGCTGTGCATCCTAGCAACTTCATAAGGATGGCGCCAGATGTGGCGAGCGAGCAGGGCATTCGCTCAGGCGATAAGGTCAAAGTGACTACGCCTTATGGAGCGCAGGTTGGCGAGGCGTTTATAACTGACGGCGTTGCTAGCGGAGTTATCAGCATAGAGCATGGATTTGGCCATGATGAGTTTGGTATAAGAATGCACATCGTCGATGGAAAGCCAGCTTTTGGGATAGCAAATTTAGAAAAAGGGGTCAATCACAACAAGCTTGGACTTCTTGATCCAAAAAGAAATGGCGAATTTAGCCTAAATGACTGGCTGGTTGGTACTTGCGCTAGACAAGCACTTCCTGCGAAGATAAGAAAGATCAGCTAGTTTGATATAAATTTGGCGAGCAGAGTAAAATTTGCTTGCCAAATTTCATTTTCGTGAGAGCTTTTGTCTTGCAGCGTAAATTTATATGCAGGGCAAGCTTTTAGGCTGCCTGCAAGCTAAAAATTCTCACATATTTATAGAGAGTTTCATAGTTAAATTTAATGTTTTAAATTTGCATGGCTTAAATTTAATATCATCTGAAGTGTGCTAGCTGGTATTTCAAACAGCGTTTTTAAATTTGTATGGGTTAAATAGTATTGCTAGTTTGCTCTATCTTTGAGTGCCCTAGTTTGCCAGATCCTCAGCCACTTTGGCGGCAAGTTTTAGCTTGTCGCTATCAAAGTGCGTGTAAATTCACGAGGTATTTAAGCTAGTGTGCCTAAAAGCTTCTTGCGCTAGTTTAAGCCTTTTTTGGTTACAGCCAAGAGAAATTTAAAAACAGCAGGCTTAAATTACAAATATCAAAAACTATAAAAGCTTAAGCACATATCCATTTTCAGCGGTTTCAAGCTTATATTTATGCATCTTGTCAAGCTCTAAAACCACTCTGAAATACTTATCATGCCAGCCGATTATGACGTTTTTAAATGTCTCGTTTTCAAGCTTTAAATTTCTAGTTTTAAAGCTTCTTGGAGGTTTTGCAAAGTCAAGCACGATCTTGTTTTTCTCGTAAGCAAAGTGCTTTAAATTTTTAGCTTTTGTGACGATATTTAGCTCTTTTTCATGTGTTAAAAAGCTCACAAATCCTAAGAATTTAATCTCTTTTTCGCTGCTTTTTATCTCTTGAATAGGCTTTGAGGCTGGCTCGATCTTTACTTCGACTACCTTTTGCTCAGGCTTAGCTGGCTCTTTTGCTTTTTTTGTGCCAAGGTCGATCACTACGACGTTTGGAGTTGGTACGTCTGAGGTTTTATTTCTATCTTTGTTTGAAATTTTAGTCTCATTTTTTTCTATTATCACCGGCGTGCTAACCTTTTGAGCTGGCACCTCCGCCATCGTGACAGAAACGTCTAGTTTTTTGGCTGCGACTGGTTCTGGATTTTTCATCTTGCTTAGGGCAAATTCATCGTTCCAGTCGATAGTTTTGTTTATATCAGTTAGTCTTTTTTCTTTTATACTGCCGTCATTTGCTCTGTATCTTATGGTGACATCAAGTAGTAGCATCGCATCGCTTGGGAATTTAAACGAGAGCGAGTTGAAGCTGTCATATTTTTCGATGACGTTTGTCGTCATAACGCTTGTGTTTAGCTCGCTAATAGGCATAAATGGGTTTTCTCTGGCGCATAAGCTCGCAGTCAAGATAGATAAAACTAACCAAATTTTCTTCATCGTTCCTACTTTTTATTAGAGTCTGGCTCAAGGCCTTGTAGTTCAAAATAGTCTTTCTGCAGACGTGCGTTTAGTTTTTTTAAAATTTCCACGTCTTCGCTAAGCCTCTCTTTTTTGCTCTGAAGGCTTAGCATCACGTCAAGTGAGCGTTTGCCAAACATCATGTTGCCCACGTAAAAGGCAAACATAGCCACGCAAATGGTGGCTATGACGTAGCGTAATGTCGGCCGAACAAATTTTATGATTTTATGAAATATGCCATCTTCTTTGCCATATTCATCTAAAATTTCGCTCAAATATTATCCCCTAAAAACTCACCCGCCTCAAGCTCGATCTCGAGCAAGCGGTTGTATTTCGCGTTGCGCTCGCTTCTTGAAGTGGCGCCTGTCTTTATCTCGCCAGTGTTGAGTGCGACCGCAAAGTCAGCGATAAACGCATCTTCGCTCTCGCCGCTTCTGTGGCTCATTATGCAGCGGTAGCCGTTTCTTTGAGCAAGGCGGACAGTTTGCATAGTTTGCGTGACTGAGCCTATTTGATTTGGCTTGATTAGGATCGCGTTTGCGATGTTTTTCTCGATGCCCTCGCGTAAAATTTTCTCATTTGTAACAAATAGATCGTCGCCAACTAGTTGCACCTTGCTGCCAAGCCTTTTTGTAAGCTCAGCCCAGCCGCTCCAGTCATCCTCGCTAAGGCCATCTTCGATAGAGAATATCGGATATTTTTCGCAAAGTTTTTCATAGTAGCTAATGAGCTCATCGCTACTAAATTTCTTGCCTTCAAGCTCGTATTTGCCGTCTTTGTAAAGCTCGCTTGATGCGACGTCAAGGGCAAGTTTTATCTGGCTGCCTAGCTCATATCCAGCCTCTTTTACAGCCTGAGAGATAAGCTTTAGCGGCTCTTCATTGTCTTTTAAATTTGGAGCAAAGCCACCCTCATCGCCGACAGCCGTGCTGTGACCAGCTGCGTTTAGGATAGATTTTAGCTTGTGATAAATTTCAGTCGCAGCTCTAAGCGCCTCGCTAAATGTGCTAAAACCAAATGGCATGATCATAAATTCTTGAAAATCAACGCTATTGTTTGCATGTGCGCCGCCATTTATTATGTTAAACATCGGCACTGGTAAGATGCTAGCGTTTGCACCGCCAAGGTAGCGATAAAGTGGGATATTTAGGCTCTTTGCAGCTGCGCGAGCTACCGCCATAGATACGCCAAGGACTGCGTTTGCGCCTAAATTTGAGTAGTTGTGCGTGCCATCAAGCTCAAGCATCTCTTCATCGACTGCTTTTTGGTTATAAGCATCAAGGCCGATTATCGCCTCAGCGATCTTTTCATTTACGTTTGAAACAGCCTTTAAAACGCCTTTACCAGCATATCTCTCGTCTTTGTCGCGAAGCTCTAGCGCCTCGCGCTTGCCAGTGCTTGCGCCGCTTGGTACGATCGCGCTTGCCTCGGTTCCGTCGCTTAGTCTAACTGTCGCACGAACTGTTGGGTTGCCTCTGCTGTCTAAAACCTCGTGAGCTTCTATATCTTCAATAAATACCATTATTCATCTCCTGCTTCGTTTGTGTCGTCGTCTTCGTCTTTTGCGCCGCTGCTTATGAGGTGGTCTATACCCATTGAGCCTTTGATCGCCGCTACTATCTCGTCAGAAATTTCTGGGTGCTCTTTTAGATAGGCTTTGGCGTTTTCTCTGCCTTGACCTAGTTTTTCGGCCTTGTAGCTAAACCACGCGCCTGATTTGTCGATGATGTCGAGCTTTACGCCATAGTCGATGATCTCGCCCTCTTTGCTCACACCCTCGCCAAACATGATGTCAAATTCAGCCACTTTAAATGGAGGCGCGACCTTGTTTTTAACGACTTTTGCTTTTGTGCGGTTACCGATAGGCTCGTCGTTTTGTTTAAGTGTGGCTATCTTTCTAACGTCTATTCTTACAGATGAGTAAAATTTAAGCGCATTACCGCCAGTTGTGGTCTCTGGCGTGCCATATCCCATCATACCGATCTTCATACGAATTTGGTTGATGAAGATAACAGTTGTCTTCATCTTGCTTAAAATTCCAGTTAGCTTTCTAAGCGCCTGACTCATAAGCCTTGCTTGCAAGCCAACGTGCTGATCGCCCATATCGCCGTCTATCTCGCTCTTTGGAGTAAGGGCAGCGACGCTATCAACTACGATAAGATCGACTGCGCCACTTCTTGCAAGCGTCTCAACGATCTCAAGTGCCTGCTCGCCAAAGTCTGGCTGAGAGACGTAAAGGTTGTCGGTATTTACGCCTAAATTTGAAGCGTATTTTACGTCTAGTGCGTGCTCTGCGTCGACAAATGCACAAATTCCGCCAGCTTTTTGCGCTTCAGCGATGATGTGAAGTGTGAGCGTGGTCTTACCAGAGCTCTCTGGTCCATAGATCTCGATGATCCTGCCTTTTGGAACGCCGCCTATGCCAAGAGCCAGATCAAGTCCTAGCGAGCCAGTCGGTATCGACTCGATGGCCTCAACCTCTTTGTCGCCAAGTCTTAAAAGCGTGCCTTTGCCAAAAGCTTTATCGATCTGCTTTAGCGCAAGCTCAAGCGCCTTTTTCTTGTCCGCTTCGCTCTCTGGGATAGCTATCTTTTTGTCACTATCTTTTTCTTTTGCCATTTTTTACCTTATAGTTGAAATTTGGCTTGATTTTATCTAAAAAGAGATGAATTTTACTTGATTTACTCGCAAATTATAATATTTTCGCCAAGCAGTGCAGCGCTATCAATAAGAGCAAAAAGCTGCTCTTTTTCAAACAAAAATCCATAAATTTGATCTTCATTTTTTAGTATCGCAAGATTTAGTGGCTCTACAAGCGAGCTTGCGCAAAGGTTTAAAAAAGCTTCATCGATACTATTTTGCGAAATTTGGGGTTTGGTTTTGAAATTCTCATCTTTTATAAAAGAGATAAATTTCTCTTGCGAGGTAGATTTATTAAATTTAAAAATTAGTTTTTCTTTTAAGGCTTGGGCTAAAATTTCATCAAATTTAACTAGGTCGATGTAGTTTTGCACACCTAAAATTTGAGCAAAATTTAGCAGATTTTTATCATAACTGGCCACATTTTTCTCATGCTCGCTTTGCGCCTTTTTAGCCCTATAAACGGCATAAAAACCAATCATAATAAACAAAATAGAAAGTGTTAAAACTTCTGCTAAAAACTCACTCATCATCATCCTTATAAAATGCAAACTTCAGTCTTAAGCTCTACGCCAAATTTCTCTAAAACTCTAGCTCTAGCCAAATTTATAAGGCTAGTGGCATCTTCAAAGCTTGCGTGGTTAAAATTTATCAAAAAATTTGCGTGCTCTTTGCTAAATTTCGCTCCGCCGATAGCGTATCCCTTTAGTCCAACTGCCTCCAGCAACGCCCCTGCAAAGTGCCCTTCAGGATTTACAAAGCAGCTGCCAAAGCTAGCTCCTTTTGGCTGATTTGCCCTCTTGGCACTTATAGCTTTAGATACGCTCGCGTCAAAGCCACTAGAAAGCTCAAATTTAGCTCCCAAAATAGCCTCATCTATGCCGCTGTGGCGGTAGCTAAAGCTTATCTCCTCTTTGCTTACCCAGCCACGAGCCAGACGCACATGCGTGAGATTGTCGCTTATGCTAAATTTAAGCAGTCCAGCGTTCATTTTTATAAGTCCGCCAAGAGTGCCTGGGATATTTTTTAAAAACTCAAGGTGAGCTATGTTGTTTTGTTTGCAGAAGTTATAAATTTTGGCAGATTTTGTCGCAGCACCTATCTCAAGATAAATTTTATCGCCTAAGCGTTCTAAATTTATATAGTCAAAGCTCTTGCCAAGCATCGCCATTTTTGGGGGATTTGGCGAGATAAGAAGGTTGTTGCCCCCGCCTATCATCACTGTGCCTAAAAAGTGAGGCGAGCTTAGATCTTCAAGACTATCAACCTCAAAAATTTCATGCACGCCGCCTATCCTAACTGAGGTAAATTTAGAAAAATCAACAAGCCTCGTCACTGGATAAATTCCGGTATAAACTCAAGCATACGAGTGGTAAATTCAACCATCATCGAGATCATCCAAGGCATTAAAAATATGATGACAACGACGACTAGTAAAATTTTTGGCACGAAGCTTAGCGTGGTTTCGTTTATCTGCGTGGTCGCTTGAAAAATGGAGATGATAAGACCAGCTATTAGTCCGCTTAGCAGCATCGGAAGGCTGATATAAAGGGCGATCTTAAAGGTTTCAACTCCAAGTGAGATAAGCGTACTTTGCATCAGCTAAACCTTACTTCGTTGTATTCAGTTGGGATTAGGTAGTCGTTTACGTCGATCGGCTTTTCAAAAAAGCCTTTGTCATAGCCTATTTGATAGAGCTTGTTTAGCGCTTTTAGCTGCGTTTCGTTCATGCTTATAGACTCGTCATTTGCGTATAAATTTAGATATGTTTTAAGCTCTTCTTTGCCAACTCTGATGAGGTTTCGCTCCATTAGCATGTGAGATAAAAATGGCTTGTGCGAAGTGGCGATCCTAACGGCTTCGCTAAGCACTCTCTCGCACTCGATCGCGTCGGTTATGGGCAGACTTCGTCTAAGCGCCATGCCGCCAAGTGGAAGCGGTAAATTTTCGCCGTTTAGCTCGCTCCAAATGTCCCAAATTTCGCGCTCTACGCAGAGCTGGTCTGAGAAATTTAAGATACTTTCATGTATGAGCACGCCAGCATCGACCTCGCCGCTAAGCACGGCATTTTCGATCTCTAAGAAATTTTTATAAACGATCCTTGCCTCTGGGTAGGCTATGCGAAAGAGCAGAGCATTTGTCGTGTTTTTGCCAGAGAGAGCGACCTTGAAATTTCGCTTTAACTGCTTATCTTTTAGCTTGATAAGCTTTGGTCCGTATCCGTTGCCAAAGCTCACGGCACAGCGCAAAAGCGCGAATTCATCGCAAATTTTAGGATAGAGTGCAAAGCTGATCGCTGTTGCCTCATAAGTGCCTTTTAGTGCCTCTTCGTTTAGCGTTTCTATATCAAGCGCCTTTGATGTGAAGGCTAAATTTTTACTGCTAACCCAGCCAAATTTGACCGCGGCATACATGAAAATATCGTCAGCATCCGGCGAGTGAGCGACGTTTATGGTTTTTAGATTATGCAAAGATGATCCTTTTTTTGATTACGCCATTTTAATGAAATTTATTTAAAATAAAGTTTTAAGGGCGGTTTTGAAACGATTTTACCAGCTTTGCCTCTTTGAAATTTAGCACATATTTCACGTCTATGGCGTCATTTTTACCCTTGTTGCGCGAAGAAAAGGTCGAGTAGTAAGGGTGTTTAAGGTCAAGCATTTTAATTAGCTTTTGATCATCAAGTTCTTTTTTTACGCGCTCAACGATGATCGTTGTTATAAATTTATCCTCAAACTCATAAAATGGCCAGACTATAACGCCAGCGTCGCTTGATTTAAAGTCCGTGATTTTAGAATTTTTAGGGATATTTAGCATGGAGATGATCTTTTTGCGCGAGTTGTCCGCGTTTTGCACGGAGATCACCTTTACAAGCAGGTCTTTTTTGACTCCGATTCCATTTTGGCTAAAGCGATAAACTCCGTCCTCAAGGATGCCAACTTTTTCAAAGGCGTTAGCGTAGGTTGCGGCAGTGCAAGCAGTCAGTAAAAGCGACAGAATCGTTAAAATTTTTATAAATTTCATCTTTTCTCCTAAAATTTAACTCTTTTTAGCCTATCTGAAGCGAAATTTTTTCTGCCAAATTTAGCCTCACTTTTGCCGTTTAGCTCGACTAGATCGCCTGTAAAGCCACAAATGTCATTTTTAACAAGATAGCTTCCCACACCGTAAATATCAACTGGGGTGTTAAATTTCTCAAATTCGCTCATTTTTTGCGGATTAAAGCCTGAGCTAACGACGATTTTAACGTGCTTAAAGCCAGCTTTATCAAGCGCCTCTCTTAGGGCAAATATAAGCTCCTTGCAAACGCCGTGCGGGTCAAATTTGCTCGTATCTTTGCCATCAAAATACCTATCTATCAAATTTTTGCTAGTATCAACTCTAACCGCGCCAAGCCTCTCTTTTAGGGCATTTGCAGCCTTTAAAGCATCTGTTATCACGTCGTTGTTGTAATCAACCAAGGCCGTGATCTGCTCGTTTTGAAAGGTTTTAGCGTAAATTTGGCAAGCCTTTACCACGTCTCCGCCGCACATTTGAATGAGCGCGTGAGGCATGGTGCCACCACCTTTTAGCCCTGTAAGCTCGCCCTGAGCGTCTGTGGCGACCTTTTTTATGCCGCCGATAAATGATGCATAGCCGTCGCCTGGCTGCGTACAGATGTCATCTTGTCTGTCTGCCATGCTAAAGACGTCCTTGCCATTTGCTGCTTTTATCACGTCTCTGGAATTTGTCGCCACGCAGCTTCTTCTAGTGAGCGTCGCGTCAATGACGTTTTCTAAAAAGCCAAAATTTTCATACTTGCCGCTTATCTTTAAAACTGGCTCGTTTGCATTTATGATATCGCCATCATCAAGTGCGTAAATTTCAAGCTTGCTTGGGTTTTTGGCAAATTTATTGATGATAGCCAAAACCTCGTCGATGCCACAAAGCACGATATCATCGCGCCTTTGGAAAAACTGCATCGTCACGTGCTGATCTGGTAGGTTTTGCTTAATTATCTCATTTACTTTTAGAAAATATTTCGCCGTAAAGTAGCCCTCGCCGATCCTAGGATCTAGCCTAAAAGTCCTGTCTGTTAGCCTATCTATCTTGCCTTGCATCTTTAGCTCAAGTTCGTTCATGTCTGTCCTTTTGTTTTTGCGAGATTATACCATTTTAGAAAAAGGCTGAAATTGTAAAAATATATTTTAAGAATATATAAGAGTATATTTTATAAAATCTTGAAATTTTATTTTTAAAGGAAAAAATATGAAAAAAATTTTGCTTTTAATGGCCGCAGTTTTTGCATTTGGCAATGAAAATTTGCTAGTTAGTGCAGGCGGTGGATATAAAAAGATAGTCGAAGCAGTCGCGCAGAATCTCAAAAAAGATGGCGTAAATATTGACACCTCTTTTGCAAACATCAAAGCGATCATGGCACAGGCAAAAGAGGGCAAAACTGACGTGATAGTGGGCGATGAGGACTTTTTGAAAAAGTCTGATCTAAAGATTACTGAATATGTAAATTTAGGCTCTGGCGCCTTGGTGCTAGCTACCAAAAAGGGCGTAAAAATAGAAAAAGTTGATGAGCTAAAAACGCTTTCAAAAATAGCTATGCCAGACGCGGCAAAGACTGTTTATGGCAAGAGAGCGAGCGAGTTTATGCAAAATGCAAATTTAAGTGGCGAGCTAAAGGATAAAATTTTAGCAGTTGCAGGCGTGCCACAGGTCGTTACCTATATATTAAACGGCGAAGTTGATGCTGGCTTTATCAACCAAACTGAGCTAAATGCACACAAGGATGAATTTGGTAGTTTTATCTTGATAGATAAGGCGCTTTATGCACCAGCAAACATCGTGGCTGCAAAGCTTGAAGGATGCGAGAAAAAGGCTGATTGCGAGAAATTTATAAACGAGCTAAAAAGCGAGAGATCAAAAGAAATTTACTCTAAATTTGGCATAAGATAGGGCGAAATTTGCAAGAGCTCGCTTGGCTTTTTGATCCACTATTTTTAAGCATAAAGGTCGTTTTGTGCCAAGGGCTTTTGCTTGCTATTTTTGGGCTAGCTCTTGCTTATTTTTTAGCTTTTAGCAGCTCTAAATTTAAAGCAGTTGCTGAGATGATAGTCACCTTTCCTCTCATATTTCCGCCCATTGCGACGGGATTTTTACTGCTTTATCTACTTGGCAAAAATGGCATCATCGGCAAGGCTTTAAATTTAGAGATCGTCTTTAGCTTTAAAGCCCTCGTTATAGCAGCCTTCATAGCCTCGCTGCCACTTTTTGTAAAGCCCGTAGCCTCAGCGCTAGGCTCACTTTCAAAAAGCCTAAGTGAAGCAGCATATAGCCTTGGTAAAAATAAATTTCAAACAGCCGTTTTGGTGCTTTTCCCAAGCATCGCAAAAAGTGTGGCAGCAGCCTTTATCCTAGCGCTTTCGCGAGGGCTTGGCGAGGTTGGCATAACGCTCATTTTAGGCGGCAATATCATAGGCAAAACAGACACCATCTCACTTGCCATCTACAACGCAGTCTATGACGGCAGAAGCGATCAGGCACTCGCTTTAAGTCTTGTTTTAGTTGTGCTTAGTTTTTTCTTATTTTTTATTATAAATTTGCTAGAAAAAAGTAGAATTTAGCACAAATTTTATGCCAGCTAAAAATTAAATTTATTTAAATTTCGCTACAATTAGGGGCTTATATAAAAATTTAGGAGAATTTTCTATGAAAAAAGAAGATATAAAAGAGCTTATCGAATTTTTTAATGGTATGGAGATGAATCATATCAAGATAAAAAGTGGTGATTTTGAGGTCGAGGTAGAGAAATTTGCTGATTATTGCGCGCCTGCAAAGCCAGCAGCACAAGCAGCAGCTCCAGCGCCAACACCTGTAAATGTTGTCGTTAGCTCAGAGGTAAAACCAGCTGCAAATTCGCCAAAAGATAGCATAAAATCTCCTATGGTAGGTACTTTCTACGCTGCTCCAAGCCCAGGCGCTGCACCATTTGTAAAAGTAGGTCAAAGAGTGAGAAAAGGCGATGTAGTGGGCATCATCGAAGCTATGAAGATCATGAACGAGATCGAGGCTGAGTTTGACTGCCAGATCACTGAGATGCTAGTCTCTGACGGACAGCCAGTTGAGTTTGGATTGCCGTTGTTTGGCGTGGAGAAAAATTAATGGAATTAAAAAGAATTTTAATCGCAAACCGCGGTGAGATCGCTCTTCGTGCTTTGCGAACGATAAAGGAGATGGGTAAAGAAGCCGTTGTAGTTTATTCAACCGCTGACAAAGACGCGCTTTACGTAAAATACGCCGACGTGGCCATTTGCATCGGTAAAGAGCGCTCAAGCGATAGCTACCTAAACATCCCAGCTATCATAAGCGCAGCTGAGATCAGCGAAGCAGACGCTATCTTCCCAGGTTATGGCTTTCTAAGTGAAAATCAAAATTTTGTTGAAATTTGCTCACACCACAAGATCAAATTCATTGGACCAAGCGTTGCTGCGATGGCTTTGATGAGCGATAAGAGCAAGGCAAAACAGGTCATGCAAAGAGCCGGCGTGCCAGTCATCCCTGGCTCAGACGGCGCTGTGGCTGATACAAAAGCTGCAAAAGAGCTAGCCAAAAAGATCGGCTACCCTGTCATCTTAAAAGCTGCGGCAGGTGGTGGCGGACGCGGTATGCGCGTGGTTGAAAAAGAGGCTGATTTAGAAAAAGCATTTTGGTCTGCTGAGAGCGAGGCGATGAGCGCATTTGGCGATGGCACGATGTATATGGAAAAATATATCCTAAATCCACGCCACATCGAGGTTCAAATCATCGGTGATAGCCACGGCAACGTGCTTCACATAGGCGAGCGCGACTGCTCTATGCAGCGCCGTCACCAAAAGCTGATCGAAGAGAGCCCAGCTATCTTGCTTGATGAAAAAACAAGAGAGAGGCTACATGAAACTGCCATAAAAGCAGCAAAAGCGATCGGCTACGAGGGGGCAGGTACGTTTGAGTTTTTGGTTGATAAAAATTTAGACTTTTACTTCATCGAGATGAACACAAGACTTCAAGTCGAGCACACAGTAAGCGAAATGGTAAGCGGGCTTGATATCATCGAGCTTATGATAAAAGTGGCTGAGGGTGAAAAGCTACCGTCACAAAAGAGCATCGAGCTAAAAGGCCATGCGATCGAGTGCAGGATCACAGCTGAGGATCCAAACACCTTCACTCCGTGCCCTGGCAAGATCACAAAATATGTCTGTCCAGGTGGCCGCAACGTGAGAATGGATAGTCACATCTACCAAGACTACTCTATACCGCCGTATTATGACAGTATGATCGGCAAGCTCGTTGTTTGGGACACTGATAGAAATAGAGCCATTCACAAGATGAAAGTTGCTCTTGATCAGCTCATAATAAGCGGCATCAAAACAACAAAAGACTTTCACATCGCCATGATGGAAAACAAAGACTTTTTAAGCAACAACTACGATACAAACTATCTTTCAAGACATTAAAACTAAATTTTAAACCATTGCCTTTTTGGCTTTGGTTTAAAATTTCTTATTTTATATATAAGCCAAATTTTATTTAGATTTAAGAGAAATTTAGCCAGTTTATAATTATTTGCAAAACGTGATAAATACTAAAAATTTATCTAAATTTATTAGTAGCAACTAAGTTTTGTGATATTCATACCATTTTTAAAATATGGCGGATAGGGCATAGTTACTGTAAATGGCACCGCTTTTTGCTTTGGTAAATTTTGAGCTACGTCAAATTTATATGCCACAGTGTTTGGTCTCTCGTCCTCATCGCCTCCAAAAACCCATGAGAAAAATGAGAGCCCGCTTGGTTTAAATAGCGCTTCGCCACCAAGATCGTTTTTATTTAGCGGCTGATTAATAAGCTTAATTGTAAGAGTGCATTTGCTAATGGTAAATTTGCCGACATTTCTTACTTGACCTCGAAAGACGATGCTTTCATTTCTTAACACTCGCTCGCTCTTTACACCCTCGACTATGCCTTTTTTGGTGTATTTATCAAGAACTAGCATCAAAAAAATGGCAAGCGTGGTTGAGACCAAAATATTTGTAAAAAGTAGCGATAAAAATAGCTTTCGCTCAGCTCTAAGTGAGAGCACAAGAAATAAAATAGAAAGTAGTGCGATCGCGAAAAGCACGATGATATGAACGATGGTAAAGTAGTTTGAGCTCATCAAAAACACTCCGCTTTTTTGGTGATATTGTAGTCAATGAAGGCAAAGTCATTGACAAATTCTCTTATCTGCTTGCTCTGCTTTGGCAAAAGCGCTTCATTTAAAATGATACGTTTTTTAGCAAAAGGGTTTAGTGAATTTAGAAAATTTCTCGTGCTTTGCGTTGAACCAAGGTAGAAGCCAAGCTCGATTTTGCAAACGTTTAATGTGTAGTTTGAGTTATTTGTGATGTTAAAATCAACCATCAATGCATCGACATATTGAAGCTGCTTTGTGTTTATTTTGCTTATGCTAACTGGTCTTAGGTTTTCATTTATATATTTGTTTGCGTAGTAGTTACCTGCAAAAAGTCCCAAAAAACCAGCTAGGATAAATAAAAATCCTATCTGCCACCATGATTTTATCGCAACAAAAATTCCTAAAAGCACGATAAATATAAATGCTAAAAACACCCAACCATAGGCTAGAAAGTCGATAAGTTTGGCGTTTTGAAGTATGAAAAGTATGTTGTGCTTGATGCTATTTAACATCTCGCGATCTTTTTTCTTCGATACCGCTCATGCCAAAACGCCTTGCAAGCTCGTTTTTGACGGTATCTGGATGTATGTTGTGGGCTGAAAGTGCGACAAGCGCGTGAAAGCAAAGATCAGCTGCTTCATAGATGAGGTCATTTTTTGCCTTTTGCTCATCTTGTTTTGTCTGCTTGGCAAAACTAAGCTCTTTTGCCGCCATGACAAGTTCTGTAGCCTCCTCGCCAACTTTTTTTAGAATTTGATTTTCACCCTTTTTAAAAAGACTTGCCACGTATGAAGTTTGTGGATCTGCATTTAGCTTTCTATCTTCTATAACGTGATAAAGTTCGTCAATGACGCCGTAACTTGGCTTTTTAACCTCGCATTTTTGATCAGAAATTTCTAAATTTTCTAAATTTATCTCGTTAAAAAAGCAAGACCTTGCCCCAGTGTGACAAGCAGCGCCTCCATTTTGAATGACTTTTAAAAGCAAAGTGTCGTTGTCGCAGTCTAAAAACGCAGCCTTGATCTCTTGTGTGTTGCCACTCTCTTCGCCTTTTTTCCAAATTCTATTTTTAGTGCGTGAAAAGTAGTGAGCGTAGCGGCTAGATAGACTTAAATTTAGTGCTTCTTCGTTCATAAAAGCAAGCATCAAAACCTCGTTTGTAGCATGATCGCAAACCACCACCGGGAGCAATCCACTAACCTTTTGCCAGTCTATACTTTTTGCTACGCTATTCATTTTTACCTTTCGCTAACCGAGCTAGCTTTTGCCCTATCTTTTGCATCTAGCCAGATATTTGGCACAGCTCCGCCAGGTGTTAAGAAAATTTTGGCATCTTTGTTCTCTTTAAGAGCGTCGTTAAACCTATTTTGCGTCTCGATCTGTTTTAAATTTAATAAATTTTGATCTACACTTTTTGCGATCTCTTTGTTTGCATACGCAGTCGCATCAGCCTCGATCTTGATAGCATCGGCCTTACCCTTTGCCTCGATGATCGCAGCTTTTGCGCTACCCTCGGCAAGTGCGGCTTGTTTTAGGGCCTCTTGATTTGCACGCTCGACCTCGTATTTTGTCCTCTCGGCCTCTTGTTTAGCGATCTGAACGCGCTCGATCTGCTCTTTTACCTTTGAAGGCAAGATGATCTCACGAAGCTGCACTGTTAGAAGCTCAACTGGCTTGTTTGGCTGTGAGTCGATGTCTTTTCTTATGCCATCATCGATCTGTCTAGCTAGGTCGTTTCTCTTTGTCGGTAGCTCTTCGGCTGTGTATTTACCAGCGATGCTGCGAACCACGTCGCGCACGACAGGATCAACGATCTTGCTCTCCCAGCTAAGACCCCAAGATGCGATAGTTTGTGGCGCATTTTCTGGATTTAGACGGTACTGCACGGTGATATCGATGCTAACTGGTAAATTTCTAGCGTCTAAAACTGAGATAGAGTTTTTGCGTAAAATTCCAGCTCCTTGATAAGACTTTTGCAAGCTCTCGCCCATATCTTCGCCTGAAGTGTAGTTGATGATCCTAACTCTAGTATCAACTACGATGATATTTTGGATAAATGGTAAAAAAAAGTGAAATCCTGGTTGCAAAGGATTTGGCTCATATTTACCCGCTGTGGCTTTGATGCCGACCTCGCCTGAGTGTATCACTTTAAAAGGCTGAGTGATAGCAAGGATCGCGATAATGGCGATTATGATGTAGGCTAGCGCACCAAATTTGCCAAAGCCACTTGGTATATTTGGCATTTTAAAATCCTTTTTAAAAGGTGGCTCTTTGTCATTATTTTGACCTGAGCCCCTGTTGTCATTACCTGGCTTTTTTTTGTTGAAATAATCATTTAAATCAGCGGGCATTTCGTTCCTTTAAATCTTAAATATATGTTAAAAATGATTCGTATTTTTTGTTTAGACCATAAACTACGTCAAAGTAAGCTTTTTGTAGTCTCTTTGTCACTTCGCCTCTAGCACCGTTGCCGATGATGCGGTTATCTATACTGTTTATCGGCGTTACTTCAGCTGCAGTGCCAGTGAAAAATGCCTCGTCAGCTGTGTATGCTTGATCTCTTGTGATGCGCTCTCTTCTTACTTCGATGTCAAGATCGTGAGCTAGTCTTATGACTGTATCTTGAGTGATGCTAAGTAGGCTGTTGTCGTTTGGTGGAGTGATCAATGCGCCATTTTCAACGATGAAGAAGCACTCGCCTGGACCTTCAGCCACAAAGCCCTCGCTATCAAGAAGTAGCGCCTCGTCGTATCCAGCCTCTTTTGCTTCGTAGTTTGCCATTTGTGAGCTTAGGTAGTTTGAGCTAGCCTTTGCTCTGTTCATTTGAGCAGCTGGGGCAAGTTTAGCAAAGCTTGAAATTTTAACTCTGATGCCTTTTTCTAGGCCTTCATCGCCAAGATATGCACCCCACTCCCATGAAGCGATAGCAGTTTGCACTGGTGCTTTTGTGTGCGCTACGCCCATTACGCCGTATCCTAAAAAGATAAGTGGGCGGATATAGACGTTGCTGTTATATTTGTTTGCGCGAAGTAGCTCGATCTGTGCTTTTTCAAGCTCTTCTTCAGTGTAAGGCACGTTTAAAACGGTCATTTTTGCTGATCTTAAAAGTCTTTTTGTGTGGTCTTTGAGTCTAAAAATAGCTAGACCTTTTTTTGTTTTATAAGCTCTTGTGCCCTCAAATACGGCATTAGCGTAGTGCAAAGAGTGAGTTAGAACGTGTACTTTCGCATCGTCCCATTTTACTAGTTTTCCATCCATCCAGATGAATTCTGAAGCGTTCATAATTAAACCTTTCTTTTTTAGAAATTTGATCCGAGTTTATCTAAAATTGCTTTAAATTTACATTTCTAAGCCCAAAATGTCCGTAAATTTTAGGCTAAAGTTACTTATCTAAAAGCTCTTTTATCGTCTTTGCCATCTCGTCGATCGACGAAGCTGCGTTTAAATTTATTAGATATTTGCCGCTTACCACAAAGGCTGGCACGCCACTAATGCTTGCTACATCATAAGAGGCAAACCACTCGTTTAAAAGCTCTTTTGCACGATCTGAGCTTAGCGCTTTTTCGTATTCGTCTTTGCTTACGTGAGCCGCATTTAGCGCTAGATCTATAAATCTTTGCTTATCTTTGCCGTCATTAAAGTCATCTTTTTCATCGTGTCTTGCCTTGTAGATCGCAAATTTAGCTTGCTTAAATTTAGACTCATCGCTTAGCAGATCAGTCCCATTTGCCTCATCTATCGATATAAGAGCGGCGAAAATTTTACTTGTTGTCTCGCCAAGCTTGCCTTTGGTGCTTAGGTGATATGGGATAAATTTAACCCCGTCAAGCTTTGACATCAGCTTTCTTGTGATCGTTCGGTCAAATTTATAGCAGTGTGGGCAGTCGTAGCTAAAGACCTTTACGACTGAGTTTTTAGGCACGTTAAGCGGTTTTGCTAGAGTTTGATACTCCACACCTTCAGTTAGTGCTGATAAATTTAGCGCAAAAAACGCACTTAAAACTAGCATTTTTATAAGTTTCATCTTTGCTCCTTATTTTGCTAGATCAGCTAGCACTTTTGCGGCGTGGTCTTTGGCTTTTACGCTTTTATAAATTTTAGCTATCTTGCCGTCTTTGCCGATCACAAAGGTGCTTCTGGCGATGCCAAGATACTCTTTGCCGTAGTTTTTCTTGACCTGCCAAACGCCATAAAGCTTTGAAATTTCTTTATCCTCATCGCTTAAGAGGATGTGCTTTAAATTTTGCTTTGCGATAAAGCCCACATGCGACTTCACGCTATCTGGACTAACGCCGATGATAACGGTGTCATTTTTGATAAACTGATCGTAGTTTGCGCTAAATTCGCAAGCTTCAGTCGTGCAGCCAGGAGTGTTGTCTTTTGGGTAGAAGTAAAGCACCACGTTTTTGCCTATAAAGTCCTTTAATGCGACCTTTACGCCATCTTGATTTAGCGCTTCAAACTCTGGCGCTTTATCGCCAACTTCAAGCGTTATCTTTCTTTCAATGTCTGCTTTGCTAAATTCGCTCATTTCATCCCCTTTCTTTTGTCCTCTACGCTCTCGCCACCTACGCCGATATTGCCAGCATCGTGAGTTTCGATAAAGATCATAACCGCCTCTTTTTTCTTGCCAAGAACTCTTACGAGCGTCTCGGTTACTTCTTTAAAAACTTGATCTTTTTGCTCTTTTGTAGGCTCTGGGCCTGCTATTTTGATATTAACATAAGGCATTTTTGCTCCTTTTTTAAGATGCAAAATATTAGCTAAAATGAGTGAAATTTCAGATTAAAGCCGTTATTTAAGAATTTGGCATTAAAATAAGCAAACTTCCAAAAGGAGCGAAAAATGGACTATAACAGGCAAAATAAGGGCTTTGTTTGCTTTATGTATGGCTTTGGACGAAGCAGGGCGGTTTATGCGGTTTTGATGATACTAATGGCGCTTTTGGCTGGCTTTTTAACACTTACTTCAAGCGCTCAAGCTGACGTTTCAAATTTACAAATAGCCCTTGGCATCATACTTTGTGGCCTTTTGCTGATCCTTGTAAATCCTAAAATTTTCATCATCAAGCTAATTGGCTACTTAATCGCCTTAGCTGGCGTTATGATCGCCCTTCACAACGCAAATTTGCTAGGAGCTGATTTTAATTTATATTTTTACGCAAGCCTTATTTTTGGGGCATTTATGATGCTTATGCTTCTTAGTTGGTTTGTCTATAATGCAAGAAGCAGCGAAATAAATGAAATTTAGTTCGCCACTCCCATTAGCACGCTTGTATAGGTGTTTTGCTTAGGCTCTGAGCTTGTTGCATCGTTTATATTTATGCGGCCAGCCTCAAGCCCAGCTTTTATAAGTGCCTCTTTTACCGCATTTGCACGCTCATTTGCAAGCTCTATTAGCTTTTCTTTATCGACCTCGATGCCCTTTAGCGCCTCTTCTCTTAAGGCTTTTTCGTTTCTATCTTTTAAATTTGGCACAAGCTCATTTAAAACTGCGATGTAGTCTTTGCCGCTTGAAGCGATGATTTGATTGATCTTTTGATCTAGTTTTTTGTTTTTATAAAAGCTTTCATCTAGTTTTGAGTATGTTGGCGTTATGCTAAGTTTCATCTTAGGTTTTGAGCCAGTTAGCTTTATAAAATCAGCTATCTTAGGCGCTTCTGAGCTTATGAGCTCGCTACTTCCAGCAAGAAAATCAATAGAGCTAAGATCTTTGCTGCCAAGTCCTAGGGCGTTGCCTAAAAATCTAAACGGAGCTAGCGTGATATCAGCAAAGAGCTTTTTCACAGCTGCCCAGATGACGCCGCCATATTTAAAGTCAGGATCGTCTAAATTTCCCTCAACTGGCAGGTCGATGTTTATTTGATTATTTTGATCGCTAAGTATCGAGATAGCAAGCGAAAGTGGTAAATTTACAGCGTCTTTTGAATCAACCTTCTCTCCAAGTGTAAGTGAGTCAAAATTTATGAAATTTGAGCCATTTAGTTTTGAGTCGGTGACGCTATAGTTTAGGTTTAAATTTAGCTTACCTTTTTTGATCTTATAGCCAACAAACTGCCCACTATATGGCGTTATATCAGTTAGATCAATATCTTTAAAGTCAAGCTTTATGTCGGTATTTTGCTTTAGCTCAAATGGAAAGAGTTTTGCAGTGATCTGCGCAAAGCCATTTTTGCCAACCACACCTTGAAACTCGCCTGAGCTTGGGCGCTTTTTATCGATGTCTGTTAGCTTGCCATTTAGCTTTGAAATCGTTGTGGCAAATGGCATAAATAGCGATGCATCTGAGAAATCAACCTCGCCATTTTTAAGAGAAAAGTTTTTCACGCTAAATTTTAGCTCGTCATCTTTTTTGCTAGTTGCCTTTTTACTCTCAGGTTTTGCCTCGGTTTTAGCCTTATTTTTATCCTCTTTTACGATCTGAGATAGGTTAAATTTACGCTCTTTGCTTAGATGAGCCTTGATAAATGGCGAATTTAAGCTAACTCCGCTTATGGCAAGGTCATTTTTGGCAAATGAAATTTTTTCAAGATCTAGGCTTTTAAAGGCGATTAGTTTTTCAGTTTTTTTGCCATTTAGCCTTATATCTTTGATGCTAACTTTTGCGTCTGCTTTGATATCTTTTGCGTAGTGAAGCTGGGCATCTGCGCTCATCTGACCGCTAGCTAGAGATGCTTCTAAAAAGGGCTTCGCATAGGCAAAATACTTTGGTAAATTTGTATCATTTAGCTTGATTTTAGCGCTTACATCAAGTGGCTCGATCTTTATCTTTGAATCAACATCCAAATTTAGCTTTTGTGAGCTTTTCATCGCCACTTTTGCGTCAAATGGCTTGCTAAAATCGCTACTTAAATTTGCTACTTTTACAAAAAGATTATCAAATTTATGAGCGATCTTTTCGCCCTCAAAAAGGTGTGTCAAAGCGATGTCAGCGTTATTTACGCTTATATTTTTTACATCAAATTTAAACTCATTTTCTTTGCTTTTTGAAGCACTTTTATTTTCAGCCTTTTTCTCTACTTTTTTAGTGTGTTTTGCTGCTTTTGTAGCTTTTGCGCTCTGCTCGCCAAATCCTAGCTCATTTACAGCGCTTAGCCCATTGTCGTTTAGTTCTGAAGTAAATTTAGGCTTATTAACATCGACACTAGCGATATTTAAAGCCGTTTTTAAAATGTCAAAGCTTATGCTCTTTATCGCCACATCAGTGACGCTTGCTATATCTTTATTTTTTGCTTTAAGCTCTATGTTTTTTACATTTAGCTCATCAAGGCTCGCAAGGCTTTTGTTGCCATCCATTGTGAAGCTTGTATTTGTCACGCCAGCGCTTGCTACATTTGCATTTGCGCTTTTGCTAAGTGGCGCATTTATGCCATTAAGTACTATTTTTTCAAGTGTTAGCGCGGTTTTGTTATTTGCTAAATTTATATTTAAATTTGAAGCATTTATATCTTTTAAATTTGCTAAATTTCTATCTGCTTCATCTACTTTAAGAGCGTTTGCACCTATGCTTTTTAGCTTGGCTGTGGCATTTAGCTCACTTTTTTCATTTAAATTTGCAAGAAGCGAGATATCACTTAAATTTAGTGATTTTACGCTTGCGGCTATAGCATTTTTAAAAGAGATATCATTTAAATTTATGGCACTTAAATTTAGCGCAGCCTCCGTTTTATCCGCTATCTTACTATCAAGATCAAATTTTGGAAGCTCTAACTCGCCAAGGCTAAGCTCATTTGCGCCTTCATCTAAACTTAGTCCTTTTACATTTAAAAAGCCATCTTTTAAATTTATCCTAGTTGCGTTTTCATCGGCTTTTAAAGCGTAGTTTATCTTTAGGCTTATAATGGCATTTTTGAGATTTAACGTGTCATTATCGATAAAGCTTATCGCAACTGGCTTTATGCTAAAGTCCTTTATGCTGACATTGCCCTCTATTTTTAGTGGATTTAGCTTGATATCGCCATTTAGATCGATCTTGTGCGCTAGACTTGAGTTTGAGTCAAAGATGTGACTACCAGCGCTATTTTTCTTCGTATTTAGCGAGTTTAGCTCGTAGTTTATATCATCAAAGCTTACATTAAATGGCTTTGTTAAATTTTGATCGCTATATGAAAATGAACCTTTGATGATTTTTGCGTTATTTAGCGCGAAATTTATTGAGCTAGTGCTGTTGTCTTCGCTAGTTGCGTTATCATCGCTTATAAAATTGCTAAAGTTAAAATTTGCTTTTTTATCTCTTGCGATCTTTACTTTTGGCTCATCTAGCCTAAAAATGTCTATCTCAACTAGCTTTTTAAAGATAGAAAATGGCTTTAGCTTAAGGTCGATCTGCTTCGTGCTAAAAAGCGGCGAAGTGGTGTTTAGCTCGGCATTTGTAGCGTTTAGCTCGAAGGTAAATGGGTTAAATTTAGCATCACTTACAAAAAGTGTTGCGTTGTAGTCTTTTAGGTATTTTGGTGCGATATTTTTGATAGCATAAGGCAGACCAAAAAAGCCAAGAAGCGTATAAATAAGCAAAAGTGAGACTACGCAGATGCCGGTGATTAGGGCTATTTTTTTCTTTTTATCCATTGTGAAATTTACCTTTTTGTCAGCTAAAATGAGCCTTGATTTTACTTTAAAAAAGGTTAAAAGTTAGTTAGAAATTTCAAATTTTCTATACATTAAATTTACACTTATCTTAATAATACTTTTATGCATTTCGTATTACTATTCGTCAAATATTTTTTAAACAAAGGAGCGAGTGATGAAGAGATTTTTGGCTTTATTGTTTTTGTTGTTTTCTGCCTTTGCTTATGCAAATGAAAATGCCGTTGTGGTCGCTATCGAGGAGCAAACACCTCGTATAAATCCACTCTATGACGAGGATCACGATCCTACGCTTTCGCTAGTTTTTTCTGGACTTACTAGCCACGATGAAAATAGCCACGTGGTGCCTGAGCTTGCTAAGTCTTGGCAGGTGAGTGATGACGGGCTGGAGTATGTTTTTGAGCTAAGAGATGATGCTTTTTGGCATGATGGGGTGAAATTTAGCGCAAAGGACGTTAAATTTACCATCGAAGCGGCTCAAGATAAGAAGCTAAACGCGCCTGCTATCTCAAACTACGAGGTGGTAAAAAGCGTTGAAATTTTAGGCGATTATAAGGTAAAGATCACGCTAAAAGAGCCTTTTCCGCCGTTTTTAGATGCGCTTAGTTTTGGCGTGCTGCCTGAGCACATTTTAAAGGGCAAAGATATCGCGACTGATAAATTTAATGACGCACCTATCGGCACTGGCGCATACAAGCTTGTAAAATGGAAAAAAGATGAGAGTTTGGAGTTTGTGGCAAATGATAAATTCTATAAAGGTGAGCCAAAGATAAAAAGGCTATTTTTAAAGATAGTTGGTGATGAAAATTTAAGGCTCGTTGGGCTTAAAAGCGGCGAGATCGACGTCGCGCTCATCTCTCCAACTGGCGTAAATTTCATAAAAGATGATAAAAAATTAAGCTTGCTTAAGTTTAAAAGTGCGGACTATAGAGCTTTGATGTTTAACTTTAATGATCCTATCTTTCAAGACAAAAATGTAAGGATAGCTCTAAACTATGCGGTTAATAAAGATGAGATAGTTAAAAAACTATTTCACGGATATGCAAGCGTAGCGAACAACCCGATAGAAAAAAGCTTTGCAAACGACAGCGAGTTTAAATTTAGCTACGATCCGCAAAAGGCTAGAGAGCTGCTTGAAAAGAGTGGCTTTAAGAAAAACAAGGCTGGCTTTTTCGAGAAGGACGGCAAAGAGCTTGGCTTTGACATCTACGCTTTTAATAACGACATCTTAAGGGTCAATCTAGCTAAAATTTTAAGCAGCGAGTTTGAGAAATTTGGCGTAAGAGCCAAAGCCTATGCAAAGCCAAAAACAGCCTTTAGCATAAGCAAGGTTGATAGCTTTGTGATCGGCTGGGGAAGCCCATTTGATCCAGACTTTCACACATATAGAATTTTTGGAGGATTTGCTGACATCGATGTCAATGAAAATGGCTGGAACTTTAGCCACTACAAGGACGCAAACGTCGATCTTGCCTTAAAAAACGCAAGATATACAAAGGACGTGGAGCTTAGGAAAAAATACTACAAAGAATTTCTAAAAGCGCTTTTTGAAAATCCACCTTACATTTTCATAGCCTATCTTGACTATCCGCTCGTTTTTAACAACAAAATTTCAGGCATAAAGACGCAAATTTTAGGTCACCATGGGGCTGGGTTTTTATGGAACATAAGAGAGTGGCAAGTAAAATAGTGGATAAAAACTTTGTTTAGAGCCATTTTAAAAACAGCGATCTCAAGCCTTGGGTTGCTGTTTTTCATCTCATTTTTTCTATTTTTGCTCATATATTTTTTGCCAGGAAACGTCACTGATGCGATGTTTTTGCGAAGTGAGGCGGTGAGCGTGGCTGTAAAAGAGCAAATTTTAGAAAATTTGGGGCTAAAAGATGGCTTTTTTGTGCAGTATTTTAGGTGGCTAGCTCACTTTGTCACGGGGGACTTTGGTACTAGCTTTGTAAGTGGAGCAAGCGTTTTTTTACTCATTAAAGAGAGACTTTTAAACTCGCTTATCTTATTTTTTGCTTCGTTTTTTTTGATAGTTTTTTTATCATTTTTTTTGGGGCTTTTAAGCGCCATTTATAAAAATAAATTTGCTGATATCTTTATAAACTTTAACTCTTTTTTGCTAGCTTCACTGCCGCATTTTTACGTAGCACTTGTGCTAATAGCTATCTTTAGCGTCTATCTAAATGTGCTGCCAAGCTCTGGCGCAAACGAGCTAGGCTCTAGCGGAGTTGGGGCTAAATTTATCATCTTGCCAACGCTTGCCATCATCTTGCCACACCTTGGCGCAAACGTGAAATTTGTGCGTGACAGGCTAAATCAAAGCCTAAACGCTGATTTTATCCAGACAGCTCACGCTAGAGGCTTGGGACGCGGCAAAATTTATCTATTTGCGATAAAGCACGCAAGCACCGATATAGTCTATTATTTTGCAACCCTTGTGGCTGGCGTTTTTGCTGGCTCATACGTCATTGAGAGCATTTTTTCATTTCCTGGCATAGGCAAGCTTAGCCTTGATGCGGTGATTGCCAAAGACTATCCAGTCGCACTTGCGACCATTTTGCTAACGGCTATTTTTGTCGTTTTTGCAAATTTACTGGCTAAAATTTTCGCTATCTTAGCAGATAAGAGAAATTTATGAGAAAAGTCATATTTTTCCTAGCCTGTTTTGTCTTTTTAGCACTTGTCACATTTGCCTTTGTGACGCCATTTTTCTCTAAATTTGAGCCAAATTTCACTGACTTTATGGCGGTAAATTTAGCCCCAAGTAGCGAGCATATCTTTGGCACTGACATCCTTGGTAGAGACAATCTCATAAGAGTGGCCTACGCGCTTAAAAACTCGCTTCTTATCTTACTGCTAGCTGGCTTTTTAACGACGCTTTTCTCGCTCATCTATGCATATTTTGGCACGAGCAAGAGCAGAGTTTGTGAGAGCCTTTTTGACAAGGGGCTTGATGCCTTTTTAAGTATTCCAAACATCGTTTTTATCATGCTTTTTAGTTCATTTAGTAGTGGCGATCTTTTGATTACCTCTTTTATCATCGCCATTTGCTCGTTTATGCAGGGCGCAAAAGTTTTTATGCAAAATTTAAGACTTAGTAAAAAGTGCGACTACGCCGAGCAGGCTGTGATAAACGGAGCTAGCAAATTTAGCCTTATCTGCTTTGAAATTTTGCCAAATTTAAAGCATCTAATAGTTAGTATCTTTGGTATAAACGCGATAAACGCAGTCGTCATGGAGGCAACGCTTGGCTTTTTTGGCGTGGGAAGTGATGCTAATAAAATAAGCCTTGGCATCATGCTAAATGAGAGCAAAGAAGCACTTTTTCTTGGCTCTTGGTGGATGGTGCTTTTCCCGGGGGTGACGCTCTTTTTGCTCATCCTTGCAACCTCGATCATCACTTCAAATTCAAAAAATGGCAATATAAAAATATGATAGAGATTAGAAATTTAAACGTTTTTTATAAAGATAGGCAGCTTTTGCGAGAGCTTGATTTTGACATGAGCGAGGGTAAATTTATAGGTATCACAGGCGCTAGTGGCAGCGGCAAATCGCTCTTTGCAAAGAGCCTAATAAGGCTTTTTGATGATCATTTTAGAGTGAGTGCGGATAAATTTAGCATTTATAAAAAAGATATCTTAAAACTTAGTCAAAATGAGCTAAAAGAGCACCGACGAAAGGTCGCCGCGCTTGTTTTTCAAAACTCTATTGCTAGTCTTCATCCGCTCTTAAACGTGGGCGATCACTTTAACGCCTATCTTGATGGCGATAAAAGGGCAAAGAAAGAGCTTGCGTTTGCCTATTTTAGGGAGTTTGGGCTAAATAACGCAAATCTCATCTGGCACAAATATTCCTACGAGCTAAGTGGCGGCGAAGCGAGCCGTGTGCAGATCGCTCTAGCACTTTGCCTGAAGCCAAAAATTTTAGTCTGCGACGAGATAACAAGCGGGCTTGATAGCATTAGCGGTAGCCAAGTAGCAGGCATTTTAGAGAGCCTAAAGGGCAAGATGAGTGTCATCTTTATCTCGCACGATGAGGCGCTAACGAACTATCTTAGTGATGAAATTTGGCAGATGAGAGATGGGCGGCTAAATTTAAAGGAAAATGCGTGAAAATAAGACTTGAAAACGTCTCAAAAAGTTTAAGTTTTAAGGAGCATTTTAACGCTAGAGCTGAAGTGCTGCACCTTTTAGAGGGGATAAATTTCGAGCTTGACGATGGCGAAAATTTAGCCATTTTGGGTCAAAGTGGCAGTGGCAAAAGCACGCTTGCAAAGCTCATATCATTTAGCGAGCCAAAAAGTGGGGGCAAAATTTATATAAATAATGAAGAGATCACGGACAAAAATGAGCTAAAAAAAGATATCAGATATATCTTGCAAAACCAAAAACAAGCCCTAAATCCAGCGCTAAAAGTAAAAACCGCGATCGCTCACGTGAGGTCGTATCTTAAGCTTAGCTTTAGCGAAAATGAGCTTAAAGAGCTTCTGGCAAATTTAAATTTAAAAGATGAAATTTTAGAAAAATATCCATCACAGCTAAGTGGCGGCGAGGCAACAAGGGTTGGGATACTGCTAGCGCTTCTATCAAAGCCAAAAATCCTAATCTGCGACGAGATAACAAGCGGACTTGACAACGAGACAAAGCAAAAGATCATAAATTTGCTTTTAAGCTTGGATGAAAAGATCAGCATTATCTTTATCACGCACGATATTTTAAGTGCGATGAAGATAGCGCAAAAGGTGCTAATAATCGAATCTGGCAAGCAAGTGGCGTGGGGTAAATTTGAAGATCTTGCAAGCCAAAATGTCCTTAAAAAATACCTCGATGCAGCTAAATTTTATGATGACAAACTTTGATATAATGCAAGCAAAAAAGGTCAAATTTGCTAGTTCATATCTGCTGCTCGGTCGATAGCCACTACTTTTTACAGCGCCTACGAAAAGATCATCCAAATGAACGAATAGTAGGCTATTTTTACGATCCAAACATACATCCATATAGCGAGTTTTTACTGCGTTTTGAGGACGTGAAGCGAAGCTGCGAGAAGCTTGGCATCAAGCTAATATGTGGCGAATACGACTACGAAGCGTGGCTTGGCGGCACAAAGGGGCTTGAAGATGAGCCAGAAAAGGGCAAAAGGTGCGAATACTGCTTTGACTTTCGTATGAAAGACTCCGCCAAAAAGGCGATAGAGCTTGGTCTAAATAAGATCACGACGACACTTTTGATGAGCCCAAAAAAGGACTTTTTTCAGCTTAAAAAGGCGCTTGATGAGGCGGTGGCTGGCTCAAATTTAGAAGCCGTTGCAGTTGATTATAGAAAAAATGGCGGCACAAGTGAGCAGTTTATCCTCGCTAAAAAAGACAAGCTCTATCACCAAAACTACTGCGGCTGCGTCTTTGCGCTAAAAAAACAGCGCGACTCGCAAAATTTACCCCAAAGTGAGCTAATGAGCGAACTACACGCAAGAGCACTTTATGGCAGCATTGAGGCTAGACTTGAGCTTTACAAAAAGGTGCGCCTTTGCGAGGCGAGAGGAGAGAAATTTCACCTTTTTAGAAGAAGGTTTTTAAACTACAGGCTTTTGCGCGCTAGTGTTAAATTTCAAAACGCTGTAGTGCCAAGCTACTTTGTGCTCTACTCTGGCTTTAAAAGAGAGAATTTAAAGCTTAATGTAGAGCGCGACTGCGAGATCGATGATGAGCTAAAAGAGGGTGTCGTTTTGATGAGCATAGAGCGCTTTAATAAATTTACAAATAGCAAATTTAAAAGCGTTGATGAGCTTTGTAAAAGGCCGCTTGAGCTTGGTGCTGAGATGAAATTTCGTAGGCAGATATGCGGGGAGTTTTCGCAAAATCCTATCATCATCTTAGACGAGGTCAAAAAGGGCAGCTACGAAATTTACGCAAAGGCTGTTTTTTACAACGACAGCGAAGAAATTTTGGTTTTAGAGAGCTAAATTTAGACCCATTAAGGCTAAATTTCAGAGATTTTAAAAGAGACTAATAATTTTTTTCTTAGTATAAATTTGTTACAATCTGCCAAAATTTACATTACTAAGGCTAAAACGTGATAGACGTCGTAGAAATTCAAAAAATTCTCCCACATAGATTTCCTTTTTTGCTTATCGATAGAGTTGTCGAGCTAGAGCCTGCAAAAAACATCGTCGCTTATAAAAATGTAACTATTGGCGAGCCGATATTTCAGGGGCACTTCCCAGGTCACCCGATCTATCCAGGCGTGATGATCATCGAGGGCATGGCGCAAGCTGGCGGCGTGCTAGCGTTTAAGAGTATGAGCGATGAGCATCAAGCTGGCATCGAGAACAAAGTGGTCTATTTTATGAGCATTGACGGAGCGAAATTTCGCCATCCAGTCCGCCCTGGAGATAGGCTAGAGTATAGATTAAATGTATTAAAACACAAAGGCAATATCTGGGTGCTTGAGGGCAAAGCATACATTGATGATGTGCTATGCGCCGAGGCTGAACTAAAAGCGATGATAGTCGATAAATAGGCTTTTGCTTAAGAAAAAAAGAGAGACAATGAAAAATATCCACCAAACAGCAGTTATAGAAGATGGAGCGATCATTGGAGATGACGCAAATATCGAGGCTTACGCATTTGTAAGTAAGGATGCGGTCCTTGGCAACAACGTCACGATAAAACAAGGCGCAAGGGTGCTTGGCAAGACGAGGATCGGCGACAACTCTCGTGTATTTAGCTACGCGATCGTGGGCGACATCCCGCAAGACATCAGCTATAAAGACGAGGTCGATACTGGCGTCATCATCGGCGAGCACGCAACTATACGTGAGTTTTGCACGATAAACTCAGGCACTCACAAGGGCGATGGTATAACAAGGATCGGCGATAACGCCTTTATCATGGCATACTCCCACATCGCACACGACTGCATAATAGGCAGTAACGTCATTTTGGCAAATAACGCAACACTAGCTGGCCATGTCGAGCTTGGCGACTACGCTGTTGTGGGTGGGCTTACGCCTATTCATCAGTTTGTTAGAGTGGGTGAGAGCTGCATGGTCGCAGGTGCAAGTGCACTCAGTCAAGATGTAGTGCCATTTTGCCTAGCTGAGGGCAACAGAGCCTATATAAGAAGCTTAAATTTAGTTGGCATTAGGCGTAGATTCGATAAAGAGCAGGTTGAAGAGCTTGTTCGCGCTTATAAATTTTTGTTTAATCAAGGCATCAGCCTAAAAGATCAAGCAAATGAGCTGATCGCAAAAACCAGCGACGAAAATGTTAAAAAAATGTGTAGATTTATATTAGAAACGACAAGAGGAATTCCGCTTGCAAAAGGAAGAGATTAATGGCTAGAAAGTGTAATTTTTGTGGCGAGGCTGAGTCTGCTGAGAGAAGATTATTAGCAGATATCGAAGGAAACGCCTATATATGCGAGTACTGTATAGCAGCAGCATACGATATGATACATGGTGACACGAGTGTAGAAGAGAGCAAAAAAGATGAGGCGATAGAGTATCAAAAGCTCACACCAAAGGAGCTAAAAGCGGTACTTGATAACTACGTGATCGGTCAAGATAGGGCTAAAAAGGTCTTTAGCGTCGGTGTATATAACCATTATAAGAGAATTTTTAAACAAAGCGACATCAAAGACGACACTGAAATTTCAAAGTCAAATATCTTGCTTGTTGGTCCAACTGGAAGCGGCAAGACCTTGATGGCACAGACTTTGGCGAGATTTCTTGACGTGCCTATCGCGATTTGCGACGCGACAAGCCTAACTGAGGCTGGATATGTCGGCGAGGATGTTGAAAACATCCTTACAAGGCTCTTGCAAGCTGCAAATGGCGACGTGAAAAAGGCGGAGCAAGGCATTGTATTTGTCGATGAGATCGATAAGATCGCTAGAATGAGCGAAAATAGAAGCATCACAAGAGATGTTTCAGGCGAGGGCGTGCAGCAAGCGCTTTTAAAGATCATCGAAGGTAGCGTCGTAAATATCCCACCAAAAGGCGGCAGAAAGCATCCAAATCAAGACTTCATCCAGATAGATACGACAAATATCTTATTTGTTTGCGGCGGTGCATTTGACGGACTTCTTGATATCATCGAGCGCAGAGTTGGTAAAAACGTACTTGGCTTTAACCAAGAAAAACGTGGCAAAAACGAAAAAGAAAATTTACTAAGCCTGCTTGAGCCAGACGATCTTGTAAAATACGGCCTCATCCCAGAGCTAATCGGCAGACTTCACGTGGTGGCTACATTAAATGAGATAACAAAAGAGGATATGGTTAAAATTTTGACCGAGCCAAAAAATGCGATATTAAAACAATATCAAAAGCTCTGTGCGATCGATGGCGCTACGCTTAAATTTGATGATGAGGCGCTTGAAGAGATAGCGAGCCTTGCTATCGAGCGAAAGACTGGAGCAAGAGGGCTTAGAAGCATAATGGAAGAGCTCATGACAGATATAATGTATGATCTGCCAGAGCTAAAAGACTACGATATCGTGATCTCAAAAGAGACGGTAAAAGATAAGGCAAAGCCGATTTTGGTAAAGCACAATAAATTAACAGCGTAAAGGAAATAGATGTTTTTAGATCAGGTTATAGGTTTTTTCTCAAGTGATATGGGTATAGATTTAGGTACGGCAAACACTTTGGTTTTGGTAAAAGATAAGGGAATAATCATAAATGAACCATCAGTTGTTGCGGTAAGACGTGAAAAATATGGAAAACAAAAAATTCTAGCAGTTGGCCACGCTGCAAAAGAGATGGTGGGAAAAACTCCTGGCGACATCGAGGCGATAAGACCGATGAGAGATGGCGTTATCGCGGACTTTGACATGACAGAGAGGATGATACGCTACTTTATAGAAAAGACCCATAGAAGAAAAAATTTCTTACGCCCAAGGATCATCATCTCAGTTCCTTACGGACTTACTCAGGTTGAGAGAAAGGCTGTTAGAGAGAGCGCACTAAGTGCTGGAGCTAGAGAGGTATTTTTGATAGAAGAGCCTATGGCAGCAGCTATCGGAGCAAATTTACCAGTTCGCGAGCCACAAGGCAACCTTGTAGTTGATATTGGCGGCGGTACGACTGAGATCGGTGTCGTCTCGCTTGGCGGTTTAGTTATCTCAAAATCTATCCGCACAGCTGGCGACAAGATAGATAGCAGCATTGTTAATTACATAAAAGAAAAATACAACTTACTAATAGGCGAGAGAACAGGCGAGGAGATAAAGATCGCTGTGGGCTCTGCTGTGCAGCTTGAAAAAGAGCTAAGCGTAGTGGTAAAAGGACGCGACCAAGTGAGCGGCCTTTTAAGCAGGGTTGAGCTAACGAGCGAGGATGTGAGAGAGGCGATGAGAGAGCCACTAAAAGAGATCGCAGATGCGCTAAAAACCGTGCTTGAGATGATGCCGCCTGATCTTGCTGGCGATATCGTCGAGACTGGTATCGTGCTAACTGGCGGTGGAGCGCTCATTAGAGGGCTTGACAAGTTTTTGTCTGATATCGTAAAGCTTCCAGTATTTGTAGCTGATGAGCCGCTTCTTGCTGTTGCTAGAGGCACAGGCAAGGCACTTCAAGAGATCGGACTTTTACAACAGCTAACAAATGAAGAGTAAGATTGTTCTTTTTGTTTTTATAGCGTTGCTTGCTGGCGCCTCGATGTTTAAGGGCGAAATTTTAAGCAATATCTCTATTAAATTTAGCAACTACGCTATAAATTCATACGACAATTTTGCCAAAAGCGTGAAAGATTATATAAATGAATATTTTAGGCAGGCTAGCGAGATAGAAAAACTAAGAGCGCAAAACAAAGAGCTAGAGCGCTCAGCCACGCTTCTATCTACTTTTGCAAACGAGCTAAATCAAATTTTAAAAGATAAAAACTCAACTGCCTACGCCCCAGCCGTAAAGCTAGTAAAAGGGCTTAGTTACGTGCATATCGGGGATTATAATAAAATTTGGATAAGCGAATTTGAAGGATACGACCCAAATAAAATTTACGGACTCATCTATCAAGGAAGTAGCGCCGGCATCGTTATCGCAAAAGATGGCAAGCCGCTAGCATACTTGCAAAATGACCCAAAAAGTATATTTGCAGTCTATATAGGAAATGACAAAATTCCAGGCGTCGCGCATGGAAATCAAGGTCAAATAATGGTGAAATTTATCCCACAATGGCTCAGCCCAAAAGAGGGCGACGAGGTCTTTACGAGCGGGCTTGACGGGATATTTTTTAGTGGGGTGCCAGTAGGGCGCGTGAGTAAAATTTTAAAAGAGAGCTCCTATCAAAGCGTGATAGTAGAGCCCTATGCAAAGCTAAACATACCAAACTACCTATACGTTGTAACAAAGGAAAAATGATGCCAAAAAGAACAGATATAAATACCATTTTACTAATCGGCTCAGGCCCTATCGTCATCGGTCAAGCCTGCGAATTTGACTACTCAGGCACGCAAGCAGCCAAGACGCTAAAAGAGCTTGGATACCGCGTAGTGCTCATCAACTCAAACCCAGCCACCATCATGACTGACCCAAATTTCGCCGACGCAACGTATATCGAGCCTATCACAAAAGATAGCATTTTAAAGATCATCGAAAAAGAAAATATTGATGCCATTTTGCCAACTATGGGCGGACAAGTAGCGCTAAATGCCGCTATGGAGGTCTTTGAGAGTGGCCTTTTAAAGGATGTCAAATTTCTTGGTGCAAACCCCGAAGCGATAAAAAAAGGCGAAGATAGACAAATTTTTAAAGCAACCATGCAAAAGATCGGCATGGACCTACCTGAGAGTAGATACGCCTACAACATGGACGACGCGCTAAATGCGGCAAATGAGATAGGCTTTCCGCTTATCATAAGAGCTAGCTATACGCTTGGCGGCGCAGGAAGCGGCGTAGCTTACAATATGGACGAGTTTAAAGAGCTAGCCAACACCGGCCTTGACGCAAGCCCGATACATGAAATTTTGATAGAAGAGAGCTTGCTTGGCTGGAAAGAGTACGAGATGGAGGTTATTAGAGATAGAAATGATAACTGCATCATCGTCTGCTCGATCGAGAATTTTGACCCAATGGGCGTGCATACAGGCGATAGCATCACGGTTGCACCAGCACTCACACTCACAGATAAAGAGTATCAGGCTATGCGTGATGCTAGCTTTGCCATACTTCGTGAGATCGGCGTTGATACGGGCGGCAGTAACGTGCAGTTTGCCATAGACCCAAAAACGGGCCGTATGATCGTTATCGAGATGAACCCACGCGTTAGCCGCAGCTCAGCACTTGCTAGTAAAGCTACTGGCTATCCGATCGCAAAGGTTGCGACACTGCTTGCGGTTGGTTTTAGCCTAGATGAGATCAAAAACGACATCACAGGCACGCCTGCTAGCTTTGAGCCTGTGATCGACTACATCGTGACAAAGATCCCACGCTTTACATTTGAGAAATTCCCAGGATCAAACCCATATCTAGGCACTGCGATGAAGTCAGTTGGCGAGGTTATGGCGATAGGTAGGACATTTAAAGAGAGTATCCAAAAGGCGCTTTGCAGCCTAGAGCGTGATCTTTGCGGATTTAACAGCCTTAGCTTAGAGAAAAACGCTTTGATTTATGGCATCAGAAATGCAAACGAGAGAAGAATTTTATATCTAGCACAAGCATTTAGAGATGGCTTTAGCGTGGCTGAGGTGCATGAGTTTAGCAAGATCGATCCTTGGTTTTTAGAGCAAATTTATGAGATAGTTAAATTTGAAGATAAGATCGACATGGATATCTTAAACAACGAAGAGCTACTGCGAGAGGCTAAAAGCATGGGCTTTTCAGACAAGATGATAGCCGTGCTTATAAATGAAAAAGACGATCTTGAGCTTAGTCAAAATGATATCTATTTTGCTAGGCAGAAGCTTGGTATCGAGCTTGAATACAACGAGGTCGATACTTGCGCGGGCGAGTTTAAGGCGCTAACGCCGTATCTTTACTCAACCACAAATATCACTAAATTTCCTAAAAAAGAGCTAGCAAAAGAGGCTAAAAAGGTGATGATAATAGGCGGCGGTCCAAATAGGATCGGCCAGGGCATAGAGTTTGACTACTGCTGCGTGCATGCAAGCTACGCCCTAAGAGACCTTGGCGTAAAAACGATAATGTATAACTGCAACCCAGAAACCGTCTCAACAGACTACGACACGAGCGATATTTTATACTTTGAGCCGATCGATTTTGAGCACGTTAGATCAGTCATCGAGCGTGAAAAGCCAGACGGCGTGATAGTGCATTTTGGCGGCCAAACTCCGCTTAAATTTGCAAAACGCCTAAGCGTGATCGGCGCAAAGATCATCGGCACAACTGCAAGAGTGATCGATGTGGCCGAGGATAGAAAGAAATTTAGCGAATTTATAAATAAAATAGGCGTCCTTCAGCCTAAAAACGACACCGCCACTAGCCTAGAAGAAGCCTTACAAAAGGCCGCGACTATCGGCTATCCAGTGCTTGTTCGCCCAAGCTACGTCTTAGGCGGCAGGGCGATGAGAAGAGTGCATAACGAGAGCGAGCTAAAAGAGTATATGAGCGAGGCGGTAAAGGTTAGCAACCACTCACCAGTGCTACTTGATAAATTTTTACAAGACGCAAAAGAGCTCGACGTAGACGCGATATGTGACGGCAAAGAGGTCTATATAGGTGCGATAATGGAGCACATAGAGGAGGCTGGAATTCACTCTGGCGACTCAGCTTGCATATTGCCACCGATGAGCTTAAGCGATGAGATGATAAAAAAAGTGGAGAGGCAAACCAGAGATATCGCGCTAAATTTAGGCGTTGTCGGCCTTATGAATATCCAGTTTGCTATCTATGAAAACGAGCTTTATATGATCGAGGTAAATCCTCGCGCAAGCAGGACCGTGCCATTTGTGAGCAAGGCTACTGGCGTGCCTATGGCAAAGGTGGCGACAAGAGTTATGTGGCAGGGAAATTTACGTGAGGCGCTTAAATTTTATGATGATTACAAGGTCGTTTATGAAGATGGCGACATCTTAAAACCTCGCATAAGCTCGCATGTTAGCGTAAAAGAGTGCGTGTTGCCGTTTAACAAGCTAAGTGGTGCCGATCTCATCCTTGGCCCTGAGATGAAGAGCACGGGCGAGGTCATGGGTATCAGCCACGACTTTGCAAGCTCATTTGCAAAGAGCCAGATCGCTGCGAGCAACACTTTACCAAGCAAAGGCAGAGTATTTTTAACGCTAGCTGACGCTGATAAATCTTACGCACCAGACCTTGCAAGAGATCTCATAGCGCTTGGTTTTAGCGTCATCGCAACTGGTGGAACGCATAAAATTTTAAGCGAAGCTGGCGTGGAGGCTGAGTTTGTCTATAAGATAAGCGAGGGCAGACCAAACGTCGAAGATAGGCTTAAAAACGGCGACATCGCACTTGTTATAAATACAAGCGATACAAAATCAAGCGTGGATGATGGCAAAAAGATCCGCCAAAATGTACTTAGATTTAAAATTCCATATTTTACAACGATCCGTGCAGCACTCGCAGCTGCCAAGTCGCTAAGCACAGTTCAAACTGGCAAAGCACTCGAAGTAAAAAGCTTGCAAGAGTATCTAAGCGAGAGATAGTAAATTTAGTGGCAGTTTTGGCTGCCACTAGCTAAATTTCACTTTTCTATTTGATTAGCTATTTTTTAAAGCGCTAGCTACCTTTAAAGCACTTGCAAAGGCAAAATGCAAGTTGTATCCACCAAGCATACCAGTGATATCTAAAACCTCTCCTATAAAGTAAAGCCCTTTTACGCTTTTACACTCTAAATTTTCATCTAAAAACTCTGTTTTTACACCACCTTTTGTAACTTCAGCCCTTTCAAAGCCAAATGTCCCAGCTGGAGCAAACTCATAAGTAAAAAGCCTTTTTATGATACTCTTTTCATCATCATTAAATTCATAATAAGCTCTATCTTTTAAACCAAAATTTCTTAAAAACTCCAGCACAAATCTCTTTGGCAATGGCAAAACTGAACTAAGCTGCTTTTTGCCATTTATTAAATTTTTCTCACTAAATTTAGGCAAAAAATTTATGCAAATTCGACCCTTTTGCCAAAAAAGTGAGGCGTTTAGTATCGCTGGACCACTTATTCCTCTATGTGTAAAAAGCAGATCGCCACTAAATTTATGGCTCTCGATTTTGGTATTTATCACTACATCCGCACTTAGACTAACGCCGCTAAGCTCTTTAAACCAAAACTCATCTTTTTGCACGCTAAAGCCAACAAGAGCAGGGGCAAAAATCAGAGATGGATGAGAAAATAGGTTAAATTTAGTTTTTTAGATTGGCAGTAAATTAAATTTACTGCATATTTATGCTTCCAGCTGGAGCTGGCATATCGCCCTTTTCATCTACAAATGGAGGCCCTTTTTGAAGTAGCGCAGTCACTTCAGAGGCAACTTTTGGATCCATCTTAGCCATTATGGTTGAGATCTTTTTTGCATCAAGGGCGTAAAGTATGGTAGCAGCGTTTGACCTTGGCATTTGTGAGAGCACTTCGGCTGCTGCACCATCTTTCATTTTGGCGTAGGATTCATTGACTTTATCAGTCGTCATCGTGCGAAGCTCTTTTAAAATTTTCTCATTTTTAGCGACAACTTCGTCGATCTCTTTGCGCTTTTGCTCGATCACTTTCATCGTCGCATTCAGGTCAGCCTCTTTTTTGGCAAGCTTTTTGTTGTTCTCTTCATAAGCTGCAGCCGAGCTTGCTCGAAAGACCTCTAGGGCTTGACGCTGCTCGTCGATGATCTCAAGCTCCTTTGAAATTTCCTCTTTTCTTGCCTCAAAGATCTGAGTACAATCAACCGGCACTTCAAAGCAAAATGCAAAATTTATGACCATAAAAAAGAGTAAAACAGCTCTCATTACGCCTCACTTTTGGCTGCAAATTTCATAACCGCAAACTCATCAAGAGCAAGCGCTTCAGCCTTTTGTATGCGTTTTATCTCTTTTTTAAATTCTTCTTTTTCTAGATATTTCATCTTTTCATACTCTAAATTTGCATTTTTATATTTGTGCTCGTAGTGCAAGACCTCTTTTTTTGCTATCTCTAAGCTCTCTTTGCAGGCGCTTAGCTCGGCTCTTGCTATATTTATGAGCTCCAAATTTTCTCTTAGCTCGCCTATGTTGCCACTTTTTGGCAGGCTAAACTCGTTGAGCTTGGCCCTTAAGAGTGCTATTTTTTCTTCAGCATTTCTTACATTTAGCCTAGCAATGACGAGCTTAGCCTCTACCTTATCCATCTCCTGCTTTTTGACGCGGACGACGGAGGTAAATTTACTTTTCATCTAATGATCGTATCGCTTCTCTCAGGGCTTGTTGAGATGTAGCCGACCTTCACGCCAGTTAGCTCCTCTATACGCTCGATATATGCTCTTGCGTTTGCTGGTAGGTCTTCATATCTGCTGATGCCTTTTACGCTGTCCCAGCCTGCAAGCTCTTCATAGATAGGCGTTGCATTTTCAAGATCTGTTGGCACGTAGTCTATCGTCTCGCCGTTATATTGATATGCTTTGCAAATTTTTACCACCTCAAAGCCATCAAGTACGTCAAGCTTCATAAGCGCATAAGTATCGACGCCATCAAGCCTTGAAGCGTATTTTACGCTTACTGCGTCAAACCAACCACAACGTCTGCGGCGGCCTGTTGTTGTGCCAAATTCTTTACCGATCTCGCACATCTTATCGCCGTTCGTGCCTTTGTCTTCAGTTGGGAAAGGTCCGTGTCCTACGCGAGTTGTATATGCTTTGATGACACCTATTACTTTGCCTATCTCTTTTGGATTTAGTCCAAGGCCTGTGCAAGCGCCAGCGCTTATGGTATTTGAACTAGTTACATAAGGATATGTGCCGTGGTCGATGTCAAGAAGTGTACCCTGAGCGCCTTCAAGTAGGACTTTTTTATCTTCATCAAGCGCTTTCCAAACTAAATTTGTAGTGTTTGCGATAAATGGAGCAAGCACCTCTTTATATCTTTTTAGCTCTTCAAGTAGCTCATTTTCTTCAGGTATCTTTACGCCAAGAGCGTCAAATACTGGTTTATTTGTTTCAAAATCATGCATCAAAGCATCGCACAAGCGTTCTGGCTCAAGTAGCTCACCAACTCTGTGGCCGCTTCTGCTTATCTTGTCTGCGTATGTTGGTCCGATGCCTTTGCCAGTCGTTCCGATCGCTTTTTCGCCTTTTAAGCGTTCTTTTGCTTGATCGACTTGGCTGTGGTAGCTTAAATTTAAGTGCGCTTTGTCGCTTATATAAAGTCTGCCCTCTAAGTTGTCAAACTGAGCCATCTCGGTGATAAGCACCTCTGGAGAGACAACGACGCCATTGCCGATGATATTTATGATGTTTTTGTGCAAAATTCCGCTTGGGACAAGGTGAAGCGCGTATCTTACGCCATCGACCCAGATCGTATGACCAGCGTTATGGCCACCTTGAGAGCGACAAATCATGTCATAGTTTAGTCCTAGCATATCAACTATCTTGCCTTTACCCTCATCACCCCATTGAACACCAACTACTAAATCAGCCTTTCTCATTCTTACTTCCTTAAATTAATTTTTTCTTCTATCAATGCATCAGTATAAACAGCGAAACCGCTGCTTGAAATATCGTCTATTTCATAGTTTCCGCCACTTGCTAAGATGGCGTTGTCTTTTAAAAATCTAAAAAATAAACTATCATAATATCTCATTTTTGAGTAATATAGCGGAACTATTCTTAAATTTTTATATTCTAGTGATTTGGCTACGCTTTGTAAATTTCTTAGTGCCTCTTTTAGCTTATTAGGGACTAAATTTATTATCTCATCAAGCTCGCTAGCGTCCTTTAAAAGGGCTAGTTTGCTAAGCCACGGCACGTTTTGGGCTAAAATTTTTTCTAGCCATGAGTTTTCAAAAATTTCTATCTCTAAGTTTAAAATTTCGCAAATTATCCTTGGGATTTGCATGTTGCTAAGCTGCAAACAAGCGCCGATCTCAAGCTCGCCAAAAAGCTTTGCAACGATGTTTATGCTCTTTAAAATGTCGTTTTCGCCGATAAGCTCAGCGCCTATTTGATAAATTTCTTGGCTTGGGTAGCGAAAGACTGGCTGGATGTAAAACCACCTCTTTGGCTCGTTCGCTTTAAGTCTTCTAAGCACGATCCTAACGGTATCAACCGTGCTATCTGCCCTTAGGCTTATCTCGTGGTTTAGACTGTCGCTAAAGCGCAGAAGATTTGTCGCATCTACGCTTAGATGTTGATGATACGAAAAAAACGGCGTTACGATCTCGCTAAAACCTTCATCTTCTAAAATTTCACTCGCTTTTTGCTCGATTTTTCTCTTTAGTTTTGCACTTTTTGCAAAGTAAAGTTTGCTTCCGTTTGGGATCTCGTGCTCATAAACATTTACATCACTCAACTCTTATCTCCTTACTAAAACCTAAATTTATATCGCACTCTTTAATGATGGACATGGCTAGATTATAGAGTTCGCCGCTGTCGCTACTGCTTGCTAGTTTGCTTAAATTTATAGAAATTTCTTGATTAAATTTACCTATATTTTTTATCTCATCTTCTATTTTTTGCTTTAGGCTTTGTGCTAGTTTGTCGTCTTGATTTAAATTTGCTATCACTTCATTTGCAAGCTCTTTTAGCACGACTAAGCCTTTAAAAAGCTCGAAATTTTCGCTATTTTTATAGTCTTTTATGTGTAGATATGGTCTTTCAAATTTAAATGAAGCAGCATCTTTTGCCAAAAGTGCCAATGAGAAAATGTTACCTTGAAATTTATCAAAACCAAGACCAAGTAAAAACTCAAGCGTTCTTTTGTCATCGATATTTTTTATAGTCGCATTTAGTCCAAATTTATCAGCTACAAACCTTATCATATTTATGCTCTCAAGCGCCTCTTTTGAGTTAAAGATATGCTTGCAAAATTTATTATCTATATTAAAGCGGTTTGTCTTTAGCATGCCAAGAGCTTCTATCGAGCTTGAGTATGAGGCAAAGTCGTCAAGCGAGAAGTGTATGCCAAGCTCTTTATACTTTCTCACATAAATTTCTAAAACTTCTAAATTTGTAGCTGTTGCAGCGTCAATAACGTCGATGATAAGCCCAGTTGGATCAAGGCTTTTATCCTCATCAAATATCGCTTTAAATTTATGCCAAAATTCTTCTGTAAAGAGCTTTTTAACGCTTAAATTTACGCGAACCTTTGCGCTTATGCCATTTTCTAGCCACATTTTTCTAGCTAAAAGCGCCTCTTTTATCGTAAATAAAGCGATATTGCTCGATGCGCTACTTGTCTTTATAAGTGGTAAAAAGTCGCTTGGATAGATGATCTCGCCATCTTTTCTCCATCTAATAAGCGCTTCAAAACTTAAAGTCTCTCCCGTGCTAAAGCTGATCTCTGGTTGAAATTCTAAAAACATCTCACCAGCGTCAAGCGCTTTTAAAATTTTTGAGCCATCTTCGTATTGGCTCTTAAAATAGACATCTTTTTTCGCATCAAATGTATAGCTTCTGTTTTTGCCACTTATCTTGGCTTGGTACATCGCCCAGTCGGCTCTTTGTAGCACATCATCAGCCCCAAGCTCACTATCAGCCAAGGCTATGCCTATGCTAGCGCTTGCTTTTAGTTTTAGCTCATCTATCTTTACTTCATCTGAAGCTAGCCTTAGCATATTTTGCGCTATCTCATAGACTTCACCTAAATTTTCGTAGTTTATAACTCCTACAAACTCATCTCCGCCTATCCTTGCAAAGATATTTTTGCCATTAAACATAGCGCCTATTTTTTCAGAGATAGCTACTAAAAATTTATCGCCTATTTGGTGGCCGAAGTTGTCGTTTATGCCCTTAAAATCATCTATATCAAGGTAGACGACGGCTATTTTTTGTTCATTTTTTTGTATGAGAGAATTTAGCTTGTTGTAGAGTAAAAATCTATTTGGTAGCTTTGTGAGCGGATCGTGATATGCGATAAATTCTAGATATTTCTCATTTTGAGCTTCGTTATTTGCAAGCATTGCGAGCATGATGTAGCCAGTTCTTTTCTCGCTCGCATCGATAAGTGGTAAAATTTCTATGACTTCAAGCTTGCTCTTATTTTTATTATTTTCACTCCAAACCTTGCCACTCCACGAGCCGCCTTGGTTTATAGTCTCTATGATCTGGTGTTTTATATCGCTTAAGCCTTGCTTTATAAAGGTGATATCTTTTAGATATACGCTATCTTTTGCGCCTGCACTTTCAAAAAATGCGTCATTTGCGTCAATAACCCTCATCTCTTCATCAAGCAAGACGACCTCTTCTTTGCTAAATGAGAAAATTTTTGCAAGCAGGTCTTGGCAGACAAAGAAGCTATCTTCTAGGCTAAGATCTCTTAACGTGCCTTTTATCAAGCTTACTTCGCCAAATTCGTCGTATTCAAGCGCTTTTGCCCTTAGTCTAAAGTGTAAAATTTCTTTATCTATACTGTAAAGCTTGATATCTTTGATGTATGTTTGAGCGTCTCTTAAGCTCTCAAAAAAGCTATAAAAACTATCAAATTCATCAACAAAGACCGACTTTGCTTGCTCGAAATTTAGAGTGCTTTGCGTGCCAAGAATTTTACTCAGCTCGTCTGAGATGTTGAGCATATCACTTCTTTTATCCCAAGTAAAGACATTTGCCTCACTCGCCCAAAGCAGTGCTTTGCTCTCTTTGCTTTGTTTTTCAAATCTCTCTTGAAGCTTTAGCATATCGCTAAGATCGGTAAATGAGTAGATGACCTTTTGCCCTTCTGCATCGATAAATTTAGCCTTTATCTTAAATGGAATTTTCTTGCCATAAGCGTTTGTCATATTTGCTATGAAATTTAGCTCTTCATTTTTAAAGCTTGCTTGTAAAAAGGCTTTTTTACTTGCTAGCACGGCAGCTTTAAAGCTATCAAAGTCCTCGCTTGCGATGATATCTTCTAAATTTATGAGACCTTGGCTTTGGACGTTAAAAATTCTCTCGACATTGTTTGTGCTTTGGATGATCAAAAATGGCTCTTGTGCCGAAGCGATAGCAATGACATTTGGCGATAAAAAGACGTAGCTTTTGATGATATCGTCATTTCTTTGCGTCATCTTTTCTTGAGTGATATCTTTTATGAGTATGAAATTTAGCCTTGTGTTTTCTAGCTCAAAGCTACTTTGGGTTGCTAAAACGTCGATTATCTCGCCATTTTTATGCCTTAGCTTAGCTTCATAAGATAGATCATTATTGATAGCGTTTTCTCTATTTTCTGCTAAATTTTTAGACTCATCTTCAAGTAGCTCTTTGATATTTAGATCTGCTACGTCATCTTTTTTGTAGCCTAGATTTTCTAAAAGAGCGTTGCTAATGTCCGTGATGACGCCAGTATAAGCGTCAAAGACCACGATCTTTAAAAAGCTCTTTTCAAAGACATAGCCAAATCTACTCTCGTAGCTTTGTGCCGTCTCGTAAGCTTTATCTCTATCTTCGTAGAGTTTTTTGATGCTGTTATTTAGTGAGATAAATTCTTTTATGTCAAATTCTTCATTAGTTGGCTTACTTTTATCTGCCGCAAAAAGAGCGATCCTAGTAAATGGAGAGAGAATTTTATCTTTTATATATGAGTTATCACGTAGCCAAAGTATGCTAAATGTGACAAAACACAAGAACGAAAGCACGACTAGAACTAGCTGGATAAAGATCTGTGCTTGTCTGCTAGAGCCTGTTATGACAAATAGCTTTTGCTCTTCTAGGTAGCTGATCTTGTAAAAATTCATATCTTTTAGTATAAAAATGATCTTGTCACTTTTAAACTCGCCACCTTGTGAGATGTATTTGTTAAAGTCCTCTTTTATAAATTTTCTATAAAACTCATCTCTTGAGAGGTTGCCATCTTTATCGACCAAAAAGACGTATGCGCCAAGATTTTTATTGTAGCCTGTATCGACCTTATTTTTTAAAAGATTTTGATTTAGCTGAACGAGAATTTTATTGCCATTTTTTAGCCCGTAAGCTATGTAGATATCTTTAAAGCGTCTATTTTTATAAAATCTATCAGAGAGCCTAAACTCGCCTGCTTTTATATCTGAAAACCACGAGATATCGTAGTTGTGTAACTCAAAAGCACCCTCAAATTTACGCTCATAAAGCAAGGAGTTGTCTTTTGCTATCACGTAAAAAGCGGCGTAGAATTTACTTACAACAGTATCTTCATAAAATGGCTCTACGCCGTTTGCTATGAGTCTTGCCTTTGTGGTGATATTGTCTTTTACCTCTACAAATGTACTCACGATATTGTTTCTAGTGATTAAATTTAGCGTTGAAATTTCATATTTTATATCGTTTATGCCAGCAAATATGACAAAAAGTGAAAGAAAGATGAAGGCAAAAAGAAGTAGTGCAATCTTTACATAAAACCTCTTAAAAATCTGCAAAACTGGTTTAGCGCTATTTTTTTGCATTAAATTTAAGCCTCGCTTTTTAAAACTAGCCATGATTTTAACGCAAATTTACTTTTTTTAGCTTATAAAATGCCTTTTTGTTTAAATTTAAAGAGATCACAGGGCGTTTTGCCCCGTGAGTTAGTAGATCCAAGTAACTACTTCGGCTCTTTGTCTGCGTAGTTTTTCAGGTTGTGGATTTAGGCGGTAGCCAAATGGCACTATGATAGCCACTCTTTTTTCGCTCTCATCAAGGCCTAAAATTTCATTTAAAGCGTGTCTGTCAAAGCCTTCGATAGGGCAGCTATCTATGCCAAGGCTTGCGGCTGCGTTCATCATATTTGTCGCAGCTATCATGCACTGCTCGTGTGACCACTGAAATGTTAGCTCATCGTCATTTTTGAAATTTGATAGCAAAAAGTCGTGATAAAATTTCTGCCTTGCAGCGATAGCTTCAGGGTCTTTATCAGCCCTTCTAGCGATCATTTTATCAACGTAGTTGCTGCCAAATTTTATCTCTTTGATCTTTGCTAAAATGACAACTAAATGCGAGCAAGAGGTGATTTGCACTTGGTTCCACGAAACAGCTTTTATCTTCTCTCTAAGCTCTTTGTTTTGCACGACCAAAAAGTCCCACTGCTCAAGCCCAGTTGAGCTTGGGCTTAGCCTGCCAGCCTCCAAGATAAAGTCAAATTCGCCAGCGCCTATCTTTTTGCTCTCATCAAAAATTTTGCAAGCGTGACGAAATTTTAAAATTTCAAGATAGTTCATCATATCTCCTTTGTTAAATTTCTTGACATTATAAAGCGACTAGGTAAATTAAAAGAAATTTAGAAATTTTATCATCTAGTGCATGAAAACTAGGCTAAATTTAGCCTAGAGTTAGTTTAAAAATATATCAAACTCGCCTTTTTGTATCGCCTCTGCGATGATGGCTGAGTGCTCATAGCCAGCCTCTTTTAGGCGTGATAGAGCTAAGCTCGCGTCGTTCTCGCTAACAGCTAGCAAAAGTCCGCCAGAAGTTTGCGCATCAAAAAGCACGATATCAGCCTCTTTGCTCACAAAATGCTTTGCAAATTCGCGGTTTTTGTAGCTTCCCTCTGGGATGATGCCCATGTCGGCAAATTCTTTCGCGCTTGCGATCACTGGCACATCTTTTTCAAAGACGTTAAAGCTGATCTTATCGTTTAACATCTCGCTTAAATGCCCTAAAAATCCAAATCCAGTCACATCGGTAGCCGCATAAACTTTGATGCCACTTAGTGCTTTTAGAGCATAGAAATTTAGCTGAGCCATGATGCCTGCGACCTCATTTATTTGCTCCATGCTCAGTAGATCAGCCTTGATCGCTGTGCTTAGGATGCCACTGCCAAGAGGCTTTGTAAGGATCAAAACGTTACCAACTTCTGCTGTGTTGTTTGCCCAGAAATTTTGTGGGCTCACCTTGCCAGTCGCGCTTAGTCCATAATACATCTGCTGCGTCTCTATCGTGTGTCCGCCAACGATGACGCCGCCACACTCTCTTACTTTATCGGCTCCACCTTGCAAAATTTCACCTAAAATTTCAGGTGCAAGGTTGCAGCTATCAAAGCCCACGATATTTAGGGCGTTTATCACCTCGCCACCCATTGCAAAGACGTCGCTTAGGCTATTTGCAGCAGCGATCTGACCGTAGATAAATGGGTCATTGACTACTGGCGTGATAAAGTCAAGCGTCTGAACGAGTGCTAGATCATCTGAGAGCTTGAAAACGCTCGCATCTTCGTTTGAGCCGATGCTTGAGAGCAGGTTTGGATGAGATAAATTTAAACTACTAATCGTTTTGTGAAGACCCGACGGGTCAAGCTTAGCAGCTCAACCAGCGGCTTTAACGAACTGCGTAAGCTTTTTGTCGTGATAGATCATAGTTTGATTTGCTCGTGAGTTGAGAGTATGTCGATGATCTCATAAGCGTTTGAAATTTCGCCAACTGCAAGATCGCTTACTAGTTTATAAGCCTCCAAGCAGCTTCCGCAGCTTAAAATTTGAACGCCAGCAGCTTCAAGATCTTTAAGTGGCTTAAAGCTTGGATGTGAGCGGTTTGTCGTCATCTTAACGGCGTTATTTACGCAGATGATTATCTTTGGTTTTTTCTCTACTTGAAGAAGTGCGCCTAGGAATTTTGATAGCAAATTTATGCCAACTTCGCCGCTACCTGCGCGCTCTTCGTTTAGATAGAGCACTTTTTCATTTTTTGGTGTTATGTCGCAGACAAATTCGTCAAAATTTGTAAGCTCAAGTGCGCTTTTGCCCTTGATGGCTAAAATTTTAGTCTCATTACCATTGCTTTCTAGGCTAAATTCTATATTTTGATTTTTCAAAAATCTCGAGATATTCTCTTTTGGCGCCAAAGCATTTACGATGATCTCTAAGCTTTCGCCCTCGTTTAAGCCCTCTAGTGCGTTTTTAGTCATGATGACTGGTTTTGGGCACTCTAAATTTCTACAATCAATTGTTCTTGTCATTGTTTTTCCTTTGTGATTAGTATTTCAAACCTTGAAACTGATTTTGGATTATAGCTAAAAAATATTAATTTTTTAAAAGGATTTGTGCTGTGAAATTTGCTATAAAAGAGAGTTTGACCCTGCGTAAGTCGCAAGGTCAAGATTAATTATTTTAAATTTGTGTAAGATTTTTCGTAGTCAGATACTGGGATCTTGTTTTTCTTAACAAGCTCTTGATACCAGTAGTGGTGAAGTACATAGACCTCTTCTTCTTCTTTGTATCCAGTGATCATCGACCAGATAGCGCCATGTATAGCGATCGCAGCCATATAGATATGAACTAGGAAAAATACCGCACAGACGATGCCAAGGCAGTTGTGGATAACTACGCTATATCTTAAAAGATCGATTTGTTGGATACCAAACCAACTAGCAACTGCTGGCTCTTTAAAATCCATGAAGTACATGATAGCACCAGTGATGATCATCACGATACCACCAGGGATAGCGATCCAGTACCATGCTTTTTGTCCTGCGTTAAATTTACCAGCTGGGACTGGTCTTTTCTTCTTTGATAGATAACCACCAACTATCATCATCCATCTGATATCATAAACAGCTGGAAGCATTCTGATAGTCCAAGCAAATAACATAGGAAGCACAGAAATAGCAAATATAATAGTCGCTATATCGTGCAAGTATCTACAGAAACGCACAAATGTGCCACCACCTAGCTCTGCGCCCCACATGATGATGATACCAGTTGGTACTAAGATGATCCAAGAGATCGCAGCTAAACCGTGAGCTATGCGTTCGATTAGTGAAAATGCAAATACTTTTTTGCCCTCATGACTAAAGTGTTTTGGTCCGATGATCAAGAAGTGTAGCACGAACGCGCCGATAACAGCTAAAATGATAGAAAGTGCAGCTATCGCGAAGTAGTCGTTGCCTTGTATAAAAGTAAATATCGGGCCCCAGCCATGCTCATAAGGCTTGATATTTTCTATCCTCTGTGCTGCCCAAATGGTGCTGTCATATTGATTGACGCCAGTTGGTCCCTCAATGGCCATTGCCGCAACAGACAATGTAAAAAGTAGAGTAAGAATTCTCGTCATTTTATTCCTTTATTTGCTAAAGCTTAAATGATTTAAGCTTTGGTTAAATATGCTAAAATCACACAGCTATGCCGTTTTGCGGCTATTATATCAGAGCTAATCACAAGCAAACCTTAGCAAAAAAGATTACTAAAAATTTTATAAAAAACATTTAAGTTTTGTTAATTTTTATCGTTTTTGATCTGAAAATTTAGCTAAAATAAAGCCAAATTTTAGCCGAAAAAGGACCGCACTATGCATCTTTTTTGCCTTATATTTGATGAGTACGAGACGCTTGATCTCATGGGGCCAGTGGAGTTTTTGGCAAGGGTGCCTGAAATGAAGATAAGCTACGTCTCGTTTGATGGCGGGATGAAAAGAAGCAAGCAAGGCTTTTTTATAAAGACCAAAAAGCTTAGCAAGATGCCAAAAGAGAGCGTTTTGCTACTCCCTGGAGGTCAGGGCACAAGGACGCTTGTGAATGATAGTGAGTTTATCTCAAGACTTAAAGAGTGCGTTTTGGCATCTCAAATTTGCCTAAGCGTATGCACTGGCTCAGCGCTAATCGCTCGCACGGGAGAGCTTGACGGACTAAAGGCTACTTCAAATAAAAGATCGCTTGAGTGGGTAAAAAGTTGCGGCGAGGCAGTAAAATGGCAAGAGCGCGCTAGGTGGGTGAGGGCAGGTAAATTTTACACAGCTTCAGGCGTGGCTGCTGGTATGGATATGGCGCTTGGCTTTATAAGTGATCATTTTGGCAAGGAGCTAGCCCAAAAGATCGCAAACGAGACTGAATACAACTGGCAAAAAAGCTCAAAGATAGATAAATTTGCCAAAATTTATGGGTATTAAATTTAAAATAGCTTGTGACCTTTTGATAAAGCCAGAAATCTACTAAATTTTAAAAAAGATAACAAGCTAAGATAGCTTTAGCAAAAGTATTAAGATAAATTTTGTAGATAATAAATTTAAATCAGTTCGCAGTCTGGCTTTAATTTTGCCAAATTTAATAAGTTTAAATTTTGAAAACGAAAATAGCTTCAAGATAAATTTTTAAATTTAAGCAGTTCAAGTTTTTTTCGAATTTTGCAAGCCAGATAAATTTGACCTAAATTTAAAAGCCAAATTTACCTTTAAAAATAGATTTTAGCCTAGTTTCTGCGCCTATACTCTTCGTAGTCTAGCTCTCTAACCATCTTTATCTTGCCATTTTCTTTTAAAAGTAGCAGATCAGGCAGTTTTATGCCGTTAAATGTCGTATTTTTCACGATGGTGTAGTGAATTTGATCTTCAAAGATGACGCGGTCGCCAATTTTAAGCTCACTATCAAATTTATACTCCGCATTGCCCGCTTCAAGCCCTACTATATCGCCAGCTAGGCAGGTATTGCCACCAAATCTATAAGCAAATTTGCCATTTTCACTCTCGCCTCTAACGGCTGGGCGGTAAGGCATGAGTACGGTATCTGGCATGTGCGCCTCGGCTGAGGTGTCAAGGATGGCGATATTTTTCTCGTTGTGCACGATGTCAAGCACGCTGCTTATCAAAAAGCCAGTCTGCCAGCCCACCGCTTCGCCTGGCTCCAGATAGACCTCTACGCCGTATTTTTCGCGAAAGCGCCTAATTATCTTTATAAGCAGCTCCACGTCGTAATCAGCCCTCGTGATGTGGTGACCGCCGCCCATATTTATCCACTTCATCTTTGGTATAAACTCACCAAATTTCTCTTCAAACGCCTCCAGCACGGTCTGCAAGCTGCTAGCACTCTCCTCGCAAAGCGCGTGAAAATGAAGCCCAGTGATGCCATCAAGAAGCTCTGGCTTAAAATTTGCCCTTGTGATGCCAAGCCTGCTAAATTTACCGCATGGGTTGTAGCTATCAGTTGGCGCTAGCGAGACCTCTGGATTGACCCTTAGGCCGCAGATGATGCCGTTTTGCAGGGCAATGTCTTTAAATTTTTGCCACTGCGCAAAAGAGTTAAATGTGATGTGCTTTGAAATTTTTAAAATTTCATCAAAATCCTCATCTTTAAAGGCTGGGCTATACGTGTGGATCTCGCCTTTTACGTATTCGCTCGCAAATTTGGCCTCATGAAGCCCACTGCAAGTCGCACCGTCAAGATAAGAGCCCACCAAGTCCATCACTCCGCTAAATGCAAAGCCTTTGAGCGCTACTAAAATTTTAGCTCCGCTTTGCTCTTTTACATGCTTTAAAAGCTCTAAATTTTTACGTACTTTGGCCTCTTCGCAGACGTAGGCTGGGGTTTTTATGCTTTTTAAAATTTCGTTCATTTTCTTTCTCTTTTGCAAATTTTCAAATAAGTATATCTAAATTTATTTTTAAGTAAAATCAGCAAAAATTTCAAAGGATAAAATGTGGTAGAGATCGAATTTCTTGGGCCTATCGGGCTTGAGAGTATAAAAGTAGAAGCAAAAAATTTAGGCGAGGTAAAAGCGGCTTTAAGCGAGAAAGAAGAGCTTAAAAAGTGGCTAAATATCTGCGCTGTGGCTGTAAATGACGAGATCGTAAGCGATATAAATTTCGCTCTTAAATCAGGCGATAAAATTTCTATATTGCCGCCAGTTTGTGGAGGCTAAGATGCAAATTTATAATGGAAGCTTGGACGTTCAAAGCATCACAAATGAGTGGTATGATAAATTTAAAGATAAAAACTGCGGCGCGCTCATCACTTTTGTGGGCATAGTAAGAGAAGAGGGCGGAATTTCGGCGCTTAGCTTCGATATCTATGAGCCGATCCTTAAAAAATGGCTAGATGCTTGGCAGGAGCGAGCCAAAAAAGAAAATGCCTACGTGCTCTTTGCTCACTCAAAAGGCGACGTGGCGGTGCATACGAGCTCTTATGTAGCTGGAGTTGTTAGCCCTCAAAGAAAGGTCGCGCTAAGGCTTATAAACGAGTTTGTCGAGGACTTTAAAGCAAATGCGCCGATCTGGAAATACGACGTGATAAATGGCGAGAGAATTTACGCCAAAGAGCGTAGCCAAGCGATAAATGGCGCTGGACTTTTGGCATAAAAAGGGCAAAAATGATAACCAAAGAGAGTAAAAAAGATGTTTTTTGGGCGTTAGCCTTTGGGCTTGGACTCTTTGTCTTTAGCATCGTTGGCTATTTTTATCTTGATCTTGGCACGCCGTCTCTTTTTGGTGTCATCGTTGGCGCCATTTCAACCTTTTTTTGCGTGAGAAAGATCTTGCAAAACAACTTTTTTGAGATAGATGATGATGGATTTGTCATAAAAAAAGGCTCAAAAAATATCAAATTTTTCTTCAAAGATATCGATGAGATCGCCATTAAGAGCTTTGGCGATAAGAAAAAGGTCGATGCGTTAAGTGTTAAATTTAGAAAAAATCGCCTGGATAGAGATGCGTGTTTTGGCTTAGTGCAGGCACTTGGCGATGATATGATCGTCATTTTTGACAGATATGAGCTTTCGCAATTCACACTTTCAAAAGAGCTTCGAGATAGGCTAGCTAAATTTAAAGATAGGGCGTAAAAGCTTTTTAATTCGTATAACTTTCAAGTTTTTCGTGGTCGATGATGAGAAATTCGTGCGGTGTGATCTTTCTGATGATGTCGTCTTTGATAAGCTCATTAAAGGCTGTTGAGGCGCTTTGGCGCTTGAGACCAACAAAGCTTGAGAGCACTTTTAGAGAAAACGGCAAAAACACGTATCGATAGCCATTTTGTTTTAGATCTTGCTCGTTTGCAAGCTCGATCAAGAAATTTGCGATCCTGCCCTTTGCGTCCTCAAAGAGTATCGACTTTGTGATCTGGCGCTGCACGATGATGGTGTTTAGCGTGGTTGTTAGGATCTCGCTTGCAGCTTTTTGATTGTGCAAAATTTCACCTATTTTATCCAGTCTAATGACGTAAATTTGGGCATCTTCAAGCACTTCAAAGGCGCAGTTATCATCTAGTATGGCGATGTTATTTTTTTCTAAATGATAAAGGATAAATTCCTCGCCATCTTCAAAAAATGAGAGCTTTGCTGAGCCATTTTTTAGGATAATTATCTCGATATCTTCGGTGTAGATCGTGCTTGTTTTTGGCAGCTCTTTAAACTCAAATTTCTCCAGCTCATCTTGTGTTAAGATATCTAAAATATGCGTTTGTAAAAGCCCTAAGCGTGATTTTTTCATCTTTCTCCCAAAAAAGTGTAAGGGCTGATTTTACTTTATAAAGCATTTAAATAAGTTGAAATTTCTCTTTTTTGAAGTCAATTTTTTTCAAATTCTTTTAAAAATAGTGATAAATTTAAGGGTTTGGCTGCATAAATCGCAACCAAATTTTAAAAGCCGTGCAGCTCTTTTATCTTCTCATCTATTGGTTTTTTGTGTCCGTCTTTTGTCACACTAACATAGGTCGCAGTCGCACTTGTGACGTGTATAGTCTCTCTAAAACCGCCGTCATTTAACCTAAGTGCAGTCACTTCTATCTGCGTTGTTATCGATGTTTTGCCAACTGCGATGATCTTTGCGTAGCAGCTTAGCACGTCGCCAACAAAGACTGGTTGTTTAAATATGATCTCTTTCATAGAGATCGTCACAACTCGCTCAGGCGAAATTTCTCTAGCAGCCTGAGCACCTGCAAGGTCGATCTGGCTCATTATCCAGCCGCCAAAGATATTGCCAGCTGAGTTTGTATCTTTTGGTAGCATCACTTGTTTGATGCGTGGCTCGCCAAAGTCCTTTAAAATGTCCATTTTTTGCCTTTTAGATTTTAAATTTTTGGTAAATTGTAGCAAATTTTAATGGCTTTATGCTAAAATCCTGCAACTTTAAGGGATGAAAAGATGAATGATTTTAAAAGACTAAATGAACTTACAAAAGAGCAAAAATCCAAGCTAAACGCTATTTATAAAAATTTAGACAACGAGCTTATAAATGAGGCTGTGAAAATTTGCGGCCTTGCTGGCACGCCGAGCCAAAAGCTAGCCCTTGCTAGAAGGATAGTTGATCTTAAAGTTGATCCACTTCAAAATGAGCTAAAAAAGCTAAATTTAGGCGAGGACGAGCAAAAACGCGTGCTAAATTTGATCTACGGCTACGTTAGAAATTTATATGAAAATTTACACTCCAAGCTTATAAAAAAGGCACGTGATGAGCAAATTTTAGACCCGTTTTCTCAAGCCTTTGTTGAGGCTATGCATGAGCTTGGGCTTAGTCTAAATGCGTGGCAAATTTCATGGCAAGAAAAGATAATAGATACCACAAATAAAGAGTTTGAAGCTAAATTTAAAGATTTAGGCGAGGCAAATGAGTTTATCACTAAAAACGGCTTATTTCAGTGTGATAGTAATGGCGTAAGGGCTGATAGAACGTATGGCGCAGTTTGCAAAGAGGGCGAGAAATTTAGCTTTTTACCTTACGCGCTTGCCTTTAAAGATGAGGTTAGAGAGCTTAAAAAAGTATTTATAAAAAATCTTGAAATTTTAAGAAATTTAGCTCAAAATGACGAGCAAAAATCTTATGTAAAATACCTTGAAAAGCTACAAATTGCCTTTTGCGAAGAGGACAATGCAAAAGTTATAAACGCTTGGCAAGAGGCTGAG